>NZ_CP108101.1:3983929-4290386 GCF_036195325.1 Streptomyces sp. NBC_00234 | reverse complement strand
GCCACCTGACGCGCCCACTTTGACAGTGCTCCGTTCATGGCTTGGACCTTCCCCGGTACAGGGCAGCACATTCCGAAGCGTGCCAAGCAGCCTCGCAGCCTGACGCCCGAGGGCGCGGAGGTTTCGGCAGAACGCTCAAGGCCAACCTGATTCGCAACGTGTCAGCCGATGGGAGGGCGCTAATCGGCCATAGGCAAGCGTTTCCCGGTGAAGCTAGTGCTCCGTGCCACAGGGTGAGGGCTTCACGAGCGGTTCCTCGGGGGAGGTGGCAGATGCCGCTGCTGCGATGGCGTGCTGTGTCGCCCAACGGGATCAGTCCGAATTGCGACGGGGCGCAGGAGCAAGAAGCCGTACCGGGGATACCTGTGGACAGTCGTAGCGGCACGCCACTCGCCTATATCCCCGGGCAATTGCCGGTCCGGGCTGAATACGCGCAGCGGGATCTAGTCCCAGCGACCAACTCGGTGACGCGGGACCTGGCCGGCGCTATGCATGAGCGCGTCAACCGGATAGGACAGGCGGGGGACTGGCTCGGGCGGTGGCAGGACAGGATGCAGGGAAGGGCGCCACGTCCCATCAGAGCCCTGGACGAGTTCACTGGCGAGTTCCTTGCGCAGTGGGCCTTGAAGAACGTGCTCTATGCGCGGAAGCGCCCAGCACCATCCTTCGGGTTCGGGCTGGCACCCGTGCTTACGCACAGCATCGCGGCACGGCGACAGCAACGGCTACGCGGCGCGGCACTGGTGTCAGCGCTGTTCTACCTGGGCGTCCTCCACCCGCGAGGGCTGGCCGCGGTCGCTGTTGCGATGCTGCTTTGGCAGCTAATCGGTGGACGCCGGGGCCAGGCGATCTTGCAGTGGGGATTCCGCTCGCTGGTGTCAACGGCTCTTCTCGCGGCAGCTGTCTTTGTTCTATGGACCCTCGCCAGACCGCGTATCCCGATGCTGCGCGAAGCCGCGACCGACGGGTTGCACGTCGCGCCACACCTGCTGATCGCTGCGACTGCGGTGTATCTGCTGGACCGCTGGGCTTGCCATGCCTACCTGCAGTCGCTGCGTCCTGGCCGTGCAAACATCGCCAAGCGTCCCAATCTTGCCCCGTTCGCAGCCAGGAAGATCGACGAGTGCGCGGTCACTGAACAGTGGCAGACCATTGGGTACCGCAACGAGGGAAGGGCCGACCGCTTCGTCGGCGCCGGTCTCGACGCATGGCGGAGGGGCGCAACCCGAATCCAGCTGGCATCAGCCCGCGTCACCGACGAGGGCAAGGAGCCCTTGAGTGAGGTCGGCGACACCGACCTCGATGGATACCAGAAGTTCGAGGCCGACGAACTGCTTGACAAGGTGCGGGACGAGTTGGAGGACCTGAGTGGGGTTCTCGTAGAGACTCACGCGCTGCCAAATTGCGACGTGGCCGAGTTCCTCGGCATCCCCCAGAACCGATGGAAGAAGCTGAGCCGCGACGTCGATGGCAACGCCAAGGCCGAGTGGCCGGAGGCGACGGAGATGTGTACTGAGGCCCGGGAGGCGCCGACCGGACACTTCTCCCGCAGGTACCTTGCCGCCCAAGTCGTCAGCTGGGATGGCCAGATCGTCGTCACTGTCTTCGCGCATGCCGCGCTGGAGGGAAACACCCTCCACTTTGTCACCCGCCCTCATGTCCTTGCGCCTCTTCTTCCCTCGGTGGATGCAGGGCCCGCCAAGGGATGGGAGCTCGCGAGGAAGGTGGCCGAAGCTCCGCTCCATGCCTGCGGCGACACTGTTGAACTGGCTGTACGGCTCTACAACATCATTGGGCGCGGCCTCGGGCTCCTGAGTGCAGCCGTCACAGCCGCCGCGATCGTGCCGCAGAAGGACGACGGGATGCCAGTGAGTCTGCGGGAGCACTGCAGCCGTGTCACGACCGAGGACATGCATCAGACAGAGGACGTACAACGCTACGTGTCGATCCTGCAGACACGCATGTTCAGCACCGTGGGCGCATTCCTCTCTGACCACGGGCTCGCCATCGGGGAATTTCAGCGTCAGGCCGTCGCCATCACGCAGAACTTCATCAGCGGCGACAACAACCAGGTCAACACCGGGAACTTGGGCGGGAGCATGCACCAGCAAGGCAACTCGCCCGGTCCAACAGACGGAACTGAGAAAGCAGGATAGTCATGCGATTTGGGCGAGGAAGCGACAGCGGCGGCACCCACGTCACCGGTAGCAGTAACCAGGTCAACACGGGCAGGGTCGGCGGCGACATGCGGCAGGTCCACGTCGCGGGCGGAGGGGCCGACGATCCCAGGCTTCTGGCCGCGCAGGCCAGCCTCGCCGAGTTCACGGCGGCACTGGACGCGCACGCAGGGGAGGTGCACAGCATTGACGGTTGCCGGCAGGCCGTCGCCAGGATTGACGAAGAACTGCAAAGCCCCGCCCCGGATGCCCGCCGGCTCACCGAGACCCTGGAAATGCTGAGCCTCGCGATCGGATCGGTAGCGTCCCTGGCCTCGCTCGTCGGGACGCTTAGGAACGCCATCACAGCACTCGTGGGTTGAGCTCCGGATGGCCTGGGCGACGATGTTTGCGTACAGCACCCGGTTAGCGGCTCAGAGAAGAAGCTTGAGCGTCAAGGAAGACCAGCGAGTCCACAACGAGGCAGCTGACGCCATGCTGACTACCCTCTGCGGTGCAAGCAGTCGCCGTCGACATTCGGGGAGTTCACGCGTTCACGCCTCAGTAGCCACGTTGAAGGACTCGCGCTTTGGCTTCCGAAAACTCCTGGTCGGTCAAGTGACCATCAGCGTGTAGTGACGCCAGCTTGGCAAGTTCGTCAGCAATAGACGATGTAGCCAGCTCGTCGCTCGCCGTCGGTTCCCCATCGATTTGGACCTGCGGTTGAGCCCTGCTGAACTTTTGAAGGAACTTGTTGATCGCTTCCTTAATTCGATCATCCATTCCGGACGTCTGTACAAGAAACTGCACCGTGGCAACGGCAAGGCCAGCAGCACCCAAGGCATCCCGGGTCTCCTGTGGCGGCTCGAAGTCGACCTCGCACTGACCGTCCTCTCTAAGGATCTGCGCGAGGACACCGGCCAGCATTGGCGGCCCTTGATATGTGATCCGGAGAGTCCGCCCGGTTCTTCCTGCGTCCATGACACCAATCCTCCCCCTGGACATCTAGTTAGCCAAGGCCCACGTGCCTCGGCCTCAGCTACTTGGCTGCCAACGAGTAGCCTCCGCGCGCGATGTCGAAGGCCGAAGTCCGGGGCGGTCCCCACGGAGCGCCCCGTCGCACCAAGTTGTGCGAACGAATTCAGTTGCTTTCAACTGGTGTTGGTAGGCCGCTTGAGTAGGTAGCCCCAGACAGGATCTAGTGACTCATCATCCAGGCAGCAGGAGTCCGACCAGTGGCGCTGCTCGACAGGGGCAAGGAGTGCCTCGATAGTGCAGGACCACGCTTTGCATAGGGCATGCATGAACGGCCCGTAAAGGCCGCCTGACATGCGCCACCAGAGCTTTTCCCACGTGAGCGTTGAATGGTTGCGCGCGAACTCGTATTCGGTATCACGATTCAGGATATCCGGGAATGCGTCAGCCAGTGGCGGATAAGCTGATCTCTGAGAGAGGACAACCCAGTTGTTAGGGAGCACAACATTTCGTCCGGACAGGTAGTGATAAACCTGCGGAGGTCGGGTTCTGACGGCCACGTTCGGCCCTGAGGCGATGAAGACTTCGTTCCGCTGCGTGGCCCATGCAGCGATGTCTGCCGGGCAGAGCAGACCCTGTGCCGTTATGGCAAAGGCGATGTCGTCAGACAGACACTTGAACGCATTGTGCAACATGCTGGCAAGTTCCAGCTGAACCGCGTCGCCGAAGTGCCCGATATCGCGCAGCTTTTTTTCCTGGGTGCGCAGCCATCGACGAATCTGATCCTGATTGGCGACGAGACCTGCCTTGTCCCGCGAGGCCCGGCTGGGCTGGCCGGCGAGATATCCCGCGAAGGCGTATGTCTGGTCAGCCAGAAAGCCGCTCACTGGGACGATCCCACGAAAGTCGCCTCGCCCTTGGAAATTCAGGTCGGTCCAGAGTGTGGCCAGTCCGATGCGCCGTCCTGATTCGTCCAGTAATTCTGTTGCCCTCTCGACGAAGGCGTCGCGTAATTCGAGGCGCTGCTTCTCTTGACCGACGCGCCAGCTGTCGGTCAGGGATGGGTAGAGGCGATCGAAGACTTCATCTGGTGCTCCCGAGTCCAGTGTGAAGGGATGAATCGTCTCAGGTTCGGCTGCGTCCGGCTCCCAAATGCGGATTGGGACAGTGTTCTCCAGGACCAGCCGTCGGATGAGCTGACCAAGCCTGTCGTCGCTGGTCCTGGTGAGGAGCCCCTGGATGTCGTAGGGATTCGTCTTGAGCATGGCGCGCACAGTTGTGCCCGGCGCGGCGCGGCCGCGTTCGGCCAGTGGCGTGAGTAGCGGCCGCCGAGCTGCACTGTCGAAGGCTAGTCGGCGTGCGTCTGCCACAGAGGCATCGTAGCGACGGGTGATCAGTTCGACGTGGCTGCCGAGCAGGAAGACAGAGAAGAAGCCGATGCCGAACCGGCCCGTGGGCTGGAATCCACCGCTGGCCAGACCAGGGAGCCGACTGCGGATGCGGGTGGAACTCCAGCCGCTAGTTCCGAAGTCGAGCAGTCCACGGACGAGGGTCTCCTCGTCCATGCCGATGCCGTTATCGCAGATCTCCAGGCACCAGGAACCGTCGGTCTCGATGAGACGTACGTCGATACGGCCCTCGGTGAAGTCGGGTTCTACAGCGCGGCGAGCGAGGACGGCGTCTTGGGCATTCTGGATCAGCTCGCGAACGGCCACCTCGGGTTCCTTGCCGTACAGCTGCTCTCCGCCCAGTGTTTCTACCAGAGCAGGGACATCGCTGACCTTGACCGTGGCATCAATGGGCCGCCAGTCCGACACCGGGAACAGTTCAGCGAAGCGCTCGGGGGAATCAACTCCGGCAACTGCGCGAGCCGCGAGTCGGTTGCGGTTGAGGTCGTAGAGGAGGGCATCGACCTTCTTCAACTCCTGGTCGATGCTCCGCAGGTAGTCCAAGGCCAGCCACCAGGCAGTAGCGTCGTGTGGGGGGAATGGGCGCAGCGAGGTGTAAGTGATCCGGTCGCCGTCCAGGTGTGGGCGGCTGATGTGTTCCTGGAACCGCCAGTGTGCACGGGCGATACCTTGCGGCTTACGCAGGGAGAACAGAAACGTTGGGGCGCGGCGGCTGTCGATCTGGGTTGCGTCGGCAAGCCGGAGGATGCAGGCCAGCTTAAGCGGCTCGATGGTCCACTCCGCTGGCTGCCAGGTCAGCGAGCCTTTCGGCTGGCGGAACTGATCGGCAAGCTTGTCCACTGACCACCAGTGACTGGCTGCCAGATCACCGATTAGCGGACCGTACGCTTCGCGGAGTTGAACGTCCTGGATGAGGAAGATCTCGTTGCCCGCACTGGACCGCCACGGCTGATCCACCAGCTGCCGGGCCTGCTCCGCATGCGTTTCGCGGATAGCGGTGGCCTGACACGCTTCGGCGATCTCGGCAGGTGGGGCGTCCAGTTGCTCCTGATCCGGCCAACATCCCTGCCGGTGAAAGTAGGCGACTGACACCAGATCACGCCACCGCTGTTGGCCCAGCGCTTCGGGCACACTCATCCCGTATGCCGCCGCCCCCATCGCGGCGTCGTGCAGCGCGAAGGCACAGCCCAGCACGTATGCCTCAGCCGGATTCAGCCCGACCTGGCTACCACACATGAGACCGGCCGTCTCCCACAGCGCGTCCACGTGGCTGATGTCATGGACCGTGAAGTCGGGCAAACTGCGCGCATTCTCCGCGAGCAGTACAGCCGCATTGTCTCGCAGCGCCAGATACGACGCGCGCAATCGCTCCCGTTGGCTGTGGTGATCGTCCTTGCGCGGACGCACGGCAAGGGTCTCCTGCCACAGGGGTGTGCTGGCGAAGTCGTGCTCGGACACTGGGAACGGTCACCTCATTGCCGGCAGAATAAAGAATCCGGCAAGCACCCACATAGTGATCACCGAGACGGCGATGAACAACAGCACGTAAGTTTCGTACCAACGCGTGAGGTTGCCTGGACGTGGGCGCTTACGAAAGCCCGGCCCGACCATCTCATCGGTGATGTCGCACTCTTCGTTGCGGTAGTCGAGCCAGGCGAAGGCACCCACCACTATCAGCGTGACAGTGAATGCGGCGACCACCGTAGTGAGGGTCAGTAGCCCAATCACTCCACCCCGGGCGGTGGCTGGTGCCACCCCCCAGTTGCGGTACCCAACAAAGAGCGCAAGAGTCGCGCCGACCAGAGTGGTAGCAAGCGTCTGATAGATCGCAAGGAAGCGGTGCGCGTTCTCATTCACTGCATGGATCTGCTGCAGAATGTACCGGTACCGTTCTAGCGCGAACTCGTGTCGCTCGGTCCTTGCTTCTGGCCTCGTCTCATCCGGCGCTGCCATCGCCCCCCACCCGTCTGACCGGCCATCAGCATAGGCCAACAAGGTCGCTGAGCGGCCCGAGTTGCCGAGACACATGTGCCGGACCGGTACGTACCGCAGGACCTCCCCCAACCAAGTTGCGGGCGATCGTGAGCACGTACCCGGAGTGGTGTGGCAGCAAGTGGAGCCTGGGCATCGCCTACTCGGCCCAAGTGCCATCGAGCCTTCGTCATAATGCTCTTGTCTCACCCTGAGCCCCTGGACATTCTGACCTGGCCCTCGTCACCGGGGACCTGGATGCGTGAGCGATGCGTGAGCGGACGTGCTGGCACGACGCGCACGGTTCTGGACTTGCCGGGATGTTTCACGCCTCCGACCAGGCGTTTCTGGAACAGTGCGGAAGCTGACGGAAGTCCCGGCAGGACCCCGCCAGGACTTTTAATCCGCTGGTTGTGGGTTCGAGTCGGGTGCAGCGCCTCGACCGGCTTCGGCCGACCGGGGTGCTACGTCGTTCCCCTGTGGCCCACTGCCTCGGCGCATCTTCGTCAGCACGGGGAACGGCCACGCAGGAAACCATCCCCTTGTGCACAACGGAGTCATGGCCATGCCCCTCCGTGACACAACACGCGGCGCGCATTTAGCGTGGTCCACGGCAGACCTGCTCGGCGGTTGCAGTACTGGTTGCATTCACCCCCGTCCAGACCCGTCCAGACGGAGTAGTCCCGACCACTCCGCCGCAGGTCGAGACACCTACGATCTCCGCCGAACCCCCAGACGAACATTTGGAAAGCGTGTTGGGGGCAACCCCTCACGAGTTCGAATCTCGTATCCTCCGCCATTGCTCTCACCGGGCAATACGTCGAAGGGCCCCGCAGCTTGCTGCGGGGCCCTTCGACGTTGCCTCAGCCCTTGCTGTGCTGGCGCAGGGGTTGGGTCAGGCGGCGGCGAAGAACGCGAGCAGCGCGAGGTTCGCGGCGACCGCGGTGAGGACACCGACAGGTGCCGTCCGGGAGTCGGACGACGGGGCCGGTGCGGGCCATGAATCCATGATCTTCCCTTTACGGAGTGCCGCTAAGGTCGCGGCATGGGGGGACTGGACGTCACGCTGCGGCGGAAGCCGTGCAAGTGGTGCAAGCGGCCGATCAAGCAGGGCCGTTGGTGGCGGCCGAAGCGGTACTGCAACCGGTGGCACCAGGTGAAGTACCGGGTCGTGGACCTGGTCAACAACGTGCTGGACGGCCTCTGAGCCCCGACTCGGCACCGTCATTGCAGGCGACGCACACGCCGAGCGGCTTGACCGGCTCGGCCAGGTCGATGACGACCGGCACCGGGAGCGGCAGACGGAGAGGGAGGCGGGTCGACTTTCCCAGGTCAGCCGTAGAGGCTCATTCGGGAATCAGGAGGCTTCGTCGCCCCCGCCCTCGTATGCGCGGGCGTCGCTGTCGGGCGCGAGTACGCCCAGGCCGAACAGGTCGACGACCTGGTTGATCAGTACGTCGGCCCGTGAAGCGTCGAGGTAGCCGTCGACGAACATCTGCGAGAGGCCGTAGGACACTGCCTGAGCGGCGATTCTGATCAGTTCGGGATCGGCCTGCCGCAGTTCGCCGCGCCGCTGTCCGGCAATGACCAGCTCGACGATTCCGCCGGTGAAGGCGCGGTGCCCCTCCTCCAGGGCCGGTGTCCTGGTCGCGCCGAAGAGGGCGCCTCGCAGGAGCGCGAACCGGTGCGGGTGGTCCAGTGCGTACTGCACGAACGCGGTGCCCAGGGCCCGGAACGGGATGGAGTCGGCCGATTCCACCGCCGCCATCTGGATCGCACCGAAATCCATCGCGACGGCCTCGGCGACCGCGGCCAGCAGTGCGGCCCGGTCGGAGAAGTGCCGGAAGGGTGCCGAAGGGGAGACGCCCGCCCTGCGGGCCACCTCGCGGACGGTCACCGCCTCGGCGCCCCCACCCGCATCCTGCTCGTCCCCCGGGACGGTGGCCCGGTCCGTACCGTCGAAGCCGATCCGTGGTTCCAGTGGCACTTCGCCGGTGCCTACGACGACGGCGACGACATCTTCTTCGATCTGGTCCGCTTCCGGTCCTGGACCGTCATGCACGAGGCCATCTCCAGCCTGAGCCATCTCACCGACCCGTCCTGCTTCCCCGTCGGCCGCCTGTGGCGCTACCGCGTCGGCGCCTCCGGCACGGTCGAGGCCCACCAGCTCCACGGGCTGCCCCTCGAGTGGCCCACCATCGACCCCCGCCGCTCCACCACCGCCCACCGCAATGTCTACGGCGCCGCCGGCGGCGACGCCACAGCGGGCGTGGCGTTCTCGGCGGTCGCGCGCTACGACACCGAGCGCGGTGAGGCCGACCTCCACGACTACGGCCCCGGCCATCTGGTCGGCGAGCCCCTCTTCGTCCCCCGCGACCGCGGCCGGCTCGACGAGCAGGGCTGGCTCATCGCGTACGAGACCGACCTCGCCCCCGGAAACACGAACATCGTCGTCTTCGACGCCGAGTCCGTCGCCGACGGACCTGTCTGCACGCTGCCCGTCCCCGAAAGCCTCGGCTACACCTTCCACGGCCAGTGGATCCACTCATGACGGCGGGACGCGGCACCGGCGGGCGCCGGCTCACGTCCTTCGAGCGCGGCGGCCTGGTGTTCGACGTCGTCGACCAGGGTCCGCTCGACGGGGACGTCGTGGTGCTCCTGCACGGGTTTCCTCAGACGGCGAGCTCCTGGGACCTGCTCGCACCGCTGCTGCACACCTCGGGGTACCGCACCTTGGCGCCCACCCAACGCGGCTACTCGGCCCGGGCCCGGCCGCGCGGCAGGTTCGCCTATCGCCTGTCCCATCTCACCGAGGACGTGCTCGCCCTCATCGAGGCGGCCGAACCCGGCGACGGCAAGGTGCACGTCGTCGGGCACGACTGGGGCGCCGCGGTCGCCTGGACACTCGCCGCCACCCGGCCGGACACGGTCGCCACCCTGACCGCCCTGTCCGTCCCCCATCCCGCCGCCTTCATGCGGGCCCTCTTCACCAGCCGTCAGCTCCTGATGTCCTGGTACATGTTCTTCATCCAACTCCCCTGGCTGCCCGAGCTGTTCGTACGCCGCATCAACCCGGCCGCCGGGCCCCGCCCCGCCGCGCGGCGGATGGCTGCCGGCCAGACCGAGGCACGCCTCCTCAGGGACATGGACTTCCTGGTGAACTCGGGCGCCCTCACCCCGGCCCTCAACTGGTACCGGGCCATGCCGTTCAACCCTCCGGGCCGTCTGGCCAAGGTCGCCGTCCCGACCCTGTTCGTGCGGAGCGACCGCGACCCCGCGCTGGGCCGCACGGGCGCCGAGCTCACGCGCAGGTTCGTGACCGGCCCGTACACCTTCCGCACCCTGGCCGGTATCGGCCACTGGATTCCGGAGGAGGCCGCCCAGGAAGTGGCCAGGCTCCTTCGCGTCCACCTCGCGGGCTCACCCCGGAGGCCGCGGTGAGCTGCCCGACCTCGCTCTGGCACGACGCACTTGACCGTCGACGCGGTGGAGCGACGGCGGCCACAGGTCCGCATTACTACACCCGAGCACCCCGCACCTCGGAAACCGCCGCACTACGGCTTGATCCCACGTATTCGCTTCGCTTTTCGGCCAACGATGGGTGACTCCTGGGTCCGCAGACAACCTCTGATGCCGTTCGCCGACTCTCCACAGCCGGGGAAACAGTTCCGCTCCCAGCAGGTATGCGGAATCCGTGCAAGAAACGGAGTACGGGGAAAATGACCACATCCCGCCAGACCCGTCTGTGGCGCTCGACGATGGCCGCAGCCGCGGCCATCACCGTGACCGCCGGAGTCGTGGCAGCCGCGCCCGAAGCCGAGAAGGCGTCGACCACGCCGAAGCTCAGCCTCATCGCGGCCTCCACGTCGGTGACTCTCGACTCGTGGAAGGAAGACCCCGGCGTCTATCTGGACCTCGGTACGTACGTCACCGCCGAGAACGGGCCCTTCGAGCTCAAGGTGACCCGTAAGTCGTACAAGGACCCGGTCGTCGCCACCCAGATCATCCGCGAGGGGAAGAAGACCCGGACCAAGACTCTTCCCCGCGGCGTGGTGAAGGACTTCGCGGGGCTCCCGGGCTTCGCCAGGATCGTCATCACCGACGCGGCCGGCAAGGCCGTGGCGAACCGGACGGAAGCCTTCTGCCCGAACAACGCCTCCGGGCGGGTACGTCCCGACGCCCCGTCCACGTCGAAGTACCCGGAGAGCTGCCCCGTCAACCCGTTCACCCTGGGCTCGGTGTGGGGCGTCGAGAACGGCTGGGCGTCCAACACGTACGCGGGCTACTACGGCGCTCCGGTCGACCTGAAGCCCGGCAAGTACACCGCCAAGGTCTCCGTGACCAAGAAGTACCGCGACCTCTTCGGCATCGCCGACCAGCCCCGGACCATCAAGGTGACGGTCCGCGAGCGCAGCTATGAGGAGGGCGGCTCGGAGGGCCTGCGGAGCGGCGCGTCCCCCATGGCCGGGCACGCCGGTCACGGTGCGATGCGCTCACCGGCCCCCGCTTCCGCGACGAGCGGCGCCGGTCCCTCGTACAACGTGGGTCACGGACCCCACACCCCCGCACCGCCGGCTCTCCCCTGGTCGCTCAAGAAGAGCGCGCTGCGGGCGTCGGCCATGGGTGACGCCCCCGGGCAGACGGACGGTTCCAGGAAGGCTCCCGCCGTCGCGCCCAACGCGGCGCGGCCGAAGGGCAAGGCGAGCGTCCCGGACGTCCCCAAGCCGGACCTCCGCTCGCTGCCGGCCTACGGCATCACGGTCAGCGACGGCGAGCAGAACGTGAAGGGCAAGGACTACCTCGCCTTCAGCGCCAACGTGTGGAACGCCGGCCCCGCGCAGCTCGTGGTGGACGGCTTCCGCTCCCCGGGCAAGAAGCTGATGGACGCCTACCAGTACTTCTACGACGCCAAGGGCAAGCAGGTCGGCTACACGCCCACCGGCACCATGGAGTGGGACCCCCGCCCGGGCCACGAGCACTGGCACTTCACCGACTTCGCCAGCTATCGGCTGCTCAAGGCCGACAAGAAGGAGACGGTGCGCAGCGGCAAGGAGGCGTTCTGCCTGGCCAACACCGACGCCGTCGACTACACGGTGAAGAACGCCAACTGGCACCCGGACAACACCGACCTCTCGACCGCGTGCGGCCAGGAGAACTCGATCTCCGTGCGTGAGGTCCTCGACGTGGGATCCGGCGACACCTACACGCAGGACCTGCCCGGCCAGTCCTTCGACATCACCGGTCTCGCGAACGGCACCTACTACATCCAGGTGCTGGCCAACCCGGAGAAGCGGCTCAAGGAGACCAACCTCAAGAACAACAGCGCCCTGCGCAAGGTGATCCTGGGCGGCACGCCGGGCGCACGCACGGTGAAGGTGCCCGCGCACGACCTGGTGAACGCCAACTGACCCTGCTCCACCACGAGCACGGCACGCACGGCATGCGGCGGCCCCTGGGAACCGACGGTTCCCAGGGGCCGTACGCGTGCTCGGCGCCGGGCGCCGGTCTCAGTCCTCGCCCTCCAGGTCGCCTTCCGTCTCCAGGAAGACCTTGCGCAGGGCGTCGAGGACCGCGGGGTCGGGCTTGGCCCACATCCCGCGCGACTCGGCCTCCAGGAGGCGCTCCGCGATGCCGTGCAGCGCCCAGGGGTTGGCCTGCTGGAGGAACTCGCGGTTCGTCGGGTCCAGGACGTACGTCTCGGTGAGCTTGTCGTACATCCAGTCGGCGACGACGCCCGTCGTCGCGTCGTACCCGAAGAGGTAGTCGACGGTGGCGGCCAGTTCGAAGGCCCCCTTGTACCCGTGGCGGCGCATCGCCTCGATCCACTTGGGGTTGACGACCCGGGCCCGGAAGACGCGCGAGGTCTCCTCGACCAGCGTCCGGGTGCGGACCGTCTCGGGGCGCGTCGAGTCGCCGATGTACGCCTCCGGGGCGGTGCCCTTCAGCGCGCGGACCGTGGCGACCATGCCGCCGTGGTACTGGAAGTAGTCGTCCGAGTCCGCGATGTCGTGCTCACGGGTGTCGGTGTTCTTCGCGGCCACGGCGATGCGCTTGTACGCGGTCTCCATCTCGTCGCGGGCCGGACGTCCGTCCAGCTCACGGCCGTACGCGTAGCCGCCCCACACCGTGTACACCTCGGCGAGGTCGGCATCGGTGCGCCAGTCCCGCGAGTCGATGAGCTGGAGCAGACCCGCGCCGTACGTGCCGGGGCGGGAGCCGAAGATACGGGTGGTGGCGCGGCGCTCGTCGCCGTGCTCGGCCAGATCGGCCTGGGTGTGCGCGCGTACGTGGTTCCGCTCGGCGGGCTCGTCGAGCGAGGCGGCCAGTCGCACCGCGTCGTCGAGGAGGCCGATGGTGTGCGGGAACGCGTCGCGGAAGAAGCCGGAGATGCGCAGCGTGACGTCGATGCGCGGCCGGCCGAGCTCCTCGTACGGGATCGGCTCCAGGCCCGTGACTCGGCGCGAGGCGTCGTCCCACAGCGGGCGGACCCCGAGCAGCGCGAACGCCTCGGCGATGTCGTCGCCCGCCGTGCGCATCGCGCTGGTGCCCCACAGCGACAGACCGACCGAGGTGGGCCAGTCGCCGTTGTCCGCGCGGTAGCGCTCCAGCAGCGAGTCGGCGAGGGCCTGTCCGGTCTCCCAGGCGAGCTTGGAGGGGACGGCCTTCGGGTCGACGGAGTAGAAGTTGCGGCCCGTCGGCAGGACGTTGACCAGACCCCGCAGCGGGGACCCGGAGGGACCGGCGGGCACGAACCCGCCGTTCAACGCGTGCACGGTGTGGTCGAGTTCGTCGGTCGTCGCGGCGAGGCGCGGGACGACCTCACGGGCGGCGAAGTCGAGGATGTCGGCGACCGCCGAGGGCAGTCCCGCGGCCACGGCCGCCACCGCCGACGGCTCCCAGTCCGCGTCCTCCATCGCCTGGACCAGGGCGCGGGCCTGCTCCTCGATCTCGTCGGCCGCGGTGCGGGTGGCCGCCGACTCGTCGAGGCCGAGGGCCTCGCGCAGGCCGGGCAGCGACGCCGTACCGCCCCAGATCTGCCGGGCGCGCAGAATCGCCAGGACCAGGTTGACGCGCTCCTTGCCGGTCGGGGCGCCGCCCAGGACGTGCAGACCGTCGCGGATCTGGACGTCCTTGATCTCACAGAGCCAGCCGTCGAGATGCATGATGAACTCGTCGAAGCCCTCGTCCTCGGGCCGGTCTTCGAGCCCCAGGTCGTGGTCGAGCTTCGCGGCCTGGATGAGGGTCCAGATCTGTGCGCGGATCGCCGGGAGCTTCGCCGGGTCCATCGCCGCGATCTGGGCGTGCTCGTCGAGGAGCTGCTCCAGCCGGGCGATGTCGCCGTAGCTGTCGGCGCGGGCCATCGGCGGCACGAGGTGGTCGACAAGGGTGGCGTGCACCCGGCGCTTGGCCTGGGTGCCCTCGCCGGGGTCGTTCACCAGGAACGGGTACACCAGCGGCAGGTCGCCCAGGGCCGCGTCGGGGCCGCAGGCCGCGGAGAGTCCGGCGTTCTTGCCGGGCAGCCACTCCAGGTTGCCGTGCTTGCCGAGGTGGATCATCGCGTCGGCGCCGAAGCCCTTGTCCTCGGCGGACGCGGCGATCCAGCGGTACGCGGCCAGATAGTGGTGCGAGGGCGGCAGATCGGGGTCGTGGTAGATCGCGATCGGGTTCTCGCCGAAACCGCGGGGCGGCTGGATGAGGACGAGCAGATTGCCGCGGCGCAGGGCCGCGAGCACGATGTCGCCCTCGGGGTTGTGCGACCGGTCCACGAACATCTCGCCGGGGGCCGGGCCCCAGTGCTGCTCGACGGCCTCGCGCAGCTCGGCCGGCAGCGTGGCGAACCAGCGGCGGTAGTCGGCCGCCGGAATCCGGACCGGGTTGCGGGCCAGCTGCTCCTCGGTGAGCCACTCCTGGTCGTGGCCGCCGGCCTCGATCAGGGCGTAGATGAGCTCGTCGCCGTCGCCGGAGACGAGGCCGGGGATCTCCTCCTCGGGGCCGAAGTCGTACCCCTCGGCCCTGAGCCTGCGCAGGAGCGCGACGGCGCTGGCGGGGGTGTCGAGACCGACCGCGTTGCCTATACGGGAGTGCTTGGTCGGGTACGCGGAGAGGACGAGCGCGATCCGCTTCTCGGCGGCCGGGATGTGGCGGAGCCTCGCGTGCCGTACGGCGATTCCGGCGACCCTCGCGGCGCGTTCGGCGTCCGCGACGTACGCGGGCAGGCCGTCCTCGTCGATCTCCTTGAAGGAGAACGGCACGGTGATCAGCCGGCCGTCGAACTCCGGGACCGCGATCTGGCTCGCGGCGTCCAGCGGGGAGACGCCCTCGTCGTTGTCCTCCCAGTCGCTGCGCGAACCGGTCAGGCAGAGCGCCTGCAGGATCGGTACGTCGAGGCCGGTCAGCGCGCCCGCGTCCCACGACTCGTCGTCACCGCCCGCGGATGCCTCGGCGGGCCGGGTGCCGCCCGCGGCGAGGACCGTGGTCACGATGGCGTCCGCGGCGCGGAGTTCGTCGATGAGCTCGGGCTCGGGGGTACGGAGCGAGGCGACGTACAGCGGCAGGGGGCGGGCCCCCGCGTCCTCCACGGCCGAGCAGAGGGAGTCGATGAACGCGGTGTTCCCGCTCATGTGGTGGGCGCGGTAGTAGAGCACCGCGATGGTGGGCGCGTCCTCGTCCATCGGGCGGGCGGTCCGCTCCAGCGGGCCCCAGGCCGGGGCCGGGGCGGGCGGGTCGAAGCCGTGTCCCGTGAGCAGGACGGTGTCGGACAGGAACCGGCCCAGCTGCGCCAGGTTGGCGGGGCCGCCGTGCGCGAGGTAGGCGTGCGCCTCGGCGGCGATCCCGATCGGGACGGTGGAGGCGGCCATCAGCTGGGCGTCGGGCGCCTGTTCGCCGGTCAGCACGACGACGGGGCGGCCGGTGGCGAGCAGCTGGTCGAGCCCGTCCTGCCAGGCGCGTACGCCGCCGAGCAGGCGGACGACCACGAGGTCCACGCCGTCGAGGAGCTGGGGAAGGGTGTCGAGCGGGAGCCGGGAGGGGTTGGCGTAGCGGTAGCTGACCGGGCCTTCCGATGCGCGTGCGCTCAGCAGGTCGGTGTCGGACGTCGACAGAAGCAGAATCATGCTGCGTCAAGCCTTCCTCGGGGTGTCCACGCCCCGGGCGGTGTCGGAATCGGGTTCCCCTGCTCGAACGGACCGGGCATGCGGGGAAAGGGAGTTCCTGACTCGCCCGGCCGGTGTTCTCGACCGGGCTCACAGTGGCGGGACCGCGCCGGAATCTCACCGGGCTTCCTCCCCTTGGCGGGCCGAGTGGACCGCCGCCTGCATCCTAAGCGGCGGGGGTGTACGGGTGGGGGGCGCCCGGGATCTTGTCCTCGGAGGCCGGGCGGGCCGCGGGTTCCGGCGGACGGGCCGCAGGTGCTGTGGTGAGCGGGTCCGGAGCCGGCCCGGGACCCGCGGCGGTGGCCGGTCCACCTGCTGGGCGCCGTGCTCGGACGCCGGACGGGACGGCGGGGGCCGGGGGTTGGGGCGGGGTGCGGGATCCGGGTTCTCCGCATGTGGCCGGAAAAATGGCTGGGGTTGTGTGTCGTGGTCGGCGCTTCAGGGTCCCTGCCACTGGCGTGCGTCGACCGTTCGTGAGCCCGCGCCACCCGCCGCGCGTCGGCGGCGCGGGAGGCCGTGCCGGTTCCGGGCAGCCGGGCCGGAGGGCCTCCGGGCCCGTCCACCGGACATTGCAGGCCGTTCAGCGTCCGGTCCCGGCCATCGCGGCGGGCCCGGCCGACGCCGGTGTGATGGTCGGTATGCTCGCCGCCATGTCCGCATCCGCCCTTTCGCCCCGGTCCCAGGGCGCCGCCTCTGCCCGGAGCAGCGGTGATGCCTGCCCCGGCTCACTGCGGCTGCACCGGGCGGACGACGGTGCGCTCGCCCGGGTCCGGATACCCGGCGGGGTCCTGACCGTCGCTCAGGCGGAGGCCCTGCACGAGGCGGCCCGCCGGCTCGGCGACGGTGACGTTCACCTCACCTCGCGCGGCAACGCCCAGCTCCGCGGCCTCGCCCCGGACTGCGGCACCGAGCTCGCCCAGGTGCTCGGCGACGCCGGACTCCTGCCCTCCGAACGCCACGAACGCGTACGGAACATCGTCGCGTCGCCGCTCTCGGGTCTCGACGACCGCGAACTGCCGGACATCCGCCCGTGGCTGACCGAACTGGACCGGCTGCTCTGCCGGAGCGACCGCGCGACCGGCCTCTCCGGCCGCTTCCTCTTCGCCCTCGACGACGGCCGCGGCGACGTGGACGCCCTCGGCGCCGATGTGACCCTGATCGCGTCCCCCGCCGACGGCGGGGCCGTCCTGCGGATCGGCGGCCACGACACCGTCCTGCGCCTGCCGGCCACCGGCGCCACCGCCCCCGCCGCCGCCCTCGTGGCCGCCGAGACCTTCCTGGAAGCCGCCCGGGACTCCGGCGCCTGGCGGGTCAAGGACCTGCCCGACGACGTCCGCGCCGCACTCCCGGCCCGTATCGCGCAGGAACTCTCCGGGACCTCCCCGGCCGAGCTGCCCCGCCCGTCCCTCGCCGTCGCGCCGCCTCCCGGCCCCGTACCCGCGGGCCCGCACGGCGCCGTCGCGCTCTCCGCAGGCGTACCGCTGGGGCGGCTCGCCCCGGCCCAGTGGCAGCTGCTCGTCGGGACCGCCCGGCAGTGCGGCGGCGAGCTGCGGTTCACCCCGTGGCGCGGCGTCGTCGTGCCCGGCGCCCCCGCGGACCGCGTCCCCGAGCTCCTGGCCGCCCTCGGCGCAGCCGGTCTGATCACCGGCGACGCCTCCCCCTGGACGGGTGTGGGCGCCTGCATCGGGCGGCCCGGCTGCGCCAAGTCGCTGGCCGACGTACGGGCCGAAGCGGGCGCCGCCGTCGGACCGCCCGGACGGCTGCCCGTGTACTGGTCCGGGTGCGAACGCCGGTGCGGCCACCCGCACGGGGAGTGGGTCGACGTGGTGGCCACCGCCGACGGCGGGCACCGCGTCACCGTCGTACGGGACGGCGGCCCGCACGACCCCGTGACCGTCCCGCCCGGCTCGTCCTCACTCGCCGCCGCGGTGGCCACGGCCCGCGGCAGCGGCCGTCGCGCCACCGGCGACCGCGCATGACCATCCGTCACCACCCCGACCATCCCTACAGAGAAAGCGAAGGCACTGTGCATCAGTACGAGAAGGACGGACCGGCGATCTACCGCCAGTCCTTCGCCACCATCCGCGCCGAGGCGGATCTGGCAGGGCTGCCCGCCGACGTGAGCCAGGTCGCCGTCCGCATGATCCACGCCTGCGGCATGGTCGACCTCGTACGCGATCTCGCCTTCTCCCCGGACGCCGTGGCGCACGCCCGTGCCGCGCTGCGGTCCGGTGCGCCGATCCTCTGCGACGTGGCCATGGTCGCGAGCGGCGTCACCCGCAAGCGGCTGCCCGCGGACAACGAGGTGATCTGCACCCTGTCCGACCCGGCCGTGCCGGACCTCGCGGCGAAGCTGGGCACCACCCGCAGCGCCGCCGCCCTGGAGCTGTGGCGGGACCGCATGGAGGGCGCCGTCGTCGCCGTCGGCAACGCCCCCACCGCGCTCTTCCGGCTGCTGGAGATGATCGAGGAGGGCGCCCCGCGCCCCGCGGCCGTCATAGGCGTGCCGGTCGGCTTCATCGGAGCCGCCGAGTCCAAGGACGCCCTGGCCGCGCACCCGTCCGGCCTGGAGCACCTGATCGTGCGCGGCCGTCGCGGCGGCAGCGCGATCGCGGCAGCGGCCCTGAACGCCATCGCCAGCGAGGAGGAGTGACCGTGAGCACGCAGCCCAGCACACGGACCACCGGCCGGCTGTACGGCGTGGGCCTGGGTCCCGGCGACCCGTCCCTCATGACGATCCGGGCCGTCCGGGTCATCGCCGAAGCCGACGTCGTGGCCTACCACAGCGCCCGTCACGGCCGCTCCATCGCCCGTTCCATCGCGGCCGAGCACATCCGTGCCGACCACATCGAAGAGGCGCTGGTCTACCCCGTCACCACGGAGACCACCGACCACCCGGGCGGCTACCGGGGCGCGTTGGAGGAGTTCTACGCCGAGGCCGCGGCCCGCCTCGCGGTGCATCTCGACGCCGGACTCACCGTCGCCGTGCTCGCCGAGGGCGACCCGCTCTTCTACGGCTCGTACATGCACATGCACAAGCGGCTCGCGGACCGGTACGACACCGAGGTCATCCCCGGTGTCACCTCGGTCAGCGCCGCGGCGGCGCGCCTCCAGACCCCGCTCGTCGAGGGCGAGGAGGTGCTGACGATCCTGCCCGGCACGCTGCCCGAGGAGGAGCTGACGGCACGTCTGGCGGCCACGGACTCCGCGGTGGTGATGAAGCTGGGCCGTACGTTCCCCGCCGTTCGCCGTGCCTTCGAGGCGTCCGGGCGGCTGCCCGAGGCACGGTACGTCGAGCGGGCCACGATGGCCGGCGAACGCACCGGTGACCTCGCGGACACGGACGCCGACTCGGTGCCGTACTTCGCCGTCGCGGTGCTGCCGAGCCGTATCGACGCGCCGCGCCCCGAACGGGCGCCCGGCTCCGGCGAGGTCGTCGTCGTCGGCACCGGCCCCGCGGGGCCGCTGTGGCTGACGCCGGAGACGCGCGGTGCGCTGGCCGCGGCCGACGACGTGGTCGGCTACACGACGTATCTGGACCGGGTCCCGGTCCGGCCGGGCCAGTCGCGCCACGGCTCGGACAACAAGGTCGAGTCGGAGCGTGCCGAGTTCGCCCTCGACCTGGCCGGGCGCGGCCGACGGGTGGCCGTGGTGTCGGGCGGTGACCCGGGGGTCTTCGCCATGGCGACGGCGGTGCTGGAGGTCGCGTCGCAGGACCTGTACAAGGACATCGCGGTACGGGTGCTGCCGGGTGTGACCGCGGCCAACGCCGCCGCCGCCCGCGCGGGCGCCCCGCTGGGCCACGACTACGCCACGATCTCCCTCTCCGACCGCCTCAAGCCGTGGGAGGTCATCGCGGAGAGGCTGCGCGCCGCGGCCACGGCCGACCTCGTGATGGCGCTGTACAACCCCGGTTCGCGCACCCGGACCTGGCAGGTGGGCAAGGCCCGCGACCTGCTGCTGGAACACCGCTCCCCGGACACCCCCGTGGTGCTGGGCCGGGACGTCGGCGGGCCTGCGGAGAGCGTCCGTACGGTACGCCTGGCCGATCTCGACCCGGACGAGGTCGACATGCGGACGATCCTCATCGTCGGGTCCTCGCAGACCCAGTGGGTGCGGCGGGGAGACGGCCGGCAGATCGTCTGGACGCCGCGGCGGTACCCGGACGCCCCTTAAGGACGGGCCGCCACCGTCTCCCGCAGCCAGGCCACGGCCTGCTCCGGTGTGCCGGCCACCGGGACCCCCTCGGGTACCGGCGGCCGGCCGACCACGACCACGGGGATTCCGGCCTCCCGGGCGGCGGTGAGCTTGGGGGCGGTCGCGTCGCCGCCGCTGTCCTTGGTGACCACGACGTCGATGCGGCGGCTGCGGATCAGCTCCCGTTCCCCGTCGAGGGTGAACGGGCCCCGGTCCAGCAGGACCTCCATCCGGGCCGGGAACGGCGCTTCGGGGGCGTCCACCGAACGCATCAGGAACCACAGCTCGTCCAGCCCCGCGAAGGCGGCAAGTCCCATCCGCCCCGTCGTGAGGAAAACACGGCGGCCCAGCGCGGGCAGGAGCCCGGCGGCGGCGTCCAGGGAGCCGGCCGGGTGCCACCGGTCGCCCGCCACGGGCACCCAGCCCGGGCGGCGCAGCGCCAGCAGGGGAACATGGGCGGTGGCGGCGGCCGAAGCCGCGTTGAAACTGATCGTCTCCGCGAAAGGATGGGTGGCGTCGATGAGGGCATCCACCCGGTGCGCCCGCAGCCACTCGGCCAGGCCCCCGGCTCCGCCGAAGCCGCCGATCCGCACCTCGCCGGGCGGGAGCACGGGGCGGGCGACACGGCCCGCGAGCGAACTGGTCACCCGTGTTCCGGCAGGCAGGGTGTCCACCAGCGACCCGGCGAGCCGCCGGGCTTCCGTCGTGCCGCCGAGCACGAGTACATGCAGACGCATCGGATGGTCCATCCATGAGCAGTGAGGCGAAGGGCGGGCGCAGCGCCCAACTCAAACACACCGGTCTGCGGCCGGGGTGGACCACCGGTGCCTGCGCGACCGCCGCGGCCACGGCCGCGTACACGGCGCTGCTGACCGGCGACTTCCCCGATCCGGTGACGATCACGCTGCCCAGGGGGCAGACGCCCGCGTTCGCGCTGGCGGTGGAGGAGCTGTCCGCGGACCGGGCGATGGCCGGGGTGGTCAAGGACGCGGGCGACGACCCGGACGTGACGCACGGAGCGCTGGTACGGGCCACCGTGCGCCGCTCCGAGCCCGGTTCCGGGGTGGTGTTCAGGGCCGGCCCGGGCGTGGGCACGGTCACCCTGCCGGGGCTGCCGCTCGACGTCGGGGAGCCGGCCGTCAACCCCGTGCCCCGGCAGATGATGCGCGAGCACATCGCGCGGGTGGCGGCAGAGCACGGCGGCTCCGGGGACGTGGAGATCACCGTCTCCGTGGACCACGGCGAGGAGATCGCCCGCTCCACCTGGAACCCGCGTCTCGGCATCCTGGGCGGTCTGTCGATCCTCGGTACGACCGGGGTCGTCGTGCCGTACTCCTGCTCGGCCTGGATCGACTCGATCCGCCGCGGGGTGGACGTGGCCCGGGCCGCCGGTCACACCCATGTGGCGGGGTGCACGGGCTCGACCTCGGAGAAGACGGTGGTGGCCGAGTACGGGCTGCCGGAGATCGCGCTCCTGGACATGGGGGACTTCGCGGGTGCGGTGCTGAAGTACGTCCGCAGGCATCCGGTGGACCGGCTCACGGTGTGCGGCGGGTTCGCGAAGCTGTCGAAGCTCGCCGCGGGCCATCTCGACCTGCACTCGGCCCGCTCCCAGGTCGACAAGCCGTTCCTCGCCGAACTGGCCCGCACCGGCGGTGCGGACGAGGCGCTGGCGGAGCGGATCGCCACCGCGAACACGGGCCTGGCGGCGCTCCAGCTGTGCCTGGCGGCCGGCGTGCCCCTGGGCGACCTGGTCGCCGTGGCCGCGCGGGACCAGGCGTTGTCGGTGCTGCGGGGCGCGCCGGTGGCGGTGGACGTCATCTGCATCGACCGCGCGGGGACGGTGGTGGGGCGCAGCGACGTCCGGTGAGGCGGTGGGAGCCGGGCCCTCGGGGGCTCAGCAGACGTGCCGGTCACGCTCCGGCGAGTACAGGTGGCTGTCCCGGAACTGCTCCGCCCCCAACGTACGGCCCACCATGATCACCGCGGTCCGGATCACCCCTGCCGCCTTCACCTGCTCCGCGATGGAGTCCAGCGACCCGCGCAGGATCAGCTCGTCCGGCCGGGACGCCATGGCCACCACCGCGGCCGGGCAGTCGGCTCCGTAGTGCGGCAGGAGTTCCTCGACCACCCGGTCCACGTACCGCGCGGCGAGATGCAGCACGATCAGCGCACCGCTGCGGCCGAGCGTCGCCAGGTCCTCGCCCTCCGGCATCGCGGTCGCCCGCTGGGCGATCCGGGTGAGGATCACGGTCTGACCGACCGTCGGGACGGTCAGTTCCCGCTTCAGCGCCGCCGCCGCCGCGGCGAAGGCCGGCACGCCGGGCACCACCTCGTACGGCACGTCCGCCTCGTCGAGCCGTCGCATCTGCTCGTTGACCGCGCTGAAGACCGACGGGTCGCCCGAGTGCAGCCGCGCCACGTCGTGCCCGGCCTCGTGGGCCCGCACCAGCTCGGCGGTGATCTGCTCGATGTCGAGCTGCGCGGTGTCCACCAGCCGGGCGTCCGGCGGGCAGTCGTCGAGCAGTTCGCGCGGTACGAGGCTGCCGGCGTACAGACAGACCGGGCTCGCGGCGAGGATGCGGGCGCCGCGCACCGTGATCAGGTCGGCCGCACCCGGGCCCGCGCCGATGAAGTACACGGTCATGTGTTGTCTCCTGAGGGTTTGCGTACGGACCACTGGGTTACGGGCATGGCCTGGCGCCAGCCGGTGAAGCCACCGACCGGAACGGCGTGGGCCACCGCCAGGCGCACCAGCTCGCCTCCGTGCACGCGGTATCGCTCGGCGAGCAGCGCCTCGGATTCGAGGGTGACCGTGTTGGCGACCAGCCGGCCGCCGGCGGGGAGCGCGTCCCAGCATGCGTCGAGCAGGCCGGGCACGGTGAGCCCGCCGCCGATGAACACGGCGTCGGGCACGGGGAGTCCGGCGAGTGCGTCGGGCGCCCGGCCGGTGACGACCCGCAGACCGGGCACGCCGAGCCGGTCCGCGTTGCGCGCGATGCGCAGGGCCCGGGCCGGGTCGCGTTCGACGCTGACCGCCCGGCAGGACGGCGCGGTCCGCATCCACTCGACGGCTATCGATCCCGAGCCGCCGCCGATGTCCCAGAGGAGTTCACCGGGGGCGGGCGCGAGCGCGCCGAGCGTCGCGGCCCGTACATGCCGCTTGGTGAGCTGGCCGTCGTGTTCGTACGCCTCGTCGGGCAGCCCCGGCACGGCGCCGAGGCGCAGGGCGTCCGGTGCGCGCCGGCACTCGACGGCGACGACGTTCAGCGGGTCGCCCGGCGGGTGGCCCCACGTCTCGGCGACTCCCTCCGCGCAGGCTTCGCGCTCTCCGCCGAGCTGTTCGAGGACCCGCATCCGGCTGTGCCCGAAGCCGTGTTCGCACAGCAGGGCGGCGACGGCGGCGGGCGTGGACGCGTCGGCGCTCAGGACGAGGAGTCGGCGCCCGTCGTGGAGGGCGGCGGCCAGCCGGGCCGCCGGACGGCCGACGAGGGTGACGACCTCGGTGTCCTCCAGCGGCCAGCCGAGCCGGGCACAGGCGTAGGAGACCGAGGAGGGGTGGGGCAGGATGTGCGGCGTTCCGGCCCCCAGCTCCTCGGTGAGGGCGCGGCCGATGCCGTAGAACATGGGGTCGCCGCTGGCCAGTACGGCCACGGTGCGTCCGGCGTGCGCGGCGAGGAGCCCCGGGACGGCCGGTCTCAGCGGCGAGGGCCAGGGCACGCGCCGGCCCGCGCAGGACGGCGGGAGAAGCGCGAGCTGCCGGTCGCCGCCGATCAGTACGTCGGCCGTCAGGAGCGCCTCACGTGAGGCGTCGGGCAGGCCCGCCCATCCGTCGGCACCGATACCCACGACGCTCACGGCACGCGAGGACTGCGGGACGGGTGGTTCGGACGATATGGAGGGTGCGGAAGACAAGGCCGGTACCTCGGTGATCGGGGAATGACGCAGCCGAACTCTACTGTCAGGCCCGGCCGGGCACCCCGGCCGGACCCGGTGCCGCTCGGCCGCCGAGTGATTCCGGAAAGTCTTGCGCGCGGTGTCGAGAATCCCCGCCCGGTTCCGACGTCCCCTGTGAGAGCCGCCCACGGGGGGCGGTGCCGACCGAGGAGAGGGAATCATGAAGTACCTGGTGATGGTGCAGGGCTCACAGGCCGACTACGACGCCATGAGCGGCAAGGGCTCCCCGCAGAGCCCGGCCTGGAGCAAGAAGGACGTGCAGGAGATGTACGCCTTCATGCAGGGGCTCAACGACGACCTCGCGGAGAGCGGCGAGATGGTGGACGGCCAGGGCCTGGGCGAACCCGCGAAGACCCGCTTCGTCGGTCTCGGTGACGACGGCCGGACGGTGATCACGGACGGTCCCTACGGCGAGACGAAGGAACTCCTCGCCGGGTACTGGGTCCTCGACTGCGAGAATCTGGAGAGGGTCACCGAGATCGCCTCCCGGATCGTCCAATGTCCGCAGCCCGAGGGCGCACCCGTCTATCCCGTGGTGATCCGGCCGATCGACGAAGGACCGGGAGCGTCGTCCTGAGAGGTCCCGTGTGAGCGGTACGACCGAGGTCGAGGACCTGCTGCGCCGGCACGCGCCGCAGGTCCTCGGCGCGCTCGTACGCCGGTACGGACACTTCGACGCTGCCGAGGACGCCGTACAGGAGGCACTGCTCGCGGCGGCCCGCCAGTGGCCGGCCGACGGGGTGCCGGACAACCCGCGCGGCTGGCTCATCAGGATCGCCTCGCGCCGGTTGACGGACCAGCTCCGCAGCGAATCGGCCCGCCGCAGGCGCGAGGAGACGGCGGCGGCGCTCACCCCCCGGGACGCCTTCACGGCCCTGCCACCCGGTGAGAGCCGCGCCCCGTCGGACGACGACACGCTCACCCTGCTCTTCCTCTGCTGCCACCCGGCGCTGTCCCCGGCGGCGCAGGTCGCGCTCACCCTGCGTGCGGTGGGTGGTCTGACGACGGCCGAGATCGCCCGCGCGCATCTGGTGCCCGAGGCGACCATGGCGCAGCGGATCAGCCGGGCGAAGCAGAAGGTGCGGGGCACACCGTTTCGGCGTCCGGTGCCCGAGGACCTCGACCAGCGGCTCGCCGCCGTGCTCCAGGTGCTCTACCTGATCTTCAACGAGGGGTACACGGCGACCTCGGGCCACGATCTGCACCGTGCGGACCTCGCCCGCGAGGCGATCCGGCTCACCCGTTCCGTACGCGCGCTCCTGCCCCGGGAGGGCAGGGTCACGGGCCTGCTGGCCCTCATGCTGCTCACCGAGGCCCGGAGCGCGGCCCGCACCGGTGCGCAGGGCGAACTGATTCCGCTGGACGAGCAGGACCGCACCCGCTGGGACCGCCCCGCGATCGAGGAGGGCACCGCCCTGGTGGCCGAGGCCCTGTCCGAGGGGCCCGCCGGCGCCTACCAGGTGCAGGCGGCGATCGCCGCGCTCCACGACGAGGCGGAGCGCGCCGAGGACACCGACTGGCCGCAGATCCTCGCGCTGTACGACGTCCTCGTGCGACGCGCCGCCGACGACCCCATGGCCCAGCTCGGCCGGGCGGTCGCCGTCGCCATGGTGCGCGGCCCCCGCGCCGGTCTCGCGGAGCTCGACGCGCTGGAGGACCGGCTGTCGGGCCACCACCGGCTGGATGCCGTACGGGCCCATCTGCTGGAGAGGGCCGGGGACCGGGAGGGCGCGCGGGCCGCCTACGGGCGGGCCGCCGCGCTCACCCTGAGCGAGCCCGAGGTCCGCTACCTGCGCATGCGGGCGGCCAGGCTGGCCCCCTGACCCGCGCCGGACGGTCAGCCTGCCGCGTCCAGCTTCGTGCGCTGTTCCGGCGTCAGGTCCAGGTCCACGGCGGCCAGGCTCTCGTCGAGCTGCGCCACCGATGACGCGCCGACCAGCGGGATCATCGGCACCTCGGCCCCGATCAGCCAGGACAGCACCACCTGGTTCACGGTGGCGCCGGTCTCCTCGGCCACCTCCTTCAGCGCCGCCAGACGCGCGGGCGTGCCGGGGTGGTCGTGCGCGGGGCTCAACGGCTTGTCCGTACGGACGTAACCGCCCGCGAGCAGGGGCGAGTAGGCGACCATCGCCAGTCCGGGTTCGGCGCGGAGGTAGCTGAGCATGTCCCCGCCGACCACGCCCTGGCTGCCGCCGGAGATCTGGCTCGGCAGATCGGTGCGCTGACGCAGGTACGTGTGGTGGTACTGCAGGACCTCGTACGCGGGCAGTCCGGCCGCCGCGGCGATGTTCCTGGCCCGTTCGACCTTCCACGCACTGTGGTTGCTCACGCCGAGCAGGCCGACCGTGCCCTCGGCGAC
The DNA here is from genome assembly GCF_036195325.1 of Streptomyces sp. NBC_00234. NCBI lineage: Bacteria > Bacillati > Actinomycetota > Actinomycetes > Kitasatosporales > Streptomycetaceae > Streptomyces > Streptomyces sp. NBC_00234. Next base: position 4,264,210 of record NZ_CP108101.1, on the reverse strand, counting down.
CAGGGCCGCGAGCCCCTCGACGGTCTCTTCGAGCGGGACCGCCGGGTCCTCGATGTGCGCGTAGAGGACGTCCAGCTTCGCCATGCCGAGCCGCTCCCGGCTCTGCTCGGCGGCGGTCCGGACCGCCTTGGCCGAGAGCCCTTCGGCGTTGTCGAGGTAGCCGGTGCCCTCGGCGAGCGGGCTCGCGCCGAGCTTGGTGGCGACGACGATCTCGTCCCCGACACCCCGGCTGCGGCGCCACCTGCCGAGCACGTTCTCGCTCTCGCCGCCGCGGCTGCCGGTGAACCAGTACGCGTAGTTGTTGGAGGTGTCGACGAAGGTGCCGCCCGCCTCCACGTACCGGTCGAGGATCGCGAAGGACGTCTCCTCGTCGGTGGCCGTGCCGAAGAGCATGGCGCCCAGGCTCAGGACGCTTACCTTGCGACGGGTCTCCGGAGTGGTGCCGATCGTGCGGTAACGCATGGGAGTTCCCCCTCCTGCGGCCCGTCGGGTGCGGGCTCCGGGAGGGAGTCTGGATCTTCGCGTGCACTCCAGGTCAACCCCTTCTCCCGCGGCACGGAACCTCCGCGGGACGAAACGTCTTGCCGCCGCCCGCACGAAGGGCTACTCTCAAAACGAGACGGTACGTCTCGTCTCGTTTTCCCGTCCTGTCGTCCACGGAAGAAGCCGCCCTTGCCGCCAGTCACCTCCGCCACCGCCCCGCTCGTCCTCACCGAGGTCTCCAAGCGCTACGGGGACCGCACCGTCCTCGACCGGGTCACCCTCACGGTCCGCCCCGGCGAACGGATCGGCGTCGTCGGAGACAACGGCTCCGGAAAATCGACGCTGCTCCGGCTCCTCGCGGCCCGCGAACACCCGGACAACGGCACCCTCCTGGTCACCGCCCCCGGCGGCACCGGCTACCTCCCGCAGGTCTCCGGCCTGCCCGCCACCGCATTGGTCGGCGACGCCATCGACCTGGCCCTGACCGAACTCCGCACGATGGAACGCCGCATCCGCGAGGCCGAGTCGGCCCTGCACCACGCGGACCCCGGGGAACTCGCCGCGTACGGCGAGCTGGTCACCGCCTACGAGGCGCGCGGCGGGCGCGATGCGGACCGCAGGGTCGAGATCGTCCTGCGCAGGCTCGGCGAACGCGCCGCACCGGACCGCGGCCGCCCGCTGGCCACCCTGTCCGGCGGACAGCGTTCCCGGCTGCACCTCGCCGCGACCCTGGCGGGCTCCCCCGAACTGCTGCTGCTCGACGAGCCGACCAACGACCTCGACGACGAAGCGGTCGCCTGGCTGGAGCGGCATCTGCTCGCCCACCGCGGCACCGTCGTCGCCGTCACCCACGACCGCGCCTTCCTCGACCGGGTCACCAGCACCGTCCTCGAGGTCGACGGGGCACGGCACACGGTGGCCCGCTACGGCAACGGTTACCAGGGCTTCCTCACCGCGAAGGCCGCCGCGCGGGCCCGGTGGAACCGGCAGTACGAGCAGTGGCGCGAGGACATCGCCCGGCACTCCGCCCTCGCCGACTCGAACATCGGGCTGCTCTCCGCCATCCCCCGCAAGGCACCCGCCTCCTTCAGCGGCGCGGGCGCCTTCCGGGCCCGCTCACGGGCGCACGGTGCGATGAGCCGTATCCGCAACGCCCGCGAACACCTGCACCGGCTCACCGAGAACCCGGTGCCCCCGCCCCCGCAGCCCCTGCGGTTCACCGGCCGGGTCCGCAGCACGGCCGCGGGCCGCACCGAGCTGACCGGGGTGCGGGTGCCGGGCCGCCTCGCCCTCGACGCCCTGAGCATCGAACCGGGCGGACGTCTCCTGGTGACCGGACCCAACGGGGCGGGGAAGTCCACCCTGCTCCAGGTCCTCGCCGGTGAACTGGTCCCCGACCGGGGCACGGTCCGCCGCCCCGGCCGCGTCGGCTTCCTCCGGCAGCACACCGCGCTCCCCGACGACGACCGCACCGTCCTCGCGGCCTTCGCCGCCGCCCGGCACCACGACGACGAGGAGGAGGCCGCCGCCGAACTGCTCCCGCTGGGCCTGTTCCGTACGAGCGACCTGGCCACGCCCGTACGCGCACTCTCCACCGGCCAGCGGCGCAGACTCGAACTGTCCGCCCTGGTCACCGCCCCGGCCGACCTCCTGCTCCTCGACGAGCCGACCAACCATCTCGCGCCCGCCCTGGTCGAGGAGCTCGAAGCGGCCCTGGCGCAGTACACCGGCACGCTGGTGGTCGTCACGCACGACCGCCGGATGCGCGCCGCCTTCACGGACGGCACCGGCGCCCACCTGGAGCTCTGAGCCATCGGCAGCAATCCGACTCGCCGACACCCCCCGCTCTCGCGATGATCAAAGAATGACCAAGAGCCACGACGGCAAGGACGTCACCCTGCGGATCGCCCAGCAGCCCGAGGCGGACGAGCTGCTCGGCCGCAGCGCGCTGGCCGCTCTCGTCGGCATGCTGCTCGATCAGCAGGTGCCGATGGAGTGGGCGTTCACCGGCCCGTACACCCTGGGGCAGCGGATGGGCGGCGACGACCTGGACGCGGAAGAGATCGCCGCGTACGACCCGGACGCGTTCACCGCGCTCTTCACCGAGAAACCGGCCCTGCACCGGTATCCCGGCTCCATGGCCAAGCGGGTGCAGCAGCTGTGCCAGTTCCTCGTGGCGGAGTACGGGGGCGAGGCGAGCGCCGTGTGGGCGGACGCGGCGACCGGGGCCGAACTCCTTGAACGGCTCAACGCGCTGCCCGGATTCGGCACCCAGAAGGCGCAGATCTTCCTGGCGCTGCTGGGCAAGCAGTTCGGTGTACGACCCACGGGCTGGCGCGAGGCGGCGGGCCCGTACGGCCAGGCCGGCTCGCACCGTTCGGTCGCCGACATCACCGGTCCCGAGTCGCTCGCCCAGGTGCGGGCGTACAAGCAGGAGGCGAAGGCGGCTGCCAAAAAGACCGCGTCCGGCGGGAAGGCCGGGAAGCCCGGGACCAAGAAGTGATCACGAACCAGCCACACACCGGATCACAACGAGCCACAACAGTTCCCAGATGGCGCCGCGCTCGCTAGCTTTCGTGCACATCTGTTCACACCGGAAGGACTCCTGTGCACGCAACTCGTCGCAGAGCCATGGCTGTTGTGGCCGCAACCGCGCTGGCCACACCGCTCCTCCTGGCCGCATCCCCGCACCAGGGGCACCCGTCCTCGCACGATCCCGCGAAGGACGCGGCCAAGCTGTCGCGGAAGCTGGTGAGGAGCTCGTCCGCGGACGACGCGTACCGGCACCTGCAGCGGTTCCAGGCGATAGCCGAATCCGCGGACGGTCACCGCGCGGCCGGTTCGCTGGGCCACGACGCATCCGCCGCCTACGTCTACCAGCTGCTCCGCAAGGCCGGGTACGACGTCGGGTACGAATCCTTCGACTTCGTGTACACGGAGACCCTGGCCGAGAAGCTCTCCGTCGTCTCGCCCACCCCGCGCGACATCACCATCAAGGCGATGACGTACACCAAGTCCACCGAGGTCGGCGGCGTACGCGCGGCCCTGGTGGCCGTCCCCCTCGACGAGACCACCGGCTGCGAGGCGTCGGACTACGCCTCGCAGACCTTCACCGGCAAGATCGCGCTGATCAAGCGCGGCGGCTGCTCCTTCGCCCAGAAGCAGGCGACGGCGGCCACCGCCGGAGCGGCCGGAGCGGTCATCTACAACAACGTCGAGGGGGTGCTCTCCGGCACCCTCGGCGACGTCCCGTCGGGGAAGATCCCCACCGGCGGACTCACCCTGGCCGAGGGCGAGAAGCTCGCCGCCGACCTGGCCAAGGGCGAGGTGACGGTCTCCTTCGAGATCCGCGAGTTCCAGGAGGAGCGCACCACGCGCAACGTCGTCGCGGAGACCCGCGGCGGGAACGCGGCGAAGACGGTGATGCTCGGCGCCCACCTGGACTCGGTCACCGAGGGCCCCGGCATCAACGACAACGGCTCCGGCTCGGCCGGCCTCCTCGAAGTCGCCCTGGAACTCGCCAAGACCCACCGCACCCCCGCCAACAAGGTGCGCTTCGCCTGGTGGTCGGCGGAGGAGAACGGCCTCCTCGGCTCGGAGGCGTACGTCGCCGGCCTCACCGACGAGCAGCGCGAACAGATCGCGCTCTACCTCAACTTCGACATGATCGCCTCGCCGAACGGAGTGCAGTTCGTCTTCGACGGCGACAACTCCGACGGAGTGGGCGCGGGCGCCGGCCCCGAGGGCTCCGCCCAACTGGAGCGCGACATCAACGACTTCCTCGACGGGAAGGGCAAGGGCCACGAGGGCACGGACTTCACCGGGCGCTCCGACTACGGCCCGTTCGTCGAGGCCGGCATCCCGTCGGGCGGTACGGACACCGGCGCCGAGGGCATCAAGACGCCCGCCCAGGCGGAGAAGTTCGGCGGCGAGGCGGGAGTGGCGTACGACCCCTGCTACCACGCGGCCTGCGACGACCTGGCCAACATCGACATGGGTCTCTTCGACACCAACATCGATGTGATCGCCAACGCCGTCGGCACCTACGCCTACGACCTGCGCTCGCTGACCCGTCCGGTCCCGGCCGAGCCCACGACCGGTGAGCCCGGCAGCGGCGGCGGACTGCGCGAGGGCCACTCGCACGGCGTCACCGAGTAACCGGCACCAGGCCGGCACGGTGACCGGCACGCCGCGGGCGGGGCAGCACCCGGCCGCGGCGTGCCGTCGCCGCTCCCTTTCGGGGGAATCGGTGCGCCCGGCCGGCACCACCCCGGCCGGGCGCACCGAACGGGCGGCCGGCGCCGGCCGACGGCGCCATCGGCCGGAACGCCGCGCGCCCGCCGTGGCAGAGCGCTCCACCTTCGGAGGTTTTGCCGGTTTCGACCGCCATCACAGTCCGGTTCCCCGGCTGCGCCCGGTGCCCCTTGGCCGGTAGGCTTTCCGTGTGATCTTCAAGCGCATCGGAAATGGGCGGCCATATCCCGACCACGGCCGGGAAAGCACCCGACAGTGGGCGGATGTCGCCCCGCGTCCGGTCCGCCTCGACCAGCTCGTCACCACCAAGGGGCAGCTGGACCTCGAAACCCTGCTCGCCGAGGACTCCACGTTCTACGGCGACCTCTTCGCGCACGTCGTGAAGTGGCAGGGCGACCTCTACCTGGAGGACGGACTGCACCGCGCGGTCCGCGCGGCACTCCAGCAGCGCCAGGTGCTGCACGCCCGCGTCCTCGAACTCGGCTGACCCCTCCCGCCGCCACCCGTGGCCCCCGTCGGGCCTTTCGGGTGCTTTCCGGCTCGGGTGGGTGCAATCCATTGATCATTTAGTACGCATCGTCGCCGGGTCGCACTACGCTTCGCCCATGAGCATGCTCACTCCCCCCGGCATGGGCGGAAAGTACCGCATCACGGGCAACACGTACCCGCGGATGCGCCGCCCCCGTCACCGCCGCAGGCTCGTCCTGACGGCCGTGGCCGCAGTGGTGGCCCTCGGCCTGGCCGGCTGGGGCACGCTGCAGCTCATCGACGTCTTCACCGGCGGCGACAAGAAAGCCGTCGCCGCCGACCACAAGAAGAAGTGCGCCTCGTCCAAGCCGGCGGCGCCCGCGAAGGTGCTGCCCAGGCCGGCCGGCATCAAGGTGAACGTCTACAACGCGACCCCGCGCAGCGGGCTCGCGAAGGCCGCCGCCGACGAGCTGAAGAAGCGCGGCTTCACCATCGGCAAGGTGGGCAACGCCCCCGCCGCGTACGACAAGAAGGTCCCCGGCACAGCGATGCTGCTGGGCGCCCCTGCGGCGGCGAACGGCCCGTTCCCGGTGCTCGGCACCCAGCTGCCGGGGAGCCTGCAGAAGACCGATGCCCGCCGGACGGCGGACGTCGACCTGATCCTCGGCACGAAGTTCAAGGCGTTCAACACACCCGGGGCCGCCGCGACCGCCCTGACCGCTCTCACGAAGCCGGCCCCGGCCCCTTCGTCCTGCTGACACGGGCCTGCCGGAGCCCCTCGGGCCCCGGCAGCCGTTCCGGCCGCCGGGGGTCCGCACGAGAGGCCCTAGTCGACCGTGCCGTACATCCGGTCACCGGCGTCGCCCAGCCCCGGCACGATGTAGCCGTTCTCGTTGAGCCGCTCGTCGACGGAGGCGGTGACCACGGTGACGGGCGTGCCCGCCAGCTCGCGCTCCATCACCTCGACGCCCTCGGGCGCCGCGAGCAGCACGACCGCGGTGACATCGTCAGCACCGCGCTTGATCAGCTCCCGGATGGCCGCGACCAGCGTGCCGCCGGTGGCCAGCATGGGGTCCAGGACATAGACCTGGCGGCCCGAGAGGTCCTCCGGCATCCGCGTCGCGTACGTCTCCGCCTGGAGCGTCTCCTCGTTGCGGATCATGCCGAGGAAGCCGACCTCGGCCGTCGGCAGGAGCCGCACCATGCCGTCGAGCATGCCGAGACCGGCACGCAGGATCGGGACGACGAGGGGCCGGGGGTACGAGAGCTTGACCCCGGTCGTGGGCGTCACCGGGGTCTCGATGTCGACCTGCTCGGTGCGCACATCCCTGGTGGCCTCGTAGGCGAGCAGGGTGACCAGCTCGTCGGCGAGGCGCCGGAAGGTCGGGGAGTCGGTGCGCTTGTCGCGCAGCGTGGTGAGTTTGTGCGCCACCAGCGGGTGGTCGACGACGTGGATCCGCATGACGTCAACAGTAGCCGTGCCTCCCGGCACTCTGCGCTGGCATCAACCACCTGTTCGGAGGGAAGGTGGTGGCATACGGACCCAGCATTGGGGTGGTGTGTCGATGGCGGACGGGGAGCAGCCGAAGCGCGCGCGTGCCGCACGCGTCCCGAGGGACGCGCCGGACGACGCGCCGGAGGCGCCGGACATCCGGGAGACCGAAACGGCGCGCCGCAGGCGCCGCGCACAGTTCCTCCGTGAGCTCCACGAGGCCAAGCAGTTGCGCGACCGGGTCCAGCCCCGCAGGGCCCGTGCAGCCCGGATGCGCCAAGCGATGCGGATGCGCACATTCCGTTGGTGACCGCCACGTCGCGGGCCGGTGGACCGCCCCGCGAGGACCCCCCGCCGAGCAGGCACTCCCACAACTGATGGCCGACGCAACGGTCGAAGAGGTCTCGCTCCGCCGCTGTTTCTGCCACGATGCCGATTGGGCGGGCACAGAGCAGCCGGAACAACGGCTGCCCTCCCGTCGGACCGATTCACCTATGACAAGTGGGAGAGTCACGGTGTACTTCGCCGCACTGCTCGCGCGCACCGAAGACGGGTGGGAAGCGAGCGACACGGAGCTGGACGATGTGGAGACCCTGTCCGATCTGACCGATCTGGCCCGGGACGCCTCGGTGGACGAGGACACGGTCCTGGTCTACATCGAGCAGGAGGACGCCTGGTTCGGCGTCGTCCGGGTGGACGGTGAGGAGGACCCCCGTATCTACGTCTCGGACGCGTCCGCCGCCGCTCGCTCCTCGTACGGGGAGATCCTGCTCACCGACGAACTGCTCGGCCGCGAACCGGGGGCCGAGGACGAGATCGCCGAACTGGAAGAGCTCGTCGACCTCGACGGCACGGAGGACGGCGAACCGGAAGCGGCCGAAGGCGCCGCCGTGGACGACCGGGCCGATCCGGTGGTCGACGAAGACGACACCCCCCTGGACGCCGTACCAGCGGGACCGCTCGGGGACCTCGGACTCCTCGCCGATTTCGGCCTTTCGGAGAAGGAGCTGCTGACCCTGCGCACCGATGCGCTGGTGGAGATCGCGGACGCGCTGGGAGCGGCCGAGGTCATGGAGTCCGTCCGTTAGGGTCCGCGGGTGAACGCACCACCACCCCCACCCCTCTCACCGCCTCTCCACGACCCCGTACGGGACCCGTGGCAGGCACCCATGCGCCATGCCCTGGACGAGGCCGCGCAGGCGGCGCTGGCCGGCGATGTGCCGGTCGGCGCCGTGATCCTCGGCCCCGACGGCTCACTGCTCGCCGCGGGCCACAACGAACGCGAGGCGACCGGGGACCCGACCGCCCACGCCGAGGTGCTCGCCATCCGCCGGGCCGCCGCCGCGCTCGGCGAGTGGCGGCTGTCCGGCTGCACCCTGGTGGTCACCCTGGAACCGTGCACGATGTGCGCGGGCGCCCTCGTGCAGTCCCGGGTCGACCGGGTGGTCTACGGGGCGCGGGACGAGAAAGCCGGCGCCGCCGGCTCCCTCTGGGACGTCATACGGGACCGCCGGCTGAACCACCGGCCCGAGGTCGTCGCCGGAGTGCTGGAGGAGGCGTGCTCGGCCCAGCTGACGGCCTTCTTCCGCACGCTCTGAGATCTGATTTCTGATCACGGCCCGGGATGGTCTAAGCTCTCTCTCGGTAGCGTGTCCGAGCGGCCGAAGGAGCTCGCCTCGAAAGCGAGTGTGGGGAAACTCACCGAGGGTTCAAATCCCTCCGCTACCGCTCACAACGAAGGGCCCGACGCATCGCGTCGGGCCCTTCGAGCATTCCGGGGAGATCAGGTCGGGGGAAGCGGCATCGGGGGGACAAGCCGCTTCCCCCGATGAGAACAGGGCCTACTGGTCCTCGCCGCTGCCCGGGGGGACGGTCGCGGCGCGGACCCCACAGAGAGGTCCTGTTCCTCGCCCTGCGGATTCCTGTCGGATCCGCCGGGCTCGTTCCCCATCCTGCCTCCGTACGAAAGCCGCATCGCCGGGCGAAGGGCCCCCATCGCAGGGTCCTTGGTCCCTAAAGACCGTGTCAGTGATCTGGTCCGTGATCGGAAACATCCTCGGGATACGGCCATTCGTGCGGCTAGAATCGCCCGACCGTACAGGGGAGCGAACGGGAGAGGCAGTGGCTGTGGTGCAAGCGAAGAAGATCGTGCTCTACATGGTTTCGGTCTTCGTGCTGTACACGATCATCACGTCCCCCGAACGGGCCGCTGATCTTGTCCAGGTAGGGTTCGAGGGCATAGCGAGTGCCGCCCAGGGCGTCGGCGACTTCATGTCCGAGCTCATCAAGTAGGAGAACCCGATGATCCGCCATCTGGTCCTGTTCAAGCTGAACGACGGCGTCGAGCGGGACGAGCCGAGGGTCGTCGCCGGAGTGAGGGCCTTCCAGGAGCTCGAGGGGCAGATCCCGGAGCTGGAGTTCTGGGAGTGCGCCTGGAACATCACCGACCGGCCGATCGCCTACGACTTCGCGATCAACTCCGCGGTCACCGACGAGGACGCCCTGAAGCGCTATATCGAGCATCCGGCCCATCAGGCCGCGGCCGGCCAGTGGCGCGAATTCGCCAGTTGGGTGATCGCCGACTATCCGTTCTGACACGTGACGGACCCTTGGTCCGCCTGGCCCCTCACCACTCAGGTGAGGGGTTTTTCTTTGCGTTTAAACCGACTCATCCTCAACACGGGTACATGCGGTGCTTGCACACAGTGGACATGTCTTGTGATGCTATGACCGCTTTTGACGGATGAGTTGACCGTAGTTGACCGCAAAGGGGTGGCGTCACCGTGCCGGCCAGTACAGCGCCTCAAGTGCCTCCCCAGAACGTCCAGACCGACGACATCCAGACCGAGACACCCGATCCCGCCGCGCCCGCAAGGACCCGGGGCGCGGACACCAGGGCTCTCACGCAGGTGCTGTTCGGCCGGCTCAAGGGGCTGGAACCGGGCACGTCCGAACACGGCAGGGTCCGGGCGGCCCTGATCGAGGCGAACCTGCCGCTCGTGCGGTACGCGGCGGCCCGCTTCCGCAGCCGCAACGAACCGATGGAGGACGTCGTCCAGGTCGGCACCATCGGCCTGATCAACGCGATCGACCGCTTCGACCCGGAACGCGGCGTCCAGTTCCCGACCTTCGCGATGCCGACGGTGGTCGGCGAGATCAAGCGGTACTTCCGGGACAACGTACGGACCGTCCACGTACCGAGGCGGCTCCACGAGCTGTGGGTCCAGGTCACCGGTGCCACCGAGGACCTGACGACCGCTCACGGCCGCTCCCCCACCACGGGGGAGATCGCCGAGCGGCTCAAGATCCCCGAGGACGAGGTCCTCGCCTGCATCGAGGCGGGCCGCTCGTACCACGCGACCTCACTGGAGGCCGCGCAGGAGGGTGACGGGCTGCCAGGACTCCTGGACCGGCTCGGGTACGAGGACCCGGCCCTCGCGGGGGTCGAGCACCGCGACCTCGTACGGCATCTGCTCGTCCAGCTGCCCGAGCGCGAGCAGCGCATCCTGCTGCTGCGCTATTACAGCAATCTGACCCAGTCACAGATCAGCGCGGAATTGGGCGTTTCCCAGATGCATGTGTCAAGACTGCTGGCCAGAAGCTTCGCGCGACTCCGATCCGCAAATAGGATCGAGGCGTAACCGGATCGGGTAGATCGTGCCTGATCCGGTTCGGGCGGCGTAAAAGCCTCACACCCCCTGTTTCCTGCACAGACATGACGCTGACTTGTCGACATGTCACTACAGCGTGTTGCCGACATGTGACATTCTGCTGGAACCGCGTTTGCCGCAGCCTCCCCTCCGGTATTCAGGTGGAGGCTGCGTTCCTCCGATGGTCGCGGCCACCGCGACCGTCCGCGACCTCAAGGGGGTGGCATGTCCGCAGAACAGGGCAGCTCGAAGGTGCTCACGCTCACGAAGAGCGTGCCGGCACCGACCGTGCTCACCAGCTCGTCGGAAGCCATCGACACCCGCACGCTGTCCCGCTCCCTGTTCCTGCGGCTCGCCGCACTGGGTCCCGCACCGGGCCCCGACGGAACGGACAGCCCGGAGCGGGCCTATGTGCGGGACACGCTCATCGAGCTCAATCTCCCGCTCGTGCGGTACGCGGCGGCGCGGTTCCGCAGCCGCAACGAGCCCATGGAAGACATCGTCCAGGTCGGCACCATCGGCCTGATCAAGGCGATCGACCGCTTCGACTGCGAACGGGGCGTGGAGTTCCCGACCTTCGCCATGCCGACCGTGGTCGGGGAGATCAAACGCTTCTTCCGCGACACCTCGTGGTCGGTGCGCGTGCCGCGCCGCCTCCAGGAGCTGCGGCTCGCCCTCACCAAGACCAGCGACGAGCTCGCCCAGAAGCTGGACCGCTCGCCGACCGTCCCTGAGCTGGCCAAGGCGCTCGGCGTCTCCGAGGAGGACGTGGTCGACGGCCTGGCCGTGGGCAACGCCTACACCGCCTCGTCGCTGGACTCCCCCTCGCCCGAGGACGACGGCGGCGAGGGCTCGCTCGCCGACCGCCTGGGGTACGAGGACACGGCCCTGGAAGGCGTCGAGTACCGCGAGTCCCTGAAGCCGCTGCTGGCCAAACTCGCCCCGCGCGAGCGGCAGATCATCATGCTGCGCTTCTTCGCCAACATGACGCAGTCCCAGATCGGCGAGGAGGTCGGCATCTCGCAGATGCACGTCTCGCGCCTGCTGACCCGCACGCTCGCCCAGCTCAGGGAAGGGCTCATCGCCGACTGACGCCCGTCCGACGAAGCAGGTCCGGACGGACCCAGAGTCTGTCCGGCCCCGCACTTCCGCGCGAGGGTTCCGAATTGACGGACCGTCAGCCACACTGGCGCGATGCGACGTCAGACATATCGCCCGACCGGCCGCCGGGGCTCCGTGATCGTCGCCTCGGCGGCCGTGCTGTGCCTGGGCGGCACCCTTGCCGCCTGCGGCAACGGCGCAGGTGACGACGGTTACGTGGCGGTCGGCGCGGCCGGTGCCGGCCCGGCCGAGGCTCCGAAGGAGGCCGGCCAGCCCTCGGGGAAGGTCACGCTGATCCCGATGGACTCCCCGGGCGCGGAGAGCGACGGGGACGGCAGCGGGAAGGACGGCGCCCGTACCGACGGGGCCGGGACGGCCACGGACGACGGGCCGCCCGGCGTACCGGACGGCGCACCGGGAGCCGGGGGACGTACCGCCACCACGGGACCCGGCAGCGGAACGGGCGGCTCGGAGCCCGGCCGGGGAAGCTCAGGGAGCACCGGAGGCACGGGCGGTACCGGCAGCGCGGAACCGGGAAGCGCCGGAGGTTCCGGCGGCAGCGGCGGCTCCGGGGATACGGGGAGCACCCCGCCGCCCTCGGGCAGCCCCGGCCCCACCACACCCGCCACCCCCGCCGCACTCCAGGTCGGCGACCCGGTGCCCGCGGAGGCGGACGAACGCTGGTGCGAGAAGGTGACCGTGGAGTTCCGCAACACCGGCGGTTCGCCGGTCCGATCGGGCACCGTCACCTTCGAGACGCACGTCATCGGCGCGCTCGGGGTCGACTGGGCGACCGTCGAGTCGACGCAGCCGCTTCCCGCGCCCATCGACGCGGGAGCGGTGCGGAAGAAGACGTACACCGTCTGTGTGGACGCCTGGCGGGTGCCCCTGGGGATGCGGATCGAGACCCAGGACGTCACCGCCGCATGGAAGTGACCCCCACCTGCGTGGGGGACCGGAGAGGTCAGCCGAGCGCGAGCCAGGCGACCGCGCCGAGGACGACGATCACCGCGACGACAGCCGCGATCATCCCGGCCTTCGGCCCGGAGGAGGTCGCGGCCGGCTGCTGCCGGCGCTGCGGCTCGCCCTCGTCGACGAAAGCGCGGAACATCTGGGTGCTGCCCGCCGGGTCGTTGGTGCCCTCGGGGCCCTGCTGAGGGGCGTGGGGGTTGTGTGCCATGGGCCAGGACCCTAGCGAACTCGGCGTTACCACCCAACCCCCGGGTGCCGCGGGGCCGGTGATCCGGTCGGCGTTCCCGGCCCAGCCGGGTGGCAGGCGTCACAGTCGGCGAGGGGTCGGCGCCGCACGCTGCGCGTTTGACCCGGACCGTACGGAGCCTTTTGCGTTCCTTTACTTCTGCAAGGGTCTTTTCGTTTGCCTGCAGCAACCATCGGCTTCTATGGTTGCCCTAAGCAATTAGTTGGCGCCGAGTGTCGGGAGGGCCCATGGCCGCTCGGAGTCACTACCAGGAACTGGCCCGGCAGCTCAGCGCGGTCGGCGCCGTCAAGCGCGGTCTCGCCCGCACCCTTCCCCCCGAGTGCCCCGGCGGCTCCGCCGCGGTGCTGGCACTCCTGGCGGAACACGGCGAGATGCGGATCAGCAGACTTGCCGAGCTCTTGGCCGTGGACATGTCGGTGACCAGCCGTCATGTCGCTCACGTGGCCGAACGAGGCTGGATAGAGAGGTCCCCGGACCCCGCCGACAAGCGGTCCCGCATCCTGCGGCTGACCCCGGCGGGAGGCGAGCAGCTCGACGAGCTGAGCCGCCGGACGACCGAGATGTTCGCCCAGAAACTCATCGACTGGTCCGACGACGACGTCGGCCGGCTGAACGCGCTGCTGTCCCGGCTGCGTGACAGCTTCGCCTGTCGCGGCTCCGGTGAGTGCCTTCCCGGAAAGCACAGCGGGGACTGCCGCACGCGGCACGCCGAGGATTCGCACACCCGTACATCGATGTAACAGATGCAAAGAGAAGGAACTCAATGGCTACGACCACACCGACCGGTGTGCGGGGCGGCCACGCCAAGCACGGGGGCTCCGAAGCCTCCGACGGCACGCCGATGACACACCGGCAGATCATGGAAGCGCTGACCGGGCTGCTGCTCGGCATGTTCGTCGCGATCCTGTCGTCGACGGTCGTCTCCAACGCTCTGCCCGAGATCATTTCCGACCTCGGCGGCGGCCAGAGCGCCTACACCTGGGTCGTGACGGCCTCGCTGCTGGCCATGACCGCCACCACCCCGCTGTGGGGCAAGCTCTCCGACCTGTTCAGCAAGAAGCTGCTGGTCCAGATATCGCTGGTCATCTACGTCGCGGGCTCGGTCGTCGCCGGTCTCTCCACCAGCAGCGGCATGCTGATCGCCTGCCGTGTCGTGCAGGGCATCGGCGTCGGCGGCCTCTCCGCCCTCGCCCAGATCGTCATGGCCGCGATGATCGCCCCGCGCGAGCGCGGCCGTTACAGCGGCTACCTCGGCGCGGTCTTCGCCGTCGCCACCGTCGGCGGTCCGCTGCTCGGCGGCGTCATCACCGACACCAGCTGGATGGGCTGGCGCTGGTGCTTCTACGTGGGCGTGCCGTTCGCGGTCATCGCACTCGTCGTCCTCCAGAAGACGCTGAAGCTCCCGGTCGTCAAGCGCGAGGTCAAGGTCGACTGGGCGGGCGCCTTCTTCATCAGCGCCGCCGTCTCCCTGCTGCTGCTCTGGGTGACCTTCGCGGGCGACAAGTACGACTGGATCTCCGGACCCACGTACGCGATGCTCGGCGGCACCGTCGTGCTCATCGGGCTCTTCCTGCTCGTCGAGTCGAAGGCGAGCGAGCCGATCATCCCGCTCCGCCTCTTCCGCAACCGCACCATCACGCTGGCCTCGGTCGCCTCGCTGTTCGTCGGTATCGCGATGTTCGCGGGCACCGTGTTCTTCAGCCAGTACTTCCAGCTCGCCCGCGACAAGTCGCCGACGATGTCCGGCGTCATGACGATCCCCATGATCGCGGGGCTCTTCCTCTCCTCGACGATCTCCGGCCAGGTCATCACCAAGACCGGGCGCTGGAAGGCATGGCTGGTCAGCGGCGGCTTCCTGGTCACGGCCGGGCTCGGCATGCTGGGCACCATCCGGTACGACACGGAGTACTGGCACATCGCGGTCTACATGTTCGTGATGGGCCTCGGCGTCGGCATGATGATGCAGAACCTGGTGCTCGCCACGCAGAACCAGGTGGCTCCCGCCGACCTCGGTTCCGCCAGCTCCGTCGTCACGTTCTTCCGTTCGCTCGGTGGTGCGATCGGCGTCTCGGCGCTGGGCGCCGTCATGGCGAACCGCGTCACCCACTACGTCAAGGACGGCCTGGCCGACCTCGGTCCCGAGGGCGCGGCCATGGGCCACGGCGGTACGGCCGGCGGGGGCATCCCCGACCTGGACACCCTGCCCGGCCCGTTCCGCACGGTCGTCGAGGCCGCGTACGGCCACGGTGTCGGCGACGTCTTCCTCTACGCGGCGCCGGCCGCGCTCATCGCCTTCGTCGTGACGATCTTCATCAAGGAGGTCGCGCTGAAGACGAGTGCGTCGAGCGAGACCCCCGCCGCCGCCGAGGCCGTCCCGGCACCCGCCGAGCCGGTGTCCGGAACGGCGGCCCAGGTCGCCGAGGCAGCCGCCGGGGTCACCTCGGTCGCCACCCTCGACGCTCCGGTGGAGACGCCGGGAGGCACGGCGGTACGCGGAGTGGTGCGCGGCGCCGAGGGCGTACCCGTCGCCCGGGCCGCCGTCACGCTGATCTCACCGGCCGGCCGGCAGCTGGGGCGCTCCGTCGCCCAGGCCGACGGCGGCTACGTCCTGGACGCGCCGGGCGCCGGTTCGTACGTCCTGATCGCGTCCGCCGACGGCTTCCAGCCGCAGGCGTCCACCGTGGTCGTCGGCGACGAGCCCGTCACGTACGACATCCTCCTCGTCGGCACGAGCGGTCTCACCGGGACCGTGCGGGCCGAGGAGACCGGGGCTCCGGTCCAGGGCGCCATGGTCGTCGTGACCGATGTGCGCGGCGATGTCCTGGCGACCGGCACGTCCGGCGAGGCGGGCGAGTTCGCCTTCGGCGAGCTGGTCCCGGGCGCGGTGACCGTCGCCCTGAACGCCGCCGGGTTCCGCCCGCTGGCCCTGCCCGTCGAGATCGGCGGCCAGGGCGTCACCCGGGTCGAGGCGGCGCTGCGGGCCGGTGCGCTGGTCCAGGGTGTCGTACGGGCCGGGTCCGCCCGGAGCCTCCTGTCCGACGCCCGCGTCACGCTCATCGACGCGGCCGGCAACGTGGTCGCCACCGCGACGACCGGGGAGGACGGGGCGTACGCCTTCACCGACCTGGACGCGGGCGAGTACTCGGTCGTCGCGACCGGCTACCCGCCGGTGGCCGGCGCCCTGACCGTGGCCGGTCACGGAGTCGACGGCCACGACATCGAGCTCGCCCACCCCGGCGAGTAACCGTGTCACTCGGGTAACTCGGTTAACACGGGCAACAAAGACCCCTGGCGGGACAGCACTTCCAGCGGAGAGGCTGTCCCGGCCGGCGGAAACGGGCCCCGGTGGCGGGTGCGGCAGGCAGGGGACGGCCTGCCGCACCCGTCCCCGGGGCCCGACTCATTGACCCTCCGGGTCATGGAGCAAGGAGAGAGAAACGGGATGGCACTTCGCGCACAGGTACGGACGCGGGACGGCTGGGCGGTCCAGCACGCGGTCGTGACAGTCACCGACATGACCGGCACCCAGGTGCTGCGCGCCGCCGCGAACGAGGACGGGGCGGTCCGCACCGAGAACCCCCTGCCGGCCGGCGCGTACACGGTGATCGTCACGGCGGTCGGATACGCCCCCACCGCCTCCACCGCGCTCGTCACGGCGGGCGGCCGGATCGACGCGGGCACGGTCGTCATGGCCCGCCAGGGCGGGGCGGAACTTCCGCCTCCGGGCATCTGGTCGCTGGACCCCGCGCACTCCTCGGTGGGCGCGGTCGCGCAGCACCTGGGGATCTCCAGCGTGCACGGCCGGTTCACCGACTTCACCGGCCGGATCGAGATCGCGCCGGACGTCGAGAAGTCCCGGGTCGAGGCCGTCATCGGCGCGGCCGGCATCGACACCGGCAACGGCATGCGGGACAAGCACCTGCGCTCGCCCGACTTCCTGGACGTGGACCGCTTCCCGGAGATCACCTACCGCTCCGGCGGGCTTACCCCGGCCGGCCCCGACCGCTGGACCGTCCACGGGGAACTCACGCTGCACGGCGTCACGCGCTCCGTCGACCTGGACCTCAGCTATCTGGGCACGGGACCCGACCCCTGGGGCGGGGTGCGCGCGGCCTTCCACGCGACGACCGAACTGCGCCGCGACGACTTCGCCATGAACTACAACCAGGTGGTACGGGCGGGCATTTCGGCGATCGGCACGACGCTCCGCGTCGAGCTGGACATCCAGGCGGTGCAGGGCGAGTCCCTGCCGTCGTAACCGTCCGGGAGCGTCGTAGGGTCGCAGGCATGGCACCCCACATCGCGACCAACACCGCCGTGGAACTCGACGAGCTGCTGGCGTTCGTCAGGCCCCGGCACCGGGCGATCCTGCTGACCACCCGGTCCGACGGCCGCCCCCAGGGCTCCCCGCTCACCTGCGGCGTCGACGACTCGGGCCGGATCGTCGTCTCGACCTATCCGGAGCGGGCGAAGACCCGTAACGCCAAACGGGACACCCGCGTGAGCGTGATCGTCCTGTCGGACGACTGGAACGGGCCCTGGGTGCAGATCGACGGCTCGGCCGAGGTGATCGATTCACCGGATTCGGTCGAGCCGCTCGTCGAGTACTTCCGGAACATCTCCGGCGAGCACCCGGACTGGGACGAGTACCGGGCGGCGATGGTCAAGCAGGGCAAGTCGATCATCCGGATCACTCCGGAGCGCTGGGGCCCCATCGCCACCGGCGGCTTCCCGGCCCACCTCGCAACCGGCGGCTGACACCTCGTATGACTGATCCCCTTCCCGTGCCGCCCGCCCCCGAACTGCTCGCGCGCGCCCGGCTGCTGGTCGCGCCGACGGTCGGCGAGCCCGTGGTGCGCGAGCTGGAGCGGATCACCGGACGCCCGGCGGTGCGCGCGTCCGAGGACGCCCCGGACGGTCCGTACATCCACGTGGGCGCCTCTCTGCCGGACGCGCTGCGCGGCCGGCACCTCGTGTGGTTCCACAGCGTCAACGCCGGTACGGACGCCCTGCTCGGCTCCGGGACCTGGCCGCAGGACACGCTGCTCACCCGGACGGTGGGCCGGATGGGCGAGCGGATCGCCCAGTACGTCCTGGCCTGGGTGCTCGCCGAATGCCAGTCCGTACCGGAGTTCGCCGCGCAGCACGCGCGGGCCGAGTGGCGGCGCATCCCCTCCGAGCTCGCCAGCGGACAGCAGGCGCTGGTCTACGGCACCGGTCGCATCGGTTCGGCGGTCGCCGGGCTGCTGCGCGGGTGCGGCATCCGGACGGTGGGGGTGGCCCGCAGCCCGCGGGCCGTACCTCCGCCGGGCTTCGACCGGGTGATCGGGGCGGACGAGGCCGGCCGGGAGGCGGAGGCGCTCGGCGCGGCGCGCTGGGTGGTCGGCGCCCTGCCGCTGACCGACGCGACGGCGGGGCACTTCGGTGCGGCCCGCTTCGCCGCCGTGCGGGGCGCGACGTTCGTCAACGTCGGACGCGGGGCGACCGTGGACATGGAGGCGCTGGGGGCGGCCCTGCGCGCCGGGACCGTACGACGGGCCGTGCTCGACGTGCTTCCGGAGGAGCCCGCCGCACCCGACGACAGCTGCTGGCGACTGCCCCGGACGGTGATCACGTCGCACTCCGCGGGGATCACCGCCGACGAGGACGTCGTCAGGGACTTCGAGACGTGCTGGCAGGACCTGCGCGCGGGCCGGGTCCCCGCACTCGCCGTGGACGTGGGCCGGGGCTACTGAGCGGGCGGTCCGGTTACTGGGCGGCGGCCTCGGCGCGCGCCCGCATCGTCTCGATGCCCGCGATCAGCAGGTCGAGGGCGAACACGTAGTCCCGCTCGCGCATCTCGTCGACCGAGCCGCCGCCGCGCGCCTCCATCGTCTCCAGCGACGTCGCGACCAGCTTCTCGAGGTGCGGCTCGGCCCGGATGGTGCCCATCGCCTGCTGGAAGTACTCGTCCTGGCTGAGCCCCGCCTCCCGGCACCGCTCGACGAAGTGGCCCTCGATGGTGCCGAATCCGTACACGAACTGGAAGACGGCGGCCAGCGCCCCCGTCTGGTTCTTCGGCGGCAGCCCGGTGGCCCGGACGATGTCCTGGACGGCGTACGAGAAGAGCATCGCGTGCGGGCCGATGTTGAGGAAATGGCCGGCCAGCGGGGACACCCAGATGTGACGGACCAGCAGTTCGCGGTAACTGCGCGCGACCTCCCGCAGCCGGTCGCGCCAGTCCGCGGCCTCGTCGGGGGTCACGATCTCGGCGAAGACCGAGTCCATCGCCAGTTCCAGCAGGTCGTCCTTGGTGTCGACGTACCAGTAGAGGGACATCGCGGTGACGTCCAGCTCCGCCGCGAGCCGGCGCATGGAGAACTTGGCGAGGCCCTCCGCGTCCAGCAGCCGCACCGTCGCGGCGGTGATCCGGTCCCGGTCCAGGCCCACGGGCGACTCGGACCTGCGGGTGCGCGCGGGAACCCGCTGATCCAGCCACACGCTGGTCCGGGCGGGGTTCTTCACGCGGTCGGCCGCGGACACCATGGCGCACTCTCCTCGTTCTGCCGGACGGGACGGACCGGGGACGGTGGGGCCGCATACCGGACGGTCACGGTCCGGTACGCGTCCCCTCCGATGCTATGCCGCTGTTCCGGCCGAGTCTGCCGCAGCCGGGTCCTTCACGGCAGGGCCGGAGGGCTCCGATTCCATCCGCTCGGCCCTCCTCAGCAGCGCCGCGGCCAGCAGTCCGCCCGCGAGCACCGCCACCGCGCCGACCAGCTGGCTGGTCTCCAGACCGGAGGCGAAGGCGTCCGTGATGCGCTGCCGCTCCCCCTCGCCGTCCGCGGCGGCGAGTGCCGCCGGCAGCGAGGCGGCTCCCACGGCGGCGGGCACCAGGGCGGCGAACCGCGAATTCAGTACGGCACCGAGCACGGCGACGCCGAGCCCGTTGCCGAATTCGGCGAGCGTGCCGTTGACCCCGGCACCCACGCCCGCCTTCTCGGGCGGAATGGCACTCATGATGGCGTTCGCCATGGCGGGCATCGCGAGCGAGATGCCCGCACCCATGACGACCAGGCCGAGGAGCATGCCGCCGTACCCGTCGCTGCCGAGCACCGCGATGGCACCGAGACCGGCGGCCAGCAGGCTCATCCCGGCGGCGATGGTGGCGGGCGTCCCCAGCTTCGGTACGAGGCGGGCGCCCAGACCCGTGAGGTTGAGCGCGACCACGGTGAGCGCGAGCGGCGCCGTACGGAGTCCGGCCTCCAGGGGCCCGTACCCGAGCACGAACTGCAGGTGCTGGGTCAGCAGGAAGAGCGAACCGCCCATCCCGAAGGCCACCAGGATCGCGCCCGCGACCGCCCCGATGAACTTCTGGTTCCGGAAGAAGTGCATGTCCAGCATCGGGTACGGGATGTGGAGCTCCCACAGCACGAATCCGGTGAGGACCGCGACCCCGACGAAGGCGGTGAGCAGGACCTGGCCGGACGTCCAGCCGTGTTCCGGACCGGAGATGATCGCGTACACGACGGCGGTCATCCCGACGGTGGAGAGCAGCGCGCCGAGCAGGTCGGGCCGGTCGCCCTGCGGGTTCTTGGACTCGGGCACGAGACGCAGGACGGCGATCAGGCCGACGATCGCGACCGGGATGTTGATGAGGAAGATCGCTCCCCACCAGAAGTGGTCGAGCATGATCCCCCCGATGAGGGGACCGGTCGCGAAGCCCAGCGAGTTGACGGTCGACCAGAGACCGATCGCCTTGACGCGCTCGCTGTCGTCGAAGATCTGGACCACCACGGCCAGGGTGGTGGTGATCAGCAGCGCCCCGCCGATGCCCATGCCGGCCCGGGCGGCGATCAGCTGGCCGGAGGACTGCGCGAGCCCGGCCACCAGCGAGCCGATGCCGAACAGCGCGAGGCCGGCGACCAGCATCCGCTTGCGCCCGTAGCGGTCGGCCGCGCTGCCTGCCGTGAGGAGCAGACCGGACTGGACGAGCGAGTACGCGTTGATCATCCACTGCACGTCGGCGGTGGAGGCGTCCAGTTCCGTGGTGAGGGACGGGATGGCCACGTTGAGGACGGTGTTGTCGAGCAGCACGGTGAGCTGGGCCAGACAGATGACGCCGAGGATCAGCCAGCGCTGCGGGTGCCCCTGCGGGGCGAGGTCGTTCGGCTCGGCGGTGGTCGCCGTCATACGGGCTCCTTGAGCTCCATTGCTGCTCGTACGGTGTACGGGAGTGCTTGGCGTCGTACACCGTAAGCCACTCCTTGTACGCTGTACAAGTCAGTTTCGCGACCACCGCCGGGCGGGATTACCCGCCTCCGCTCACCCCTCGTCCACCGGCTGCGTCAGGTCGTAGAAGGTCGCGCTGCCGACCGTGACCTCGGCGAAGTGGTCCTCGACCCACGAGGAGATCTGCGAGGAGGCGCCGCTGTTGCCACCGCCTCCGCCCATGCCGCCGGAGATGAAGTAGTGGATCCGGCCGTCCTCGACGTAGCTCTTGAACTGCGCGAGCGTCGGAGCGGGGTCGCTCCCGTTGAAGCCGCCGATCGCCATGACCGGCTCGCCGGTGGCGAGTTGGTAGCTGGCCGCGTTCTGCGAGCCGATGGCCGCGGCGGCCCAGGTGTAGTCCCCCGCATTCGCCTTCAGGAGCTTCTCGGCCTTGGCGCTGACGGACGAACCGTTGAGCAGTCCGCCCATCCCGCCGCCACCGCCGCCTTCGCCCATGGCACCGCCCGGGGCCGTGCCGCCGGGCATGGTTCCGCCCGGCATGGCGCCGCCGCCCGGCATCGCGCCCTGCGGCCGGCCGTTCTGGCCCTGCCCTGCCTGGCCCTGACCCTGGCCCGGCTGGCCCTGGCCCTGCTGACCGGCGCCCGGAGGCCGGCCCATTCCGCCGCCCGGGCCCTCTCCGCCGCCACCGGGACCGCCCCGGCCGCCGCCCATCATGCTGGCGCCTGCCGGACCCGCGGTGACGATCGAGCCCTGGTGTCCGGTGTCGAGCGTGCTGAGCGTGTACGCCGTCGGCCCCGCCAGCGACGCGGCGAAGCCCAGCCCCACCACGGCGAGGGACAGCCGGCGCCCCAGCCGGGGGACGAGCAGCAGACCCACCGCGCCCACGAACCCGGCCACCAGTACGGTCCAGCGCAGCCACGGCAGATAGTCCGGGGTGCGCCCCAGCAGGACGAAGGACCAGTACACGGTGACGGCGAGCGTTCCGGCGAGCACCGCCCGCGCCCATCCCAGCGCGCGTTCCTCCCACAGCACCGTGACACCCATGCCGACGAGCGCCGCGAGGTACGGAGCGAGAGCCACCGTGTAGTACTGGTGGAAGATGCCGGCCATGAAGCTGAAGACGAGCGCGGTCATCAGCAGCGAGCCGCCCCAGGCGAGGAACGCCGCACGGGCGGTGTCCGTGCGCTTCGCCTTCCGGGTGAGCCAGACGCCCGCGAGCAGCAGGATCAGCGCGGCGGGCAGCAGCCAGGAGATCTGGCCGCCGATCTCGGAGTTGAACATCCGGCCGATGCCGGTCTCTCCCCAGCCGCCGCCCTGGCCGCCTCCGCCGCCCCCGCCGCCGACGCTTCCGGTCTCTTCGCCGTTGAGCCGGCCGAGTCCGTTGTAGCCGAAGGTCAGCTCCAGGAAGGAGTTGTTCTGCGAGCCGCCGATGTACGGACGCGAGGAGGCGGGCCACAGCTCGACGATCGCCACCCACCAGCCGCCGGCGACCACCATCGTGAGTGCGGACAGAGCGAGTTGGCCCAGCCGCTTGCGTACGGAGGTGGGCGCGCACACCGCGTAGAGCACGGCGAGCGGCGGCAGGATCAGGAACGCCTGGAGGGTCTTCGTCAGGAACGCGAACCCGACGGCGACGCCGGCCCACACCAGCCACTTCGTCCGCCCGTTCTCCAGCGCGCGGAGCACGCAGTAGACGGTGACGGTCATCAGGAGCGCGAGGAGCGCGTCCGGGTTGTTGAAGCGGAACATCAGCGCGGCGACGGGCGTCAGCGCGAAGACCGCCATCGTGATCAGCCCGGCGGGCGCGCCGAAGCGGCGGCGCACGGCGGCATGGAGCACCCCGGCCGTGGCCACGGCCATCAGCACCTGCGGGACGAGGAGCGCCCACGCGTTGAGGCCGAAGATCCGCACCGAGAGGGCCATCGGCCAGAGCGTGGCCGGGGGCTTGTCCACGGTGATGGCGTTGGCGGAGTCGAGCGAGCCGAAGAAGAACGCCTTCCAGCTCTGGCTGCCGGCCTGTACGGCCGCGGAGTAGAAGGAGTTGGCGTATCCGGAGGCGCTGAGGTTCCAGAGGTAGGCCAGTCCCACGACGAGCAGCATGCCGAACACGGCGGGCCGCACCCAGCGCGGGTCGTCCTCCCTGCCCCGCAGGGCGCGGCGCAGGAACGGCGCCCGGGGACGCCCGTGTCCCGCGGAGACGCCCGGCGGCGGGGCGGGGAGATGGTCGGGGTACAGGGTGGTCATCGGACGTTCCTCAGTTCGTGTTCGGAGGCGCTCCGGTCCGGGAAGACCCAGGCGCGGAAGAGCAGAAACCGCAGCACCGTCGCCGCGAGGTTGGCCGTGATCAGGACGGCGAGTTCCGTGCCGTGCGAGGGCGCGCCGGACGCCGCGCCGAGTGCGGCGAGCGAGCCGCTCGTCAGGGCGAGACCGATGGCGAAGACGACGAGCCCCTGCGCCTGGTGGCGCACGGCGCCGCCCCGTCCCCGCACTCGGAAGGTGAGCCTCCGGTTGGCTGCCGTATTGGCGACGGCCGACACCAGCAGTGCGCCGCCGTTGGCGAACTGCGGCCCGAAGCCCGACCGGAACAGCGAGTACAGGAGGAGGTAGAAGAGCGTGGAGAGGGCGCCCACGACACAGAACCCGACCAGCTGGCGGGCCAGCCCGCCCGGCACCCCGGGCAGCGCGCGGTCGCGCGGATCGTCCCCGAAGGGCCGGGCGAGCCGGTCGAGCGGCAGGGCGCCGACGGCCAGCGCCCGCCCCACCCGCCACACACCCTTGAGGTCCTCGGTCGCCGTCCGCACGATGTGCACCGTGGAGTCGGGGTCGTCGACCCAGTCGACCGGCACCTCGTGGATGCGCAGCCCGGCGCGCTCGGCGAGGACCAGCATCTCGGTGTCGAAGAACCAGCCGGTGTCCTCGACCATCGGCAGCAGCCGCTGGGCCACCTCACGCCGTATCGCCTTGAATCCGCACTGGGCGTCACTGAAGCGGGCAGCCAGCGAGGAGCGCAGGATGAGGTTGTAGGCCCGCGAGATGAACTCCCGCTTCGAGCCGCGCACCACCCGCGAACTGCGCGCGAGCCGGGAGCCGATGGCGAGGTCGGAGTGGCCCGAGATCAGGGGCGCGACCAGCGGCAGCAGCGCGTTGAGGTCGGTCGAGAGATCGACGTCCATGTAGGCGAGGACCGGCGCGTCCGAGTGGGACCAGACGGTGCGCAGCGCACGCCCCCGGCCCTTCTCCTCCAGCCGGTACGAGCGCACTTCCGGGACGGTCGCCGCGAGCCGCGCCGCCACCTGGGGCGTGCTGTCGGTGCTCGCGTTGTCGGCGACGGTGATCCGGAAGGGGTACGGGAAGGTCCGCTCGAGGTGCTCGTGCAGCCTGCGCACACAGGTTTCGAGATCCTTCTCCTCGTTGAAGACGGGGACCACGACGTCGAGTACGGGTGCACCGGCCGCGTCGACCGCTCCGGCCAGGAGGTGCTCCCGGGCCGGCAAGGTACTCCAGGGGGTGTCGGTTCGCATGCCCTCGACGCTCGTCGACCGCGCTGTCACGCCGGTGTGCTGAGCCTGTGCCGGTGCTGTGAGCCGCGGCGGGTCCGGACTCCCCCGGACCCGCCGTACTACCTACCCGCGTACACCGGATCGGCCGGGAGCCGGACCGCGAACACCGTGTTCCCCGGCACCGACCGCACCTCCACCCGCCCGTCGTGCGCGGCGACGACGGCCTGCACGATGGCGAGCCCGAGACCGGTGGAGCCCGCGTTGCGCGAGCGCGAGGCGTCGCCCCGCGCGAACCGTTCGAAGACGTGCGGCAGCAGCTCCGCCGCGATGCCCGGCCCGTCGTCCTGCACTTCGAGCGTCACCCAGGGGTGGCCGGCGCCCGCCGAGCGGACGCGCACGGTGACCGTGGTCCCGGGTGGGGTGTGGGTGCGGGCGTTCGCCAGGAGGTTGATCAGCACCTGATGGAGCCGGGTCGGATCGGCCCGCACGGACGCGGGAACCTCCGGCAGCTCAAGACGCCAGTGATGCTCCTCCTCCCGCGCACCGCTCTCCCCGGCCCGCCGGGCGACACGCGCGTCGCTCACCGCGTCGACGACGAGCGGCGACAGATCGGTGCTCTCGTACGAGAGCGGACGCCCCGCGTCGAGCCGGGCCAGGAGCAGCAGGTCCTCCACCATCCCGGTCATCCGCTGCGCCTCCGACTCGATCCGCCCCAGCGCGTGCCGGGTGTCGGGGCCGGCGTCCTCGCGTCCGCGCCGGGTCAGTTCGGCGTAGCCGCGTATCGAGGCCAGGGGAGTACGCAGTTCGTGGCTGGCGTCGGCGACGAACTGCCGGACCCGCGTCTCGCTCTCCTGACGCACCTCCAGCGCCGAACCGACGTGCCCCAGCATCCGGTTGAGGGCGGCGCCGACCTGCCCGACCTCGGTGCGCGGATCGGCCTCGGCGTCCGGCACCCGCTCGGCGAGGTCCACCTCACCGCTGTGCAGGGGGAGTTCGGAGACCCGGGTCGCGGTCGCGGCCACCCGGCGCAGCGGGCGCAGGGCGACGCCGACCATGGCGGGGCCGGCGATGGCGGCGGCGACGAGTCCGGCCGCGGTGACGCAGACCTCCACGAGGATCAGGGCGGTGAGATCGCTGCGCACCTCGTCGGCGGGGATGCCGACGAGAAGCGTGCCCCCGTCGGACGTACCGACGGCCTCCACGCGGTAGCTGCCGAGGCCCGGCAGATCGACGTCGTGCACCCCGGAACCCACCTCGGCCCCGGCGCTCTCCAGCGCCAAAGACTCGGCGCCGGTCAGCGTCCTCGTGTTCTCCTGCGCGCGCTGCCCCTGGTACTCGACCACCTTCGACTCGGTGACCGAGCCCTCGTCGACCACGGCGCCGACCGTGCCGAAGGGCTGGCCGCCCATCCCGACGAAGCCCAGCGGCCCGGTGTCCTTGATCCCCGCGGGGGCGGGCGCACCGGGCGGCCGTTCGGCCCGTACGGCGATGGAGTGCAGCTGGTCGTCCAGCTTGCCGTACATATAGCTCTGGAACGCGATGGCGGTCACCGAGCCGATGACGGCGGCCACGACCGCGATGAGCGACACGGCGGACACGACGAGCCGGGTCCGCAGGGTCCACGGCTTCCGTACCCGGCCGGCCACCCGCACGCGCCTACTCACCAGGCTTGATGAGATACCCGGCCCCGCGGCGGGTGTGGATCATCGGGGAACGCCCCGCGTCGATCTTCTTGCGGAGGTACGAGATGTAGAGCTCGACGACGTTCGCCTGACCCCCGAAGTCGTAGTTCCACACCCGGTCCAGGATCTGCGCCTTGCTCAGCACCCGGCGCGGGTTGCGCATCAGGAAGCGCAGCAGCTCGAACTCCGTCGCCGTGAGATGGATCGACTGCTCGCCCCGGCTGACCTCGTGACTGTCCTCGTTGAGCACCAGGTCACCGACCACGAGCGTGGAATCGCTCCGCGCCGCGGCGGCCGTGCCCGACCGGCGGATCAGCCCGCGCAGCCGTGCCACGACCTCCTCCAGGCTGAACGGCTTGGTGACGTAGTCGTCGCCCCCAGCGGTGAGCCCGGCGATGCGGTCCTCGACCGAGTCGCGCGCCGTCAGGAACAGCACCGGCACGTCGGAGAGCTCCCGGCGCATCCTGCCGAGGACGGCGAGCCCGTCCATGTCGGGCAGCATCACGTCGAGAACCACCGCGTCGGGCCGGAAGTCGCGCGCCGCGCGCACGGCGGCTGCGCCGTCCCCTGCGCTGCGCACGTCCCAGCCCTCGTACCGCAGGGCCATGGAGAGCAGCTCGGCGAGCGGAGCCTCGTCGTCCACCACGAGTACGCGGACCGGGTTGCGGTCCGGCCTGAGCAGTTCGGTACGCCCCTGGGGCGAGGTCGTCGTCGTCATGGCCCCACCCTGCGAGGTGCCCCTGAGAGACCTCTTGCGCGTTCCTGTGAATTCCCTGAGAAACGAACGGGTCACGGGATCCCGGCCCGTACGCCCGTTTCTCAGCCGAACAAGGCGTCCGCGTTCCCGTGGCACACGGCCCGCAACCACGCGTCGCCCAGCTCCAGGCGCTCCAGAGCGTGCAGTTGGTGGACGTACGGATAGGGGATGTTCGGGAAGTCCGTGCCCAGCAGAATCCGGTCCCCCAGATCCGCGAGCCGCCCCCGTTCCCCGACGGGGAAGGGGGTGAACTCCTCACTGAAGTCCGTGAACGCCATCGTCGTGTCGAGCCGCACCTCGGGGTACGTCTCCGCCAGCGCCAGGAAGTCCGCGTACTCCGGCATCCCCATGTGCGCCACCACGAGCCGCAGCCGCGGATGCCGTGCCAGCAGCCGGCCCACCGGTTCCGGCCCGGTGTACAGACCGGGCGCGGGACCGGACCCGCAGTGGATCACCACCGGAATCCCGGCTTCCGCGAGCAGTCCCCACACGGGCTCCAGCAGGGGGTCGTTCGCGTCGTAGGCGCCGACCTGGAGGTGCGACTTGAACACCCGGGCGCCCGCCTCGACGGCCTTGCGCACGTATCCCTCCACGCCCTCCTCAGGGAAGAAGGTCGCCGTGTGCAGACAGTCGGGCACCCGCTCCGCGAACTCGGCCGACCAGCCGTTCAGCCAGGCCGCCATACCGGCCCGGTGCGGATAGATCATCGAGGTGAAGCGGAGCACCCCGAACGACCGCAGCAGGGCGAGCCGTTCGTCCTCGTCGTGCCGGTAGGCGATCGGCCACTCCATGCCGGTCAGCGGCCCCACCGAGTCGAAGTACGCCCACACCTTGCGAAGCACCTGCTCCGGCATGAAGTGCGTATGGACGTCGATGATCCCGGGAAGCCCGAGCCGCTCCCAGAACCGCACGACATCCGCGCTGTCACCCGTCACGCCCGCAACCCCGCCCACGTCCGCCACCTCTCTCGCACCAGCCCGTCCCGCAGCGTTCCGACCCTCTCAGAACAGCCCGTCCTGCACCCCGCCGCCCCCGATATCGACGACGGGCACCCCGACCCCCGCCCGCGCGTCGGCCCCCGTGAGATCCCACCCGGTGACCAGCCGGGTGTCCAGCACCACGACACCGCCCGCACCGGTCTCCAGATGCAGATCGGGCCCCGCCGCCGCCACCAGCCGCCCAGCCACCACACCCCCGTCGACCAGCCCCGTCACCGCCCGTGCCACCTCCGTCCCGCCGAGCCCGAACAGCTCCCCGTGGTCGACGGCCTCGAACGGCAGGCGCTCCAAGGAGTCCGGCCACCCGCCCCCTTCGAGCGCCGCGGCCCGCCCGTACGACTCGGCCACCTCGGCGGCCCGCTCCCCGACTCCCGGCAGCATCCCCCGCACCGCCCGCTTCCTGGCGTACGGAATCCGGTCCGGCACCCCGAGCGCGGCCCGCAGCACTTCCTCCGTGCGCCGGGCGGCCATCAACGGCCCGCGCCCCAGCCAGCTGAACACCACGGCCCCCTGCTCCCGCAGCCGCGCCGCACCCCGCTCCTCGGCGGTGATCCCGACCTTGACCATCCCGGGCCCGAACCAGGCGAGGTAGACGCGGTACGTGCGGGGGTCGTCGGCGATCGTGTCGGCCGCCACCGAATGCGCCCGGTCCAGCCGCGCGCACTCCGGACAGCGTGCCCCCGTACTGCGCGCCGGCACCACGGCAGCCACCGGACACACGTTGCCCCGCGCCCCGACGCAGGTCCGCTCCCCGAGGGCCCGGAAACCGAGCTCCTTCCCGTACGAGAGGACACTCACCCGCCGGACATCCGCAGCCCCGCCCCTGCGCCACCCCAGCTCGGGCCCTTCGTCGGGCCACCGCAGACCGGTGCACCGCCATCCCACACGCATCCCCCCGCACTCCACGGATCGACTTCGGAGCACCCACGGTAAGGGCGCCGCGGGTGGTGCATCCTGGTGCGATGACCGGTCTCCGTATCGAACAGCCTGTCGGCGACGCCATGCTCACGGACTGGCAGCACGTCCACAACGTGACCGTCCCGACCCACTTCCTCTCGCTCGACGACGTCCGCGAGCGCGTCCGGCGCAACCACCTGGAGGTCGCCTACCTCGACGACGTCCTCGTGGGCTGCACGACGGTCCGCCCGCCGGAGAGCGACTCCTCCACGGCCACGGTGATCGCCCGCGTACTCGCCTCCCACCGCGGCCGGGGATACGGCGCGGAGCTGTACGCACGAGGTCTGGCCCAGGCACGGACCCTCGGCGCCCAAACCTTCGAGACGGTCGTCCTGGCCTCCAACACGGACGGTCTGCGCTTCGCGCGGAAGCACGGGTTCGTCGAGTTCGAGCGCTACCTGCTGGACGGCGAGAGCATCCACTGGGTCACCCTGCGACACGAAGGAGACGACGCATGACCGTGGACGAGGCGCAGCCTTCACCCGCGGCGGTACGCCCCCTCAGCTGCCCCGTGGGACCCGTCATCGACATCGTGTTCAGCCGCTGGACCACACCGATCCTCCTGAACCTGAACGAGTACGGCCGCCAGCGCTTCGTCGAGCTGGAACGCCGCATCGGCACGATCACCCCCAAGGTGCTGACCCAGCGCCTGCGCCAGCTGGAACGCGACGGCCTCGTGGAGCGCACGTACTACCCCGAGGTCCCGCCCCGGGTGGAATACGAGATCACCGAACTGGGCCGCAGTCTGGCCCCCCTGTTCGCCACCCTGGCCACCTGGGCGACCACCAACCTGCCCAAGGTCGAACAGGCCCGCCTGACCTACGACGCCACCGATCACTGACGTCCCGGCGGCACATCCGCCGGGACGAACAGGCTCAGCCGATAGGTCGTCGGCCGCTCCAGCCGCCCGCACAGCGTGTCCACCCGGACGGCCGACCGGTCGATCTGCCGCTCGGCCCGCAGGCGCTGCATGTGGGCGCGCAGTTCCGCCTGATCCCGGGTCTCCAGGAGCACGTCCCACCGCCCCGCCCCGGGCCCGAACCGAACGGCATCCCGCCGCCCCCGCTCCCGCTCCTGCTCCCGCCGCTTCCGCTTCCCCGCCATCAGCGCATTATCGCGACCCCGCGCTCGGCAGGGCGGGCTTCGTGCCTACAACTCCGGCCAGGTGTGCGGCTCGATGTAGGCGTGCCACCCACGGAAGAACCAGTCGGCAAGGTCCGACAACCGTTCGATGCACGCGGCGTAGTACTCACCGGGCTCCGGCCGGGGAAAGTCGGGATGGCTCGTCCAGTCAGGCACCTCGGTCGCCACCTGGTAGTACCCCTCGGCAAGCCACCGGGGAAGGTCCTCGGCGGCCTGCGTGCGCTCACAGACCTCACGCAGGGAGCGCTCGAGCCGCGAAAAGGCGTCGCGGTCCCAGCGGAGGTCACCTCGCAGCTGCATCAGGAAACTGCCCGGCTCGCTGCGGAACTCGTGCTCCAGGGTCCTCAACGCTTCGTCCATGGCAGGCATGGTCCCAAATCCGCTGCCGCGCACACGCGGCGGACCGCGAGGCCAACAGGTCGTGGATCCTCAGCAGTTGTCCCCCAGCCCGGTCCAACGCGCCTCAGACGCGACGGACCCGCCAGAGCCATGCCGCCGTGCCGACGAGCAGAGCGAGCATCGCCAGGTTGGCCAGAAGGGCCGGAGTGTCACCCGCCGGGCCTCCGCTGGACAGGTTCCAGGTGGCGATGACAGCACTCGGCAGGACGGCGGCAAGCAGCACGCCGGTGGTCTTCTGAACGGCGGCCCAGTGCACCGAGGTGCAGAGGAGTATCGCGCCGACGACGCGGAACAGGACGCCGATCTGCGGCCCGGGGAGGTCGGGGAAGACCATCATGAAGGGCAGCGAGAGGGTGAGCATCAGGAGCGGGACCAGGGGGTGCACCTTGCCACGCCGGGCGGGCGCGCCGGCACCGTCCCGGGCCGATGCCCCGGTGGCCACGTGCCCCGCCTCGGCCAGCGCCGTCGCCGCGATCATGCGGGGGTCACCCAGCTCCGCCAGGACCTCGCCGATCGCGGCATCGGGGCGTTCGGCGCGCGTCACCTCGATGTGTTCGGCGAGGTCGGCGAGGAGTTCCTGGCGCCGGTCGGCGGGAAGCGCGGATGCCTCGCGCTCGACGGCGGAGAGATAGTCGCGTACGGGATCGGCAGAGGTCTTCATGCGGGGTCTCCGGTGGAAGGGTGCGGCGTGGTCAGGAAGGCGTCGACGGCGTCACGGAAGCCGGGCCAGACGCGGGTGAACTCGTCGAGCGCGGCCCGGCCGCTGTCGGTGAGCGCGTAGTAGCGGCGGGGTGGTCCGGAGGCGGACTCCTGCCAGGTGGTGGTGACCAGGTCGTCGCGACGCAGCCGGGAGAGCAACGGGTAGACCGTGCCCTGACTGGTGGCCAGGGCGCCGGAGTCCTTCAGGGCGTGGAGGAGTTCCACGCCGTAGCGGGGGCGGTCCCGCATCAGGGCGAGCACGCAGTACTCCAGGACGCCCTTGCGCAGTTGGGCGGCTGCCCGGGCCTGCTTGGTCGAATCACCTGGTTCCATGCGATGCAAGATACCTGGTGGGGCAAGAGGATGGGAAGAGGGGCCCTCCGGGTCCTCACCGGGCCGTGCCGCCGCGCAAGTGGAAGGGACCGGGAAGCCTTTGGCCACGGATACGCTCTGCCGATGTCGAATCAGTCAGTGGCGGCGGGCGTCGGTCTCGCCGGAGTGATGGCGCACTGCGGCGGAAATCCGCTCATCGCCGTGGAACTCCTGGTGGGGGCGATAGCCTCCGCACCGGCGTCCCCGGAGCCCTATGCGGCCCTCGCCGAGCTGTGGCGGGACCGGCGCCCGGAGCTGGAGGCGGGTCTCGAAAGAGACAGTTCCCTGAGCGCCCTGCCTGCGCAGGCGCACTTCCTGTTCCTCAAGGGGGACATGGATGACGCGGCGATGACCCTCGGTTCGGTCACGGGGGCGCGGCCCGACGTGGCGTGGGGCGATGCCCCGTGGTTCGGCGATCCCCGCTTCCTCGCCGCGGTGAGTGCCGAGGCGCTGGCCGAGGCGTGTCTGCGGACCCTGGACTACGGCCACGACCTGGACACCGACGAGATGCGTGAGCGATTCGCGGCCTGGTTCCATGCCATCGACATGGTGTCCCAACGGAGCCCCGTGCCGGAGTCGCTGGCCGCCATGGCACGGCTGCCCCGGGCCTGCGGCCACTACGACCTGTCCTTCGCCCTGTGCGACCGCGCCGACGCCGACGAGCGGGTCATGTGGACCGCGGTCGCACGAGCGGCCACCTGGCGCGTGATGGGCGACCTGGACCGGGCCGCGGCAGCCTTCGAAGACGCCCTGACGCTGGAGCCCGACAACTGGTCCCTCTACCTGGACCTTGCCGACGTACGGGCCGAGCAGGGTGATTTCGCCGCCGCCGTGGACCTCGCCGAACAGGGCCTGCACCACGAACCGCACGAAGTCGCCCTGCGCGCGGCGGCTACCGCGTACCGCACACGCCTGTCCGGCTCGCCCGACGACCTGCGGGCCCTGATCGCCCTGGCGCCACAGCTCGCGAACGCCTCCTACCGGAACCTGCTGATCGACTACGCGTGCGCCGGGCCGGGGCTGCCCCCGACCCTCGTCACCGAGACTCTCCGCCTCCGCAAGAACTGAACAGGCAGCCTGCCGCACCGCACCAACGCGAAAGGCCCTCAGGATTTCCCCTGAGGGCCTTCGGCCTGCTGTGCACTCGGCGGGATTCGAACCCGCAACCTTCTGAGATCCGTAGGCGGGTGCGCCGTTGAGGCCGGCCGGCCTCTCGCGGGAGAAGTCTTGCTGCCGATGTACACGGCCGTTGATGTCAGGCGCTGATACCAGGCCCGCCGGCACCGCGGAACATCAATTCACCACGACGTTGTCCCCGGACGACGTCGACGGCCCGGTGGTGGTGTTGCCGTAGTACACCCAGCGCCACGTACCCGTCTTGGATGCCTTCACGGTCGTCCTGAGATCACCCGAGTCGTTCGCGTACACCTTCTTCACCGTGGCGTAGGAGGCGGCGCCGGCAGGCTTGAACTGCAGGCTCACCAGACGGCCTCCGTAGGAGGCGTACTTCCTCGTCTCCCAGTTGGCCCGCGTGACCTTTCCGGTCACGGTGATGGTGCTGTCCTTGGACACCGGTTCGGGCGAGGCGTTGACGGTCAGGCGGGAGTTGCGCTGGACGTGGACCGTCAGACCCTCGTCGTCGGTGTCACCACCGCCGCCCGTGAAGTACACCTCGGCCGCGACCTTCCAGGCCCCGGCCTCGCTGTTGCGCATGTCCCATACGCTCGGGTCGAAGTACATCCTCTCGTTGAAGTCGCAGACGCCCGGGCTCACCTTGATGCAGTCGCTCGTCTCGACGGCGTGCCACAGCCGATCACTCGCACCACCGCGGTACAGGAACACCGCCGGCCACTTCCACGTGTGCGTGGTCGCCATCCGGAAGGAGGCGGGCACCGCGACCTCCTTCGACACCCCGATCACGATCGGCTTGCCGCCGTTCACCTGGACACGGGTGAACGAGACCCCGCCCTCGGCCGCCCCTGCCGGCACCGCGGCCACGGCCGTGAACACCGCCGCCGCGCCACCGGCCACGACGACTCTCCAGACCTGCTTCCGCTTCCCCACCTGATCCCCAAACTCCGCACGGAAAGGCACCGAAGGCTCATTCCTCCAGCGCCTTACAGACAGTCGGCATCCACACGGGGTTGTACACCCGCGCATCACGATGGGGCATCCCCAGTCATGGGGTGGAGCGTGGTGCACGCGTCAGCGACTCACGCTCCCGGACACCCGCCTGAATCGGATGCTCACCATCCTGTGTCGGGACGCAACGGTGCGGCGAGTGCGCGTGCACGACCTGCGGTACACCTGCGCTTCGCTGCTGTACGGGCAACGCGAAAGGCCCTCAGGATTTCTCCTGAGGGCCTTTGGCCTGCTGTGCACTCGGCAGGATTCGAACCTGCAACCTTCTGATCCGTAGTCAGATGCTCTATCCGTTAAGCTACGAGTGCCTGCCGTTGGTGTTACCCGCTGGCTTGCCTCCCGGGCTTTTCTGCCCCGTCGGCGTTGCGAGAACAACATTACATGACCTGCGCCGTCACGCGAAATCCATTAGCTCCACCAGCCCTGAGCTGCGGAAACAGCGCATCGGGGGCGTTGCGGGACGGGGCTTCCGTCACCCGTACGGAGCCATCGGAGCCCGGGAACGGCCGAAGCCCCGTGCCAGGGGCACGGGGCTTCGGGTCGGAGCGGAGGCGGAGGGATTTGAACCCTCGATGGGCTTTAAGACCCAAACCGCATTAGCAGTGCGGCGCCATAGACCGGACTAGGCGACGCCTCCAGCACACCCCGCGCGAGCGCGAGTGGTGCGTGCAGATGATGACACAGACGAGCGCGCTGTCACCAATCGCCGCCCACGGTACTAGGCGAGCGGGTGCCAGGGCAAAGCACATAGCCGTTGCGCATCGTCGGAGCGTGCGGAGCGTTAGAGGGAGCGGGGGCGCGGCCCCCGACCGCCGTCCGTCGTGTCCAGAGCACTGGAGCCCCGCATGCTGCGTCGTCTCGCCGTCACCGCCGTCGCCTCTCTCGCCGCACTGTCCGCCGCCGCGCCCGCGGCGACCGCCGTGGCCCCGGTCCCCCCGCTGCTGCTGCCGCTCCCCTTGTTCCTTCAGGACGGCCAGGACGGCCACGAAGGTCAGGACGGCCCCGGTGCCCAGGACGGTCTGCAGGACCCGTGGGCGCGCGGGGCCGAGGCGCCCGCGATGCGTATGACCGTGACCGTCTCGGACTCCGGGGACCCGGCGGCCGACGGCACGTTCGAGCTCCTCTGCGGCCCGGCGGGCGGTACCCACGCGAGGGCGCAGGCGGCCTGCGACCGGCTCGCGGAGGCGGAGGCGGCGGGCGAGAACCCGTTCCTGCCGACGCCCGAGAACGGGATGTGCACCCAGATCTACGGCGGCCCGGCAACCGCACGGATCGTCGGGACCTGGCAGGGACAGAACTTCTCCGCGTACCTGAACCGGGTGAACGGCTGCGAGGTCTCGCGCTGGAACAACCTGATTCCGGTACTGCCCGCCCTCTGACGGCCCTCCCGCAGGACCGGTCGCCCGGCGTCCGCGCACGTCACACGGTGCGCGGACGGTCACATGTCACGCCCCCGGTGTACACGGCTCGCACAGAACCTTGGTGAGAGCTCCCCCTCATAGACCGCCCTGCTGCCCTCCCCTGCCTTTAGACTCCTCCAGTGACAGCCTGCGGCCCGAGGGGCAGGATGGGGCCCGCTGTCGGCAAGGTGCGGTAATCAGGGAGGAAGCGTCGTCGTGAGCAGCAGGCCATCCCGAGGCGCTGCTCGCCTCGCAGCCATACTCGACGCCCTCCCGGACGGGCTTCTGCTCGTCAATTGCAACGGCACGGTCGTCAACGCCAACACCATCGCCCTCGAAATGTTCGAGACCCCGGGCACCGCGCTCGTCGGGCGCGGACTGCTCGATCTGCTTCCGGAGTTCGACTCCAAGCTGATTCCGGGGTCGATGCGCCGGCCGGAGGCTGCGGACGAGCAGGGCAGGACCAAGCCGACGCGGATGACCGCGCGGCGTACCGACGGCATCGAGTTCCCGGCGGAGGTCACCAGCGCGAGTCTGGACAGCGGCCAGGCCGGGTACAACGACATCCACTCCAGCTACACCGGCGACGAGCTGCTGATGCTGGTCGTACGCGATCTCTCGGGCACCGTGGACACCGAGGCCGAACTGGCCCGTTCGCAGCGCCAGACCGAGATGATCCTGCGGGCCGCGTCCGAGGGCGTCGTGGGTACGGACACGGACGGCCGCGTCGTCCTCGTCAACCCGGCCGCCGCTCAGATTCTCGGCTTCCGTGCCAGCGACCTCGGCGGCAAGGAACTGCACCCCCTGATCCTGCACTCGCGCGCGGAGGGCGAGCCCTTCCCGTACGAGGAGTCCCCGCTCGCCGACACGCTCAAGTCCGGGCGCAAGCACCGGGTGCGCGGGCAGGTGCTGTGGTCCAGGAGCGGCGCGCAGGTGCCGGTCGACCTCACGACCGCGCCCGTGCGCGACGGGGACCAGCTGGTCGGCGCGGTGATGACCTTCACCGACCGCAGGCCGTACGAGGAGCTCACCGAGCAGCACACGGCCGAGGTCACCGAACTGACCGGGAGCCACACCGCCGAGATCGCCCGGCTCACCGAGGCCCACGCCGCGGAGGTCGCCGAGCTGACCGAACGCCACGCGGCGGAACTCGCCGACCGTACGGAGCGCTACGCCTCCGAGCTGGAGAAGCAGACGGACCTCGTCGCCGGGCTGAGCTCCTGGCACGGCCAGCTGACCGCCGTACTCGGCGAATCCCTGCGCGGCCCGCTGGAGGAACTGCGGGGCGAACTGTCCACGCTCGCCGCCGACCCGGCCGGCCAGCTGTGGCCGGAGGCCAACCAGATCCTGCACCACCTGGCCGCGGGCTACGCCCGGATGACGACGCTCGTCGACAACGTGCTGGGTTACCAGCGGCTGGACTCGGGCGCGGAGGGCCTCACCAAGATCCCCGTACTGCTCGACGGTGTCGTGACGGCCGGTATCGACGGCGCGGTGGAGCTGATCGGGCCCGGGCGCGCGCAGTTCGCGGTGCACGCTCCGCCGATCGAGGCCGAGGTGGACCCGGTACGGCTGGCGACGGCGCTCGCGCACCTGGTCGCGGACGTCGCCGGTGTCGACTCGACGGGCAAGACCCGGCTGGTGCCGGGCGGCGGTTACGTCGACTCGACGGTCGTCGTGGCAGCCGCGCAGCGCGGTGACGTCGTACGGATCGAGGTGCGCGGGCCGTTCGCCGGGGGAGACCCGGTGCACGAGCCGATCGTGCGCGGGATCGTACGGGCGCACGGCGGTGTGCTCCAGACGCACGAGATGCCGGGCATGAGCGGCAGTGCGTACGTACTCGAAGTACCGCTCGGAACGGGCTCCGGCGCGATCGCGCCCCCGCCGGTGGAGACCGTGCCCGCGGCGCAGGAGACCGTTCCACAGGACCAGGGCGTCACGAGCGGTGGCCGGCGCAGGGCGCGCAGGTCGTCGACGGACGCCTTCCTGGACAGTCCCGTGAGCGGCTCGGAGACCACGGACACCGGTGCGGCGGAGCCGACCGGGCGGCGCAGGGCGCGGCGCGGACCCGCGGCGCCGGATTCCGCTGCCGCCGAGCAGCCCGGCGAGCCGGGTCCCGGCGGGCCGAACGGGGGTTCCGGGCGCAGGCGCGGACGGCCCAGCCCGGCGGAGACCGGCGCGGCGGAGACCGGCGCGGTGGAGACCGGCGCGGTGGATCAGCCCGAGGCCCCGCAGGGGCAGCAGGGCCAGGGGCAGCAGGGCCAGCCCATGGGGCAGGCCCTGGCGCTGCCTGCCGTCGCCTCGGCTCCCTCCTCGCCTTCGGCCCCTTCCGAGGGGTCCGTTGTCACGGCCGCCGAGGGTGCGCAGGGCGGCGGTGGCCGTCCACAGCTCGGTCAGACCGTGCCGCCGCAGGGCGTGCCGTCGGGCGCGCAGGTGCCGGTCTCGCCTTCGGGCCGTCGTGCGCGACGGGACGGGGAGCCCCAGCCGGCCCTTCCGGCGCTCGCCTCACCCCAGCCCCAGCCGTCCCCGGACGGGGCATCGACCGGATCACCGGCCGCGGACTCCCACGCCTCGCAGCCCGGTGGACGGCGGGCGCGCCGCGCGCTGTCGGCCGCCCAGGAGCGTGCCGCCCAGGCCGAGCCCACGGGGCCGCGCACCGCGTTCGCGCTCCCGCCCGCCGACGCCGACCGGGTTCAGCCCGTGGCCGGGGCGGCCGGCGAACCGTCGCCGGAGCGCCACGACGCCGTACACACACCGCCGGACGCCGACCACACCCCGCCGCAGGCGCACCCCGTGCCGTCCGGCCGTCGCCGGGCCCGCCGGCCCGTCGGACCGGAGGAGCCGGGCCACGCGTCCACGCCTCCCGGCTGGGGACAGGACGGCACCTCGGGCCAGGGGCTGGCCGCCCTGTCGGTGGACGCCGACGCGCCCGACGGTCCGCCCGTCGACGAGTCCTGGGCCGGCCCCGGCCGGACCACGCACACCACCGGGGTCGTCCCGGCCCCCGCCGGGGTCCCGGCGCAGGAGAGCACGCCGCCTGCCGCACCCCACCCCGCCGACGCCGCCGGCCCCGCACAGGACGTGCGGCGCCAGCCGTTGCCCGCGGAAGCACCGATGCCGGCGTCCTCGGATTCCACGCAGGGGCGGGCGTTCAGCGTGCGCACGCTGGGGCAGGGTGTGCCGTTCGCACAGCACCTCGCGCATCAGCAGAACCAGAGCCTCGGCGGCGCGGGACGGCGCCGCAAGCTGGCCGCCCCGCCGGAGGCGGAGCCTCCGGCACCGCTCGTTCCCCCGCAGACCGGGGCCCCCGGCACCGCCGACCAGACCAGCACCCCCACGCCCACCCAGGGGGGCGGCACGAAGGGCCCGGGCTCGGGTCAGCTGCTGTCGACCCCGGTGGCCGCAGGGCGCGCGTACGCCATAGGGGCGCCCGACAGGGGCGCGGCCGAAGGGCCGGAGCCGCTGGACGGCCCCGGTGGCGCGGTCGAGGTCGCCAACCGCCCGCAGCCCCGTCCCGTCGACGACGAGCTGCCCCCGGAGCCGCTGGACAATCCCCGACGGCTGCTCGTCTGGCCTGCGCCCGACGTCTCGACCCAGCAGGCGCTGAGCGACCGCGGTTACCGCCCGGTGATCGTGCACTCCCGCGAGGAGGTCGACGCCCAGATCGCGGCGTTCCCCGCCGCGCTCTTCGTCGACCCGCTGACCGGCCCGATCACCCGGACCGCCCTCCAGTCGCTGCGCCGGGCGGCCGTGGCCGCCGAGGTTCCGGTGCTGGTGACGGCCGGGCTCGGGCAGGCGACGCGCGAGGCGGCGTACGGCGCCGACCCCGCCGTACTCCTCAAGGCACTCGCCCCGCGCGACAGCGAACAGCATCCGCCGCGGGTGCTCCTGATCGAGGAGCACGAGGAGATCGCGGTGGCTCTGACGGAGACGCTGGAGCGCCGCGGCATGCAGGTCGCGAGGGCGGCGGCCGACAGCGAGGCGGTCGAGCTCGCCACCCGGATGCGGCCGAACCTGGTGGTGATGGACCTGATGCAGGTACGCCGTCGGCGCGCCGGGATCATCGACTGGCTGCGCGCGAACGGCCAGTTGAACCGCACACCCCTGGTCGTCTACACCTCGACCGGTCTGCATCAGTCGGAACTGTCCGGGCTGGGCTCGGGGGAAACCGTTCTCTTCCTGGCCGAACGCTCCACCAGCGACGAGGTGCAGTCCCGCATCGTCGATCTGCTGGCGAAGATAGGCACCAACTGACGCAGGGGCGCCACGCGCGCATACGAGGAGGGCGGTACGGGAAGTCCCGTACCGCCCTCCTCGTCGTACGGATCAGATCTGGGTGATGTCCAGCTCCCCGTCCGCGTACTGCTTGCGGATGACCTTCTTGTCGAACTTGCCGACGCTCGTCTTCGGGACCGCCGGAATGATCGTCCAGCGCTCCGGCAGCTGCCACTTGGCGACCGACTGGGCGAGGAACGCCTTCAGCGAGGCGTAGTCGGCGGTGGCGCCCTCCTTGAGGACGACGGTGGCGAGCGGGCGCTCGCCCCACTTCTCGTCGGGGACGGCCACGACGGCCGCCTCGGCCACGTCCGGGTGTCCCATCAGCGCGTTCTCCAGATCGACGCTGCTGATCCACTCCCCGCCCGACTTGATGACGTCCTTGGCCCGGTCGGTGAGGGTGAGGAAGCCGTCCTCGCTGATCACACCGACGTCGCCGGTCTTCAGCCAGCCGTCCTCGCTGAACTTGTCCTCGGGCCGCACGTGCTCGCCGTCCGAACCGCCGTAGTACGCACCGGCGATCCACGCCCCGCGCACCTCCAGCTCACCGGCCGACTCGCCGTCCCAGGGCAGGTGCTCGCCGCCGGGGCCGACCAGACGTGCCTCGACACCGGCGGGGAAGCGGCCCTGCGTGATGCGGTACGGCCATTCCTCCTCGGCGGTCAGCCCGGCGGGCGGGTTGGCCATGGTGCCGAGCGGCGAGGTCTCCGTCATGCCCCAGGCGTGGCAGAGGCGGACGCCCAGCTTGTCGTACGCCTCCATGAGGGAGGGCGGGCAGGCGGCGCCACCGATGGTGACGCTGGCCATCGAGCTGAGGTCGCGCGGATGGGCGGTGACCTCGGCGAGCAGCCCCTGCCAGATGGTGGGAACGGCGGCGGCGTGGGTCGGCTTCACGCGCTCGATCATGTCCGCGAGCGGCGCGGGCTGGAGGAAGCGGTCCGGCATGAGCATGTTGACGCCGGTCATGAACGTCGCGTGCGGCAGGCCCCACGCGTTCACATGGAACTGGGGCACGACCACGAGGGTGGTGTCCTTGTCCGTCAGCCCCATCGACTCGGTCATGTTGACCTGCATGGAGTGCAGGTAGATGGAGCGGTGGGAGTAGACGACGCCCTTGGGGTCGCCGGTGGTGCCGGAGGTGTAACACATGGCGGCGGCCTGGCGTTCGTCCAGCTCGGGCCAGTCGAAATCGGTCGGGCGGCCGGCCAGCAGCTCCTCGTACTCGTGCACGCGCGGCGCGATGCCGCTGAGCGCCGAGCGGTCGCCGGGGCCCGAGACGATCACGTGCTCGATGGACGGCAGGTGGGGGAGCAGCGGCACGAGGAGGGGCAGCAGCGAACCGTTGGCGATCACGACCTTGTCGTCGGCGTGATTGACGATCCAGACCAGCTGTTCGGCGGGGAGCCGGAGGTTGAGCGTGTGCAGCACGGCGCCCATGGAGGGGATCGCCAGATACGCCTCCACGTGCTCGGCGTTGTTCCACATGAGTGTGGCGACCCTCTGGTCGCCGTCGATGCCGAGCTCGTCGCGCAGGGCGTGGGCCAGTTGCCCGGCGCGCGCGCCGATCTCGGCGAAGGTACGGCGGTGCGGCTCGGGTTCGCCGGTCCAGGTCGTGACCTGCGACTTCCCGTGAATGGTCATCCCATGGGTCAGGATGCGGGTGACAGTCAGCGGTACGTCCTGCATGGTGCTGAGCACGGCGTCCTCCCGGTGGGCGCTACGCGGCAGTAATGTTCCGCTGATTCTGCGCACATACCGCTCGGTATGTCACTACTCCCGCGCGTACGAATCGGCATCGGCGGGCACATCCGCTCCTCCCGGGACGGTCCGCCCTTACCGGACCGGGGTCAGCTCCGGGTCCTCGCGGAGTTTGCCGAGGGCCCGCGACACTGCGCTCTTGACCGTACCGATGGACACCCCGAGCACCTCGGCCGTCTGGGCCTCGCTGAGATCCTCGTAGTAGCGCAGGACGACCATGGCGCGCTGCCGGTCCGGAAGCTTGAGGACCGCACGCCACATCGCGTCGTGCAGGGACTGCTGCTCGGCCGGATCGGGGGCCGGTACGGTCTCCTGCTCCGGCAGCTCGTCGCAGGCGAACTCGTCGACCTTGCGCTTGCGCCACTGCGAGGTACGCGTGTTCACCAGGGCCCGGCGGACGTATCCGTCGAGCGCCCGGTGGTCCTCGATCCGCTCCCACGCGACGTACGTCTTGGTGAGCGCGGTCTGCAGCAGATCCTCCGCATCGCTCGGATTCGCGGTGAGCGAGCGGGCCGTCCGCAGCAGTACGGGCCCCCGCGCCCGTACGTACGAGGAGAACGACGCATAGGGCGAGCAGGTCGGGTGTCCGGCGGCGGCAGCGACTGGCCTGGAGGCGCCGGTGCAGACTGGCGTGGTCATATGTCCACGCTAGGAGCGGTCGCCGCCGAGGGGATCGGCCCCAGGTCCCGAAGCGGCGTCCGCCTCAGGTTGTAGGGGCGGGGCGGGCCCGACCTCCTGAAGGTGGAGGGGCCGACCACCCGTGTCAGGGTCCGCCCCCGAACAGGACAACGGCGGGCCCGGACCCGCCGGCGCCGCTCCGCCGGAGGTCCGCCGCGCGGCGGAGTCAGTCGTCGGTGCCCAGGATCAGCCCCGAGGTGGGGACGCCCGTACCGGCCGTGACCAGGGTCCTGGCCGCACCGGATATCTGGTTCACCGAGGTGGAACGGATCTGCCGGACCGCTTCCGCGATGCCGTTCATCCCATGGAGATACGCCTCCCCCAGCTGCCCCCCGTGGGTGTTCAGCGGCAGCTCGTCGCCCGCGACGAAGTCGGCGGCCTCACCCGGCCCGCAGAAGCCGAACTCCTCCAGCTGCATGAGGACGAACGGAGTGAAGTGGTCGTAGAGGATGGCCACGTCGATGTCGGCGGGCGACAGCCCGGAGCTGCGCCACAGCTGCCGGGCCACGACTCCCATCTCCGGCAGTCCCGTCAGCCCGTCCCGGTAGAAGCTGGTCATCTGCTCCTGGGCCCGCCCCGCCCCCTGGGCCGCGGCGACGATCACAGCGGGCGGACGGGGCAGGTCCCTCGCCCGCTCGGCGCTGGTCACGACGATCGCCTGACCGCCGTCGGTCTCCTGGCAGCAGTCGAGCAGCCGCAGAGGTTCGACGATCCAGCGCGAGGCGGCGTGATCGGCGAGGGTGATCGGCTTCCCGTAGAAGTGCGCCGCCGGGTTCGTGGCGGCATGGCGTCGGTCGGTGACCGCGACGTGCCCGAAGACCTCCGGGGCCAGGCCGTAGGCGTGCAGATAGCGCTGGGCGGCCATCGCCACCCAGGAGGCGGGGGTGAGCAGCCCGAACGGGAGGTTCCAGCCGAGCGCCGCCCCTTCGGGAGTGGGCTCCCGCTGCTGCACGCCGGAACCGAATCTGCGCCCGGAGCGCTCGTTGAACGCGCGGTAGCAGACGACGACATCGGCCACCCCGCTCGCCACGGCCAGCGCCGCCTGCTGCACGGTGGCGCACGCGGCCCCGCCGCCGTAGTGGACCCGGGAGAAGAACGAGAGCTCCCCGATGCCGGCCGCCTGCGCGACCGTGATCTCGGGGCTGGTGTCCATGGTGAAGGTGACCATTCCGTCGACATCGGCGGGCGTCAGCCCGGCATCGTCGAGAGCGGCCCGCACGGCCTCGACGGCCAGCTTCAGCTCGCTGCGCCCCGAGTCCTTGGAGAACTCGGTCGCCCCGATCCCCACGACCGCGGCCTTCCCGCCGAGCGAATCGGCCCTGCGCACACTCATGACGCCACCTCTCGCGAGGGCCCGGCGTCCGGCAGGGCGAGGGTGACCCGGCCGGAGACATGGCGCCCCAGCCCGTTGGTCCCCACGACCTCCACCTCCACGACCTCGCCGGCCTCGCCGGTCCCGGCCGGGTCCGCCGGACCCTGGACCGCGACCACCGTGCCGGTCAACACCATCGTGTCTCCCGGGTAGTTGGGAGCCCCCAGCCTGATGGCGACCTTCCTCAGCACAGCCGAGGGACCGAAGCGGTCGGTGACGAAGCGGCCCACGAGACCGTTCGTCGTGAGGATGTTCATGAAGATGTCCGGCGAGCCCTTCTCCCGTGCGAGCTCGGCGTCATGGTGCACGTCCTGGTAGTCGCGCGAGGCGACGGCCCCCGCGACGATGAGGGTGCGCGTCACCGGGATCTCCAGCGGCGTCAGCTCCTCG
Source organism: Streptomyces sp. NBC_00234 (assembly GCF_036195325.1). Taxonomy (NCBI): domain Bacteria; kingdom Bacillati; phylum Actinomycetota; class Actinomycetes; order Kitasatosporales; family Streptomycetaceae; genus Streptomyces; species Streptomyces sp. NBC_00234. Next base: position 4,220,810 of record NZ_CP108101.1, on the reverse strand, counting down.
CCCACACACGGGCGCCCCCCTGCCTCTCGGGTGTTTCCCTGCCTCATGTCGGCATCTCCTCCTCCGCCAGCAACCGGCCCAGTTCGTCGAGCACTTCACTCCCACATCCCAAGTACGCGTCGAGCTGGCGCCCCCACAGGAAGTGCCGGTGGACCGGATGCTCCAGGTCGGCGCCCGTCCCGCCGTGCAGGTGCTGTCCGGCATGCACGACGCGGCGACCCGCCTCCGACGCCCACCACGCGGCCGTCAGCGCCTGCGCCCCGTACACCAGCGAGTGATCGCGCCGCCACGCCGCCTCGTACGCGGTGACCCGGATCGCCTCCGTGTCCATGTGCGCGTCGGCGGCGCGCAGCAGTACCGCCTGGTTGGTGGAGAGCGGACGGCCGAACTGCTCGCGGGTACCGGTGTGTTCGACGGCGCGCGCGAGCGAACCGGCCGCCACCCCGGCCTGAAGCCCCGCGAACGCCGTACGGCTCGTCGCCAGCACCGAGGCGTAGGCCCCTGCCCCGCCTAGCCTCTCCCCGGGCGCCCCGTCCAGGACGAGCCGCGCCGCCGCCCACGGCGCCGTCGTCTCCACGGGCCGCACCCACACCCCCCGATTCGCGATGCCCACCATCCACAGCCCCCGGTCCGAGTCCGGCACGAGGACATGCGTCGCGTCCCGCAGCCACGGCACGTACGGCACGGTCCCGCTCAGCCGCCCGTCGCCACCGGCCGACCGGAGACCGTCCCGGGCGGGAAACGCGCCCGTCGCCACGGCCGTGCCGTCCCGCAGCGCCGGCAACAGCCTCTCCCGCTGTTCCGCCGTACCGTGCTCGCCGACCGCCAGCACCCCGTACACGCAGGTCGCGGCGAAGGGCACCTGCGCGGTGGTCCTGCCCTGCTCCTCCAGGAGCAGCACCAGCCCCAGCAGCCCGATCTCCTCGACCGCGGCGGTCAGCCCGGCCGCGCACAGCTCCTTCCACAGCTCGGCGTCCGTGCCCGTCCCGGCCGCCGCCAGTCGCTCGTGCGTCGACAGATCCGCGAAGATCCGTGCGGCCAGCCCCTGCGCCGCCGCCTGCTCCTCCGTAGGCGTGAAGTCCATCTCAGCCCTCACTCCCCCGGAACACCGGAAGCTCCAACTCGGGATCCGTCCGCAGGAATTCGAGCCGGACCGGCATACCGGGCCGCACCTTGTCGGACGGCACCCCGATGACGTTGCTGACGATCCGCACCCCCTCGGCCAGCTCGACCAGCGCCACCGCGTACGGCCCCGGCTCCTCGGAGCTGCTGAAGGCGGGGAAGGGCGGGTGATGCATCACGACGTAGGAGAAGACGGTGCCCTCGCCGCTCGCCTCGACGGTGTCCCACTCCTGGCAACCGCACTCGTTGCACCCCGGCAGCCAGGGAAAACGCAGCGTGGCGCATTCGGTGCAGCGCTGGATCAGCAGCTTGTGCCCGGCCACGCCTTCCCAGAATCCCGCGTTGTCCCGGTTGATCACCGGGCGCGGTCGCAGACTCCTGGCACTCCGCTTCCCCTGCGCGGGCCGGTACTTCAGGATCCGGAAACGATGCGTCCCGGCGGGCTCCCCGTCCGCACGGACATCCATCCGCGTCGTGACGAAGTACCCCGTGCCCAGCTTGGTCGTCTTCCGCCCGGAGACCGACTCGATCACCGCGTCGAAGGTGATCCGGTCGCCGGGGCGGAGCGGGCGCAGATACTCCTGCTCGCAGTCGGTCGCGACCACCGAGGTGCAGCCGGCGCCGTCGAGCAGGGCGAGCAGCTCGTCGTACGCCCCGGAACGGTCCGCGTGCCCCGAGAGCCCGCCCATCGTCCACGCCTGGAGCATCGTCGGCGGGGCGATCGCGTCCGGCCCCTCGTACGCCGGGAGGCGGTCCCCCATCGCCTCGCACCAGTGCCGGATCATCGCCCGGCTGACCACGTCCTTGCCGACGCCCGCGGTGGCCGCGGCCCGCCCCTCGTACTCCTTCATGCGGGAGTACAGCTCGTCCGGCCGCCCCGGGCCGCTTCCTCCTCCCTGTGCGTCCGTCACCGCTTCCCCCTCTTCATGCCGAGCCGCATCGTCGCGACGATCTCCCGCTGCACCTCGCTCACCCCGCCCCCGAAGGTGTTGATCTGCGCCGCCCTGTTCATCCGCTCCAGCTCCCCGTCCCCGAAGGCACCGAGTGAGCCGCCCCGGACCATCCCGGCCTCGCCCGTGATTTCCTGGCACATTCGATACACCTCGACGGCGCTTTCGGTTCCCACGAACTTCACGCCGCTCGCCTCGCCCGGGGCCAGTGAGCCCGCCCCCACCTCCCCCACCAAACGCCAGTTGAGCAGGCGCGTTGCCGCCAGCCGGGCATACGCCTCGGCCAGCCGGGACCGCACCCAGGGCTCGTCAACCAGCCGCCGCCCCGTCACCGGATCGGGGGTACGGGCGAAGGCCAGCGCCTCCTCGTAGAAGTCCTCGGCCTGCATCCCGATCGCGGCGAGCGCCACCCGCTCGTGGTTCAGCTGGTTGGTGATCAGCCCCCAGCCGGCGTTCTCGGCACCGACGAGATGACCGACGGGCACGCGGACACCGTCGTAGTACGTGGCCGTCGTGGTCAGCCCGCCCACCGTCTCGATGGGCGTCCAGGCGAAGCCCGGGTCGTCCGTGGGCACGAGGACGATCGAGATGCCCTTGTGCTTCGGTGCTTCGGGGTCGGTCCGGCAGGCGAGCCAGATCCAGTCCGCGTTCTGGGCGTTGCTGGTGAAGATCTTCTGTCCGTCGATGACCCAGCACTCGCCGTCCCGTACCGCCCGGGTGCGCAGAGCCGCCAGGTCCGTACCCGCCTCCGGCTCGCTGTAGCCGATCGCGAAGACGAGCTCGCCCTTGAGGATCCGGGGCAGGAAGTAGTCCTTCTGCTCGTCCGTCCCGTACTTCATCAGGGTGGGTCCGACGGTGTTGAGGGTGACCATCGACACGGGCGCGCCGGCGCGGTACGCCTCGTCGAAGAAGACGAACTGTTCGTCGGGGCCGCGGCCCTGCCCGCCGTACTCGACGGGCCAGCCGAGTCCGAGCATGCCGTCGGCGCCGATCCGCCGCAGCAGCGCGCGCTGTGCCGCAGGGTCCTCCACCCTCGTGTCCGGCATGACATCACGGAAGTACGTGCGGAGTTCGGCGCGCAGTCGCTGCTGGCGTTCGGTCGGGGCGAGGTGCACTGCGGCGTCCTCCCGGGCGTACGGATCGGTGACGTCATGGCTTTCTGACTGTCCGTCAGATTCGACCGGACTGTCAAGGCCGCTGCCGCAACACGAGGATCCCCGCACCGCAAAAAAGGTCTGCGCGGTGGCACCGAAGTGCCGCCGCGCAGACCGTGCTTCACCACACCGTGGACCTACCCCCCAGCGGCCCCCGGCCTCCGGGTCACCAGAGCTGGGTGAAGTTGACCGCGAAGTTCCGGTTGGACTGGTCGATCGCCGTGAAGGCCGAGCCGTTCACCTGGGCCGAGTTGCTCTGGTTCGAGGCGCCGGATCCGACTGCCTGCTGCTGCGAGGTGGACGAGTTGCCGGAGTTGTTGCCACCGACCCCACTGCCGCCGATCGTCGCCACCGCCGCGTTCGATCCGTCGTTCGCGAAGGAGCCGTTGTCTGCTGCGGCCACGCCACCGAAAAGCGCGACGGCGAGCGGCAGGGCGGCAACAGCGGCGAGGGCACGAGCGGTACGGATGCTTGCCATGTCAATTCCTCCAGGAACCGAAAGTACGGCTTGATACGGCTGTTACGGCTGGTTCCGAAGCAGTTGGCCGACCGCTCCGGAGTTGGTCACGACGTCGCAGGACCAAAGTTGCCCGCCGAATCCCCGTCGAACCACCCCGCAGCCCTCGATTCCCCCGCAAGCGTGAGGAACACCCGATAAACCTCCCACGCTGCGCGAAACCGCAGCTCACACCCCCTGCCGCCCCGCCGCCCCGCACCCCCCAAGAGGAAAAGCGTTCCTGCCCCACCTATTTAGCACCCCCCGCCACCCCCCTTCCCGCACCTCTTCCCCTTCCCTCCTTCGAACGCTTGTACGAGAATGAACGCATGGCCACCATCGACCGGCAGAACGCCACCCTGGCCCTGGCCCACGCGCTCGCCGCCGCCGAGCGAGGGCTCCCCGTCATCCCGTTGTCCGCCACCAAGCTCCCCGCACTGCGCTCACCCCACCGCGGCGAAGACCCTCCGGTCCGCTGCCGGGGCGGCTGCGGACTGCCCGGCCACGGCGTCCACGACGCCACCACCGACCCCACCGCCGTACGCGCCCTCTTCGCCGCGGCGCCGCGCGCCACGGGCTACGGCATCGCCTGCGGCCGGCCCCCGCACCGCCTCATCGGCATCGACCTCGACATCGACGCGGCACACGGCACGGACTCCATGGGCGCGCTCCAACAGCTGGCCGAGCGGCACCGGTTCACCATCCCGCCGACCATCACCGTGCTCACCCCGAGCGGCGGACGCCACCTCTGGCTGACCGGCCCGCCCGACGTGGCCGTACCGAACTCGGCGAGCCGCCTCGCCCCCGGCATCGACGTCCGCGGCTTCGGCGGATACCTCGTGGGCCCCGGCTCGGTTACCACCCACGGCGCCTACCGCCTGGCCCCGGGCACCGCCCGCCTCGCCCCCGCGCCCTGCCCCCGGGCCCTCCTCCGCCTGCTCGCACCCCCCGTGCGCCGCCCCCACCCCACGAGCCACCGGCCCGTCGACCACCGGGGCCAGGGGCTCGTCCAGTTCGTCCGGGCGGCCCGGGAAGGCCAGCGCAACACCCGCCTCTTCTGGGCGGCCTGCCGCGCCTACGAGAACGGCTTCGGCGACGAACTCGCCGACGCCCTCACATCCGCGGCGGTCCACACCGGCCTGTCCGAACAGGAGGCCCGCGCCGCGATCGCCTCGGCGGCCCGCCTGACCACGGGCCGCCCGGAACACCTCTGACCGCCACGTCCGGCCCGCACATGCGGAAGAGGCACCCCGTGAACGGGATGCCTCTTCCGAATTGCTGAATGCTGCGGTGGGTGTGGGATTTGAACCCACGGTCACATCGCTGCGACGACGGTTTTCAAGACCGTTCCCTTAGGCCGCTCGGGCAACCCACCCCCGCGTCGTGGAGTCGGCGGGCAGCGGCCCGCCTCGACGCGAAGGACAGCCTAGCCGGTCAGCTGTCGCCCTCGCGCTCGCCCAGGGTGAGTTCGGCCGTTGCCGTCTTGCCGTCGCGCTTGTAGGTCAGCGTGACCTTGTCGCCCGGCTTGTGGGTCCAGATCTCGCCGATCAGGGTCGGGCCGCTCTCGATCACGGTGTCGTTGAACTTCGTGATCACGTCGCCCCCCTTGAGGCCCGCCTTGGCCGCCGGGCCGTCCGGGGAGACCGCCGGGCTGCCGCCCGCGCCCTCCTCCGAGATGACCGCGCCGCCCGTCGTCTCCTCCATCGTGACCGTCGCGCCGATCACCGGGTAGACCGGCTCGCCCGTCTTGATCAGCTGCTCGGCGACGTTCTTCGCCTGGTTGACCGGGATGGCGAAGCCGAGGCCGATCGAGCCCGCCTGGGACTGGCCGCCGCCGCTGGTCGACTGGATGGCCGAGTTGATGCCGATGACCGCGCCGCCCGCGTCGAGCAGCGGACCACCGGAGTTGCCCGGGTTGATGGAGGCGTCGGTCTGCAGGGCGCTCATGTACGAGTTCTTGCTGCTGGATCCGTCACCGGAGGCGACCGGGCGGTTCTTGGCGCTGATGATGCCCGTGGTGACCGTGTTGGACAGACCGAACGGCGCGCCGATCGCGATCGTCGAGTCGCCGACGGCGACCTGGTCCGAGTCGCCGAGGGCCAGCGGGGTGAGCCCCTCCGGCGCGTTCTTCAGCTTCAGCACGGCCACGTCGTAGCCCTGGGCGCGGCCGACGACCTCGGCGTCGTACTTCTTGCCGTTGGAGAACGTCGCCGTCAGCTGGCCGCTGTCCGCCGCGGAGGCCACCACGTGGTTGTTCGTGAGGATGTGGCCTTCCTTGTCGTACACGAAGCCGGTGCCGGAGCCGCCCTCGCCGTCACCGCTCTGGGCGTCGATCGTGACGACGCTGGGCAGCGCCTTCGCCGCGACGCCGGCGACCGTGCCCTCGGCCCGCTTGAAGTCCTTCGGGCTGTTCGAGGCCGCGACCGTGGTCGAGCCGGTGGCGGAATTCGTGTCGTTCCGGTCGGCCACCCAGTAGCCGAGGGCTCCGCCGACACCGCCGGCGACCAGCGCCGCCACGGCCACCGCGGCGACCAGACCGCTCGCGCGCCGCTTGCGCGGGCGCTCGGGGTCGGCGGGCGCCGGAGCGCCCCAGCCCTGACCCGAGTCGCCGCCGCCGGCGTAGGAGGGGATCGCCGGAGGGGGCGGCGGCCAGCCACCCGCGCCCGCGGGCTCCTGGTACGACTCCTGGCTCGGCTGCTGATAGGGCTGCTGGAAGGTGTCGTGCGGCTGGTTCCCGGGAGCCGCATCGGAAACAGGTGCGGGCGCGACGTCGGGCGCGGGCGCCGTCGGTGCTTCAGCAGGAACGGCCGGGGCCGCCGCGGACGGGGGCATGCCCTCGGGAGCAGCGGCCGGCGGCACTGGAGGTGTGGACGGAACAGGCGGTACGGCCGGAACCGCAGTGCCCTCGTTGCCCTCGTTCTCGGTGCTCACAGCTCTTTACTCCTCGGTTCCACTCGGTCTTCGGCAAGAGATCCGCTGTGCACGTGTCTGCGGTCAGCTTTTCCCACAGCACGTCAGGCCACTGTAAGCAGGACCTGTGCATCCGCACACCAATCTTTACATCAGGCAAAACGGTCTCCCTTTATGTCTGCCTTTATAAGATGCGCGCGCCTGTCGCCGACCGGTGACACCATGACGCGGTGACCGACGCACGCCAGCACACCATCCGCACCCCGATCCAGGTCATCGCCCACCGCGGGGCCTCGGACGACGCACCCGAGCACACCCTGGCCGCCTACCGGAAGGCGATCGAGGACGGCGCCGACGCCCTGGAATGCGATGTGCGGCTCACCGCGGACGGACACCTCGTCTGTGTCCACGACCGCCGGGTGAACCGCACGTCCAACGGCCGCGGCGCCGTCTCCGCCCTGGAGCTCTCCGCGCTCGCGGCCCTCGACTTCGGTTCCTGGAAGGACCGCGAGGAGTCCCCGGACTGGGACCCGGCGCCGGGCGAGCTCACCTCCGTACTCACGCTGGAACGCCTCCTCGAACTCGTCGTCGAGACGCGTGCGGCCGGGCGGCCCCTTCAGCTGGCCATCGAGACCAAGCACCCCACCCGCTGGGCGGGGCAGGTCGAGGAGCGGTTGCTGCACCTGCTCAAGCGCTTCGGTCTGGACGATCCGCCGGCCGAGGGACCCTCACCGATCCGCATCATGAGTTTCTCGGCGCGCTCCCTGCACCGCGTCCAGGCCGCCGCACCCACGCTGCCGACCGTCTATCTGATGCAGTTCGTCACCCCGAGGCTCCGCGACGCGCGGCTTCCGGCGGGTGCCCGGATCGCCGGTCCGGGGATGCGGATCGTACGCAGTCACCCCGGCTACATCGACCGGCTGCACCGCGCGGGCCACCGCGTGCACGTCTGGACGGTGAACGAACCGGAGGACGTGGAGCTCTGCGCACGCCTCGGAGTCGAGGCAATCATCACCAATCGCCCAAAGCAGGTCCTGTCCCAACTGGGTCGTCCTTAACATCTGTTACGGGGAGTACACCGGCGCATTCGTTCCGTATCCGATCGTTACGAGTGCGTCACTGGCAGACCTTTGGCCGGTTTCCGGTCCAGTCCAGTGGGGCATCCAATCCGTGGCGTGGGGATAGGAGGTCCGGGGGTGGCGTTGGTGGTGGCACAGGAAGTGCCCACGTCGTCGAGCATGGCCGTACCCCATGGCCCTGCGGGCGTGGGGCAGGCGCGGCACCGTATGCGCGAGCAGCTTCGCAGCAACGGGGTCTCGGACGCGGTCGTCGACGACGCTGTTCTGATCCTTTCCGAACTTCTCAGCAACGCCTGCCGGCACGGCAGGCCGCTGGGACAACACACAGAAGTGGGTGACGGCGATGTCCGCGCCGCATGGCGCGTCGACGGAACGGGCGAGCTGACCGTCGAAGTGACGGACGGCGGCGGACCGACCCGGCCGGTCCCGGCCACACCGTCGGTGACCGCACGGGGCGGTCGCGGGCTCAACATCATCAGCGCTCTCGCCCAGGAGTGGGGCGTACGCGACGACTCCTCGGGTGAGGTCACCGTCTGGGCCCAGGTCGCCCAGGAGCCCGACGCGGCCGAGCGCGGCCCCGGGGGCTCGGACCCGCTCCACGGGCTCGACGGACTGGACGAGCTGGGCGGACTCGACGGCCTCGGCTTCGCCGACGCGGGGTGACGGGCGGACGCCGCACCGGCCCGCACGCCATACCCGCCCGGCCGCCACGGACGGCACGACGGACCTCGGGCACCGGCCCGGCCGGCCGGAGCGCGCACGGACCGTGGCGGGCATGTGTGCCCGGGCAGCGGCACAGGCGGCTAGGCTCGCGGCCGAGACCGCACTGTCGCAATCGGGAGAATGCCCACCATGGCCAAGAAGCGCCCTCAGACCAAGGCCGGGAAGCAGCAGCTCAAGGATGGTGAGATCCCGGTCGTCGGGGCCCGCGAGCCCTGCCCGTGCGGTTCGGGCCGCCGTTACAAGGCGTGTCACGGACGCGCCGCCGCCCAGGCCGTGACCGAACTGGTCCAGCGCCCCTTCGAGGGGCTTTCCGGCGAGTGCGACTGGGTCGCCCTGCGCGAGCTGGTGCCCGCCGCCACCGTCGAACTGACGCTGAAGGGCGGACTGCCCGAGGGCGTGCCGTCCGTGACGCTCGCGACCGTGCTGCCCATGGCCTGGCCCGCACTGCGCCGCGACGACGGTTCCGTCCTGCTCGCCCTGCAGAACGACACCTCGTCGGGCGACCTGAGCCGCGACCTCGCGGACACCCTGCAGCGGGCGCTGGAGGCGGAGCCGGGTACGCCGGTCGCCGCCCGGCGCGTTCCGGCCGACGGCCCGCGCCTCCAGGACCTGCTCGACCCCAACGCTCCGTTCGACCCGGTCGTCCACTCCGGGTTCGAGTTCTGGGTTCCGGACGCGGAGAACGCCACGCCCGAGGTGTCCGCCTCCCTGGAGCGTGCCAACGACGCCGCGATCCCGACCACGCTGCTCTCCGGCGTGGACGCCGCGTACTGGTGCGAGACCCCGGAGAAGAACCACCTGCGCTGGGTCATGCCGCACCCCGAGGAGCAGCTCCTCGACGCGCTCGCCCGGCTGCACGCGGCCGGGACGTCCTCGCTCGGCGAGGACACCCGTCTGGTCGGCTCCTTCCGGGCCCACGGACTGATGGTTCCGGTCTGGGACCTGCCGCGGACGATGGGTGCCGAGGAGTGCGAGAAGCCTGCCGAGCAGCTTGCCGAGCGGCTCGCGGAAGCACTCGCTTCGGACGCTCCGCTCACCCCCGAGGAGCGCCGGGCGCGCGGCGGGCTCACCAACCGCCAAGTGACGCTCAGCTGACAGTGACGAGTGCCCGCGGGGCGGCTCGGTGACTCGCGTCACAGCGACCGTACTCGCGAGTAAATCGCTGTCCGAATAGGCGAGATCGAATTTGCGAACGGCAGATCTCTTGTTACCGTTCTGGAAGCCCGGTCGCTGGTGCATCCCCCGTCGCCAGCGACCGGGCATCCTCATTTCCGGGCCCGTACGACACGGCCCGCGACACCCCTCCGGATCGCCTCGCAGCAGAGCCGGACCGCCCCGGCAGCCGACCGGCCGGGATCCTCAATCCGAGGACGGGGAAACCGGGTTGCTGCCGGTCCGCAGAAGCAGCGGGACCTCGTCCGCCGCCCCGCCCGCCGCGTACTCCGCCACTGCCGTATAGGCACCGGTCGCTCCGTGCGCCGGTGCGCGGGGTGTCTCGCAGACGCCCGGCTCGTCGTGCGCCGCCACCTCGCAGCGCAGCTCGACGGCCCGCCCGCCCGGCCCCATCAGCGTGAGGAACGACCGCAGTTGCTCACCGGTCGTGTTGCGGTAGTAGGTACGGGCCCAGACTTCGCGCCCCTGCGCCATCACACAGGTCTGCGCCTCGACGCCTTCGGGGGAGGTGAGCTCGGGGCCGCACCGGGCAGCAGGCGCACCGGTGCCACCGGCCCCGCCGGGCCGCCCACTTTCGGACAGAAGTCCGGGTGGAGAAATGTTCTCCGGCGAAATTCCGTCCGCACGCTCCGTCAAGCCTTCCGCCGAGCCGTCCGCCGGACGCTCTTCGGGCATTTCTCCGGCGCGTTCCGCTTCGCTCTCTTCGCCATGTTCTACGGAAAGGCCATCAGAAAGTAGCGACCCACCGGATTTGGCATCGGACGATACGGAATCAGGCGCGCCCGAAGTCACCGCGGAAGCGGCCAGCGGAAGCAGAACGGTGAACAGCACCGCTGCCGAGAGACCGGCCATACGGAGATTCATCGTGGCCTCACCTGCCAACCGGGCGCGAAATTCTGACGGTGTACCGACGATATCGACGGAATACGGGCGGCCGGGTCCTGCGCGCCCATTTACCGCAGAACTCGGGTCGGCTCACACTCGTACGAGTGAGCCGACCGCCGTCCCGCGCCGCCCGTCCGTCACTGCGCCCGTCCTCCGCCGCCGTGCTGACAGTCCGTGGTCCGGACCGCTGCCGGTCCGTCAGTAGGCGAGTCGGCTACCGCCGTCCGGAGCACCGGTGCTCGCCTCGACGAGCGCGTCCAGTACCGCTTCCACGTCGGGAAGCCAGGGTGCGGCCTTCGGGGACGACGGGGCGCGCTCCCACCGGACCTGCCCCGTGCCGATCTCCGACGGAGGAAGGACGAGGTAGCCGCCCTCGCCGTGGAAACGCAGGGAGCTGGGCACCCAGTCCTTGGCGTGAAGCAGTTCGCCGAGGCGCTCCAGGGTGTACGGGGCCACCAGCAGCGACCACCGCGTCGGGGTCGCCACCACCGGGCCGAGCCGCATGCCCATCATGTCGAGTGCCGTCAGCGCACGGGCACCCGCGACGGCGGGCAGGCTGAGCGCGCACGGCGCACGTCCGCCGGTGGCCAGCATGACCGGGGCCGCCGGCCTGTTGGTCCACCACCACCGCACCATGCGTTCGTCGGTGGTCGCGGCCAGGAGGCCGGGATCGAAGGGGTGTGCGCCGGGCACGGCGCACTCGGGGTCGGGGCAGGCGCAGCCACGCCCGCGGTCACCGCGTATGCCGGCCGCCGCCAGTCCCGCTCCGGGCAGCACGGGCCACTGCCATGCGGTGGCACAGGTCAGCGCCGCGTCGAGCTGTGCGGGCCGTCCCTTGCGCCGGAGCCGGAGCCTGCGTCGCCTTCCGAGGATCTCGCGCATGAGCGCTCGTTCCTTTCCGTTGAACGCCGAGGTCCACATGACACCACGTGGGCGTTACACCACGCGCGTGTCTCTTCACTGTGCGTACATGCTCATCGAATCTGCGGTACGGGCAAGCCATCGGTACCGAGCGTGAGCCGAGCCGAGCAGAGTGGAACCGAGCAGAAATGGAGCTGAGTCGAACCGAGCCGAGTTGAGCCGAGCCGTGCTGAGCCGAGTCCAGCCAATACGTGGCGGAGGCGGCGCGCGCTTCACGCTTGCCGTCCCTGGTGCAAGCCCCGCCACTCGGGGGTGGGGGCGCGGCCGTCGTCGATAAAGACGTACGGGCCCGCTGCCAGGTTCCAGGGCGATCACAACTGCCGCTGGTCATCACCGATTACGTACCCAGCATGCCCTGGATGACGCTCCCTCGGGCACTTCACCCCGAGAGCACCCCCTGTCGAGCACACCCAGTCGACCGCAAATAACTGCCATAGGTGCATTTTTTAGCCAACTTAACTGTCACACAGACACCACAAATCCCGCGAGGACAATGCTGGACATCGCCTTACTTGTGCGTGTACATGTGGATGCATTGATAGCGGCGCAGAATGACATGGGGGTTTGCGATGCTATTCGACGAATCGCACCGGTCGGAAAGCTGGCTCCCATGAGCGCCCCTCACCTGCCGAAAGTGGCTGGAATCGATCCCATGGTTCCTGTTTCAACGCACACTCCAGCGCCCCTGACGGGCGTCCCGGCAGCCCCGGGCGCCTTCCTCCAGGACCGTCTGGCGTCCTGGGTGTCCGATCTCACGACGCTGCACGAGCTGACCGAGCGCCTGGCCAGAACGCATACCCTCGACCACGCTCTTCGCGAGCTGCTGGACGCCGGAGCCGCCCTCGTCGGCGCCCGTCGCGGACTCCTCGTCCTCGAACCGGCCGCGGGCGGCCCGTCCACCACCGTCGGCCTCGGACTCGCCCATGCGGAGCTCGGACACATCGAGACCGTGCCGCGCAGCGCCACCTCGTACGGCCGCATCCTCGACGGGCTCCCGGACGCCCAGGCTCCGCTGACGAGCCCCGATCTGTTCGGCGACAAGAGTCTCGACCCGCGCCACCGCGAGGTCGCCGCCCGGCTCGGCTACGCCGCGAGCTACGCCGTGCCGCTCGCCACCGAGGCGGCGGGCCGGCTCGGTGCGGCCGTCTGGCTCTACGACGAACCTGCCGAACCGCTGGAACGGCAGCGCCACCTCATCGGCCTCTACATCCGGTACGCCACGGAGCACCTGGCCAGGCTGCTGGAACTCGAACGGGCCAGGGCCGACGTGGCGACCCTGGCCGAGGAACTCCTGCCCAGCAGGCTGCCCCGCGTCCCCGGCGTCCAACTGGCCGCCCGCCACCGGCCCGCGCCCCAGGGCGGCGGCGACTGGTACGACGCACTGCCGCTGCCGGACAGCGCGCTCGGCCTCGCCGTCGGGTCGGTCGGCGGCTCCGGACCCGGCGCACTCGCCACCATGGGCCGGCTCCGGGCGAGTCTGCGGGCGTACGCCGTGATGGAGGGCGAGGACCCCGTCGCCGTACTCTCCGACCTGGAACTGCTGCTGCGGCTGACCGAGCCCGCCAAGGCCGCGACCGCGCTCTTCGCGTACTGCGAGCCCGCCCGCCGCAAGATCCTGCTGGCCGGCGCCGGGCACAGCCCGCCCCTGGTGATCGGCGAGCGCCGCACCGAGTTCGTGGAGACCACACTGTCCGCGCCCCTCGGGATGCTCGCCTGCTGGGAGGCTCCGAGCGTGGAGTTCACCCCCGAACCGGGCGAGACCGTGCTCCTCTACACCGACGGGCTCCTGCGCCGCACCGGCGACGCGATGGACCGGGCGTTCGCCCGGCTGCACTCGGCTGCGGCCTGCGTACCGAAGGCCGCCCGCCACGACCCGGGAGCGATCGCCGACCACGTACTGCGGGCGATGCTGCCCGAGGGCCTCGACCAGGGCGACGGCACCGAGGACGTCGTGATCCTGGCCGCCCGTTTCGACTGACCGCCGCCACGGGCGGGCACCGGGAGTGAGCACCGCGGCCCGCCGCCGGACGCAGCCGCCGCCGCTCGGTCGGCGCGCCGCCCATGTAAGAGGTCTTCCGACCCTGGACCCCCTTCCGTACGCCCGTACGATGGGGAGTGGTCCAGTGTCGTATCAAGGAGAGACAAATCGTGTCTGAGGAGCTCACCCCGGAGAACCCGGAGCCGGAGACCGAAGAAGCAGAGCCGATCAAGCAGCGGAAGAACGGCCTGTACCCGGGCATTTCCGATGAGCTCGCCGAGAACATGAAGTCCGGCTGGGCCGACACCGAGCTGCACGGTCTGGAGCCGATCGCCCAGGCCGAGCACACCGCTGACCGCCGCGCCGCGCTGTCCGCGCGCTTCCCCGGCGAGCGCCTGGTCATTCCCTCGGGCAACCTCAAGACCCGTTCGAACGACACCGAGTACGCCTTCCGTGCGTCGACCGAGTACGCGTACCTCACCGGTGACCAGACCCACGACAGCGTCCTGGTCCTGGAGCCGAAGGGCGCCGGCGAGGCGGGGCACGAGGCGACGATCTACCTCCTGCCCCGGTCCGACCGCGAGAACGGCGAGTTCTGGCTCAACGGCCAGGGCGAGCTGTGGGTCGGCCGCCGCCACTCGCTCTCCGAGGCCGAGCAGATGCTGGGCATACCGGCGAAGGACGTCCGTGAGCTCCCGGCCGCGCTGACCGAGGCCACCGGACCGGTGCGCAACGTCCGCGGGCACGACGCCGGCATCGAGTCCGCCCTCACCGACAAGGTCACCGCGGAGCGCGACGAGGAACTGCGCGTCTACCTCTCCGAGGCCCGCCTGGTGAAGGACGCCTTCGAGATCGCGGAGCTGCAGAAGGCGTGCGAGATCACCGCCCGCGGCTTCGAGGACGTCGTGAAGGTCCTCGACAAGGCCGAGGCGACGAGCGAGCGTTACATCGAGGGCACGTTCTTCCTCCGCGCCCGCATCGAGGGCAACGACATCGGCTACGGCTCGATCTGCGCGGCCGGACCGCACGCCACCACCCTGCACTGGGTCCGCAACGACGGCGCCGTCCGCTCCGGCGAACTGCTGCTGCTCGACGCCGGAGTGGAGACCAACGACCTCTACACCGCCGATGTGACGCGCACTCTTCCCATCAGCGGCACGTTCACGCCGCTCCAGCGGAAGATCTACGACGCGGTGTACGAGGCGCAGGAAGCCGGCATCGCGGCCGTCAAGCCCGGCGCCGACTACCGCGACTTCCACGACGCCGCGCAGCGCGTGCTCACCGAGAAGCTGGTCGAGTGGGGCCTGCTCGGCGACCTGTCCGTGGACAAGGTCCTGGAGCTCGGCCTCCAGCGCCGCTGGACCCTGCACGGCACCGGTCACATGCTCGGCATGGACGTCCACGACTGCGCCGCCGCCCGCACCGAGGCGTACGTCAACGGCGTCCTGGAGCCCGGCGTGTGCCTCACGGTCGAGCCCGGTCTGTACTTCCAGGCCGACGACCTGACCGTGCCCGAGGAGTACCGCGGCATCGGCGTCCGGATCGAGGACGACATCCTCGTCACCGAGGACGGCAACCGGAACCTGTCCGACCAGCTGCCGCGTCGTGCCGACGACGTCGAGGCGTGGATGGCCCGGCTCAAGGGCTGACCCCGCAGGGCGACGGACCGTCGTACCCCGCGCCGGAGGGCGCGCTGCTCAGGACACCATGAGCAGCGCGCCCTTCCGCCATTTCAGGACCTTGTCGAAGCTCACGACCGCGCCCCGGCCCGGCCGGTTGGCGAAATGGACGTGATCGGCGAGCTCCTCGATCAGACCGAGGCCCCGTCCGCTCTCCGCCGTGACGGGCGGCTGCCCGGCGGACGGACACGGGGCGGGCGACTGTGCCGCGGCCGGGGGTTCCACGGCCGGTTGTGCGGCGGTGCGAAGCGTGCGCCGGGCGGGGAAACCGGGCCCCGAATCGGCGACTTCGATACGGCATTTCTCGCCGTCCAGATAAGCGGTGACCCGGTACTGCCCGGAGGGTCCGCCCTGCACGGGGCGGGGCCCCGACATATCACCGGCACCCTCGGTATCGGGGGCGTCCCATCGGTCCCCGCCGTGCTCGACGGCGTTCGCACAGGCTTCGCTGAGCGCTACCGACAAGTCGTAGGAGATGTCCGGATCGACCCCTGCGGTTTCCATGGTGCCGAGCAGAAAACGACGGGCGAGCGGAACGCTCGCAGCTTCGCGCCGCAAATGGAGTGACCACCACATGCTCATGCTCCAGCCTCCTGGCTGCGGCTCGACATACCGATACGTATTGCCGCGCAGAGCCCTTCGTAAGCACAGATCGGCTGTGACGGCACTCATTCGGCGGATGCGAATGTTCCGCATACCGGCTATGTCCGGCCGCCCCAGCCCACCCGAACAGGCACAACAGCCGCCCATGCCGAAGGAAACCGACCTTCCGGACCTGCCTGACGCGGCCCCGGTACGCAGTGCGATGATGACCCGGCCATGTCTATGCCCGTCGCACGCGCCGGAGCCGGTCTGCGGCTCATGAGGGCCGCGGTGTTCACCGCGGTCTGCGTCGTGCTGTCCGCGGCAGGACACGCACTCGCCTCGTGCGCGGCCGTCCCCTGGTGGACACTGCTCGCCGGTTTCCTCGGGATCTTCGCGCTCGTGCTGCCGCTCGCCGGGCGCGAAAGGTCGCTCCCGTCGATCGCCGCCGCCCTCACCGGCGGACAGCTCGCGCTGCACGTCCTCTTCGGACTCGGCACCCACGGCACGGAATCCGCGGCAGGTACCGCGGCCGGGACGGACAACGACGCGGTCATCCGCTTCGCCGCCGGACTGCTGTGCGGCGAGGGGCCGGCCCGGCTGAACGCGGCCGAGGCCCACCGCGTCGTCACCACCGCGGGCATCGACCCGGCAAGCCTGGCGCAGGACCACGCACACCTCGCGACGGCCGACCCGACCGCGCTGACCGGCCTCGCCGGACTCGCCGGATCGTCCGGGACGCTGCCGAGCCTGCCCATGATCCTCGGGCACCTCCTGGCCGCCCTGGTCACCGGCTGGCTGCTGCGCCGCGGCGAGGTCGCCCTGTTCGGCCTCACCCGGCTCTCGGTGCACGGCGCCCAGGAACTCGCGGCGGGCGCCCGGCTGCGGTCCCTGCGCGTCGCGCTCTCGCTCGTACGCACCCTGCTCGCGGGCCTTCCCGGGCGACGGACGACCGGGCCCCACATCCCCCGCACGGCCGTCGACGCGCTCGCGCCCGCCGCCGGGGATCCGTTGCAGCACATGGTGATCAGGCGCGGGCCTCCCGCCGTATACGTACACGCGGCCTGACGCGACACCCTTCGCCCGGATCTCTTCGGCGCGGCCCGGATCACCCGGGGAAAAGGTGTCGCGATGCCGTCGCGCACCAGCGCGCCGGACCACCTTTTCCTTCTGCCTGTGGAGATCCCTGCCATGAACGTTTCACGCATCGCCATCGCGGGCGGCGTCGCCGCTTCCACCGTCCTGCTGCTCGCCGGCCCCGCCGCCGCTCACGTCAGCGTCCAGCCGCAGGGCGAGGCCGCCAAGGGCAGCTACGCCACCATCAACTTCAAGGTCCCCAACGAGCGCGACGACGCCTCGACGGTGAAGCTCGAAGTGAACTTCCCGGCCGAGCACCCGCTGTCCTCGGTCAGCCCGCAGGCCGTGCCCGGCTGGAAGATCAAGGTCGACAAGAGCAAGCTCGACAAGCCCCTCGACGTGCACGGCAAGAAGATCACCGAAGCCGTTTCGAAGGTCACCTGGACCTCGGACGGCAGCAAGATCGAGCCGGGCTACTTCCAGCAGTTCCCGCTCTCGGTCGGCCAGCTCCCCGAGGACGCCGACCAGCTCGTCTTCAAGGCCCTCCAGACGTACGACAACAAGGAAGTCGTCCGCTGGATCGAGGAGCCCGTCGAGGGCGGCGAAGAGCCCGAGAGCCCGGCCCCCGTCCTCAAGCTGACCGCTGCGTCCGCCGACGCGCACGGTGCTGCCGCCGCCGACGACAAGAGCGACCACGCCACGGACGACAAGGCCGCGAAGGACACGAAGGCGGACTCCGCCTCGCCCTCCGCCTCGGCCGACAGCAGCGACGGCACCGCCCGGATCCTGGGCGTCGTCGGCATCGTCATCGGTATCGCGGGTGTCGCGTTCGGCGTCCTCGCGGGACGCCGCCGCACCGCCTGACGCCCAAAGCAGCACCCGCACCACAGACCAGGAAACAATTCTCCATGCGCACCAAGAAGACGATGCTCGCCGCGGCGCTCGCCGCCGCGGCGGCACTGACCCTGTCGGCCTGCGGCAGTGACGCGGACTCCGCGAAGCCCGTCGCGGACGTCTCCGCCGACACCAGCACCAAGGCCGCGACCGTACTCGACCAGCCCTTCACCAAGCCGAACCTCGTCCTCACCGACACCCACGGCAAGAAGTACGACCTCCGCGAGGAGACCAAGGGCAAGCCGACACTCATCTACTTCGGCTACACCAACTGCCCCGACGTCTGCCCGCTGACCATGAGCAACATCGCGCTCGCCAAGCGCGCCCTGCCCAAGGCCGACCAGGACAAGCTCCAGGTCGTCTTCGTCACCACCGACCCCGAACGCGACACCCCGTCGTCCCTGGGCAGTTGGCTCAAGGCCCAGGACCCCGCCTTCACCGGACTCACGGGCGACTTCCCGACCATCCAGGCGGGCGCCCGGCAGATCGGCATCGGCATCGACCCGCCGAAGGTGGAGAAGGACGGCACGGTCGTCTCGATGCACGGCGCCCAGGTGGTCGCGTTCTCGCCGAAGACCGACAAGGGGTACGTGCTGTACGGCGAGGACACCACGTCCGACGACTACGCGAAGGACCTCCCGAAGCTCATCACGGGAGCGACTCCGTGAACCGCCGCACCGCCCTCGCCGGCGTCCTGGCCCTCACCACGGGCCTGGCGCTGGCGGGCTGTTCCGCCGGCAGCGAGCCGGAGCTGAAGGTGGTCGGCGCCTTCATGCCGCAGCCCATCAGCGACATGGCGGCCGGCTTCCTCGTCGTGCAGAACAGCGGGGACGCCGCCGACCGGCTGACCTCCGTGACCAGTCCGCTCTCGGACGACGTCACGATCCACGAGACGAGGAACCAGACCATGCGCATGGTCAGTTCCTTCGAAGTGCCCGCCGGCGGCGAACTGGATCTCGAACGCGGTGGCAACCACATCATGTTCATGAAGCTCAAGCAGCGACCGAAGCAGGGCGAGAAGGTCTCCCTGGAGCTGCACTTCGAGAAGGCCGGCCCCATCAAGGTCGACGTTCCCGTGAAGGAGACCACCCACAACCCGAAGAAGCAGTGAGGGACTGACACCCCATGACAGCCACCGCCCCGCACTTCGGGCCGCACCCGATACGCCGGCCGCTCGCCGCCGTCGCGTTCCTCGCCACGCTGATCAGCCTGCTGTTCGGCCTGGTGCTGGCGGGCGCGAGCCCCGCGTCCGCGCACGCCGCCCTCACCGGGAGCAACCCGCAGGACGGGGCGGTGGTCGACACCGCTCCCAAGGAGGTCTCGCTCAGCTTCTCCGAGCAGATCGCCATGGGCAAGGACTCGATCCGCGTCCTCGACCCCGACGGCCGCCGGGCGGACGCCGGTGCGCCCCGCGAGCTGGGGAGCGGAGGCGCCGTTGAGTACGGCGTCCGGCTCCTCGCGGGTCTGCCCGACGGCACCTACACCGTGGCCTGGCAGGCCGTCTCCGCGGACAGCCACCCGATCTCGGGCGCCTTCACGTTCTCCATCGGCGCCCCCTCGGAAACGACCGTCGCGCTTCCCTCCGGCGGAGCCGGCGGCGGCCTGGTCGGCACCCTCTACGGCATCGCGCGCTACGCCGCGTACGCCGGATTCGTCCTGCTGGCCGGTGGCGCCGCGTTCGTACTCGCCTGCTGGCGGCGCGGAGCAGCCGAACGCCCGCTGCAACGCCTCGTCGTGCGCGGCTGGATCACCCTGACCGCCGCCACTTTGATCATGCTGCTCCTGCGCAGCCCGTACACCGGTTCCGGCAAGCTCTCGGACGCCTTCGACCTCAACGGTCTGCAAGCCGTGCTCGACACCAAGCCGGGCGCCGCACTGGTCTCCCGGCTGCTGCTGCTCGGGGCCGCCGCCCTCTTCATCGCCGTCCTGTTCGGCGGGTACGCCAAGCGCGAGGACGAGACGGAGCAGAAGGACCTCACCTTCGGCCTCGCCATCGGCGGCACGGTCGTCGCCGCCGGGATCGCCGGCACCTGGGCCCTCGCGGAACACGCGTCGACCGGCATCCAGCCGGGCATCGCCATGCCGGTCGACGTCCTGCACCTGCTGGCCGTCGCCACCTGGCTCGGAGGTCTCGCCGCCCTGCTGGTCGCCCTGTACCGGACGCCCGGCGTCGAGAGCTCCGTCGTACAGCGCTTCTCCCGCGTGGCGTTCGGCAGCGTGGTCGTCCTCACCGCGACCGGGATCTACCAGTCCTGGCGCCAGGTCGGCTCCTGGTCCGCGCTGACCGGCACCCGGTACGGCCAGCTCCTGCTCGTCAAGGTGGCCCTGGTGGCCGTCCTCGTCGGTGTCGCCTGGATCTCCCGCCGGTGGACCTCCCGGCTGGCGGAGAGCACCGGAGCGGCCGAGGCCGTGGCGACGGACGCCGAGGCCGGAGACGACGACGGCGAGCCCGTCGCGGTCGCGGTGGGCGCCGACGCGGAGGCCGTCGACCCCGAACGGGCCGCGCAGCTCGCCCGCCAGCGTGCCGCCCTGACGGCCACGAAGGAGAAGCGCGTCCGCGATGCCGACCCGGACCGCTCAGGCCTGCGCCGCTCGGTACTGACGGAGGCGGGCATCGCCGTCGTCCTCCTCGCGGTAACGACCGTGCTGACCTCCACCGAGCCGGGGCGTACCGAGGAGGAAGCCTCCCGCGGCCCGGCCGCGACGAGCGTTCCGGCTCCCGGAACCCCGATCAACCTGAGCATGCCGTTCGACACCGGCGGCCGGAACGGCAAGGGGACCGTGCGGATGGACATCGACCCCGCGCGCATCGGTGCCAACCAGCTCCACATCTGGGTCGACGGAGCGAACGGCCGGCCGCTGGACGTCCCCGAGGTGAAGGTGGCGCTCACGCTGAAGTCCAAGGACATCGGTCCGCTGCCGGTCGTCCCCGACCACCTCGCCGACGGCCACTGGACGGCCGACGGCATCCAGGTCCCGATGGCCGGCGAGTGGACGGTCTCCGTGACGGTGCGGACGTCGGACATCGACCAGACGACCATCGACAAGAACGTCAGGATCGGCTGAGCACGTTGAGCAAGAACATGAAGGACGCCACCCCGAAGGCCGCGAGGAACGGCTCCGGCACGGGTGCCGCTGCTCCGGCCGGTGCCGTCTCCCGGCGGCGGCTGCTCGGCACCGCCGGAGCCGCCGGAGCGACGGGCCTCGTGCTGGGCGCGGCGGGCGGCGCCGCGGGATACGCCGCCACCCGCCCCGACGATCCGGCCGCGCTGACCACTGTCGGATCGACCCGCGCGATGTTTCACGGGAAACATCAAGCGGGGATCACCGCTCCGCTTCAGGCCCACGGCCATCTGATCGCCTTCGACCTGGCACCCGGTGCGGGACGCAAGGAGGCCGCCGCGCTGATGCGCCGCTGGTCGGCCACGGCCGAGCGGCTGATGGCGGGCCGGCCGGCGGTGGACGGAGACGGCGCGGACCACGACACCGGGATCGCCCTGGACGCCGGGCCCTCCTCGCTGACGGTCACCTTCGGCTTCGGCCGCACCTTCTTCGAACGTACGGGCCTGACCGGCCGTCGGCCCACCGCCCTCGACCCGCTGCCGCCGTTCTCCTCCGACCACCTCGACGCCAAGCGCTCCAACGGTGACCTCTGGGTGCAGATCGGTGCGGACGACGCGCTCGTCGCCTTCCACGCGCTGCGCGCCCTCCAGAAGGACGCCGCCACGACGGCCCGGGTGCGCTGGCAGATGAGCGGCTTCAACCGCACTCCGGGCGCCACCGACCGCCCGAGAACCGCGCGCAATCTGATGGGGCAGATCGACGGCACCGGAAATCCGAAGCCGTCCGACAGCGGTTTCGACCAGCGGATCTTCGTACCGTCGGGCGCGGGGACCGGCACCGCCTCAGCCGACTCCGGACCGGCGTTCGACTGGATGGCGGGCGGCTCGTACGCCGTCGTACGGCGCATCAGGATGCTCCTCGACGACTGGGAGAAGCTCACGGTGGACCGGCAGGAGAGGGTCATCGGGCGCCGCAAGGCGGACGGCGCCCCGCTCAGCGGCGGCACGGAGACGACCGGGATGGACCTCGACAAGGCAGGCCCGGACGGCCGCCTGGTGATCCCCGACAACGCCCATGCCCGGATCTCCTCCCCCGAGAAGAACGGCGGCGCGGCGATGCTGCGGCGCCCCTTCTCGTACCACGACGGCATCGCGGCGGACGGCACCCCGGACGCCGGGCTCCTCTTCGTCTGCTGGCAGGCGGACCCCTTCCGGGGCTTCGTGCCGGTGCAGCGCAAGCTCGACCGGGGAGACGCGCTCTCGCCGTTCATCCGGCACGAGGCGAGCGGAGTCTTCGCGGTGCCGGGCGGTGCGGCGAAGGGTGAGTACGTGGGACAGCGACTGCTGGAGTCCTGACGCCCGCCCGGCCGCATCCTGAGACGGCGCGGCCCCTCGCGCAGGGCGCATTAGGGTGACCGTATGTCAGCCACGCGCTACGCCTATCTCGGCCCCGAAGGCACCTTCACCGAGGTCGCCCTCCGTACGCTCCCGGAAGCGGCCACCCGCGAGCTCGTCCCGATGGTCTCCGTACCGGCGGCCCTGGACGCGGTGCGCAGCGGCGAAGCGGCGGCGGCCCTCGTACCCATCGAGAACTCCGTCGAGGGCGGGATCACCGCGACGCTCGACGAGCTGACCACCGGCGAACCGCTCATGATCTACCGCGAGGTGCTGCTCTCCATCACCTTCGCGCTGCTGGTGCGTCCGGGGACCAAGCTCACCGACATCAAGACGGTCACCGCGCACCCGGCCGCGCAGCCGCAGGTACGCAACTGGATGGCGGCCCACCTCCCGAAGGCCGTGTGGGAGTCGGCCGCCTCCAACGCCGATGGTGCGCGGCTGGTCCAGGAGGGGCGGTACGACGCCGCTTTCGCCGGGGAGTTCGCCGCGGCGACCTACGGCCTGGAACCGCTGGTCACGGAGATCCACGACGCCGAGAACGCCCAGACACGCTTCGTCCTGGTGGGCCGCCCGGCCCGGCCGTCGGCACCGACCGGCGCGGACAAGACCTCCGTGGTCATCTGGCTGGGCGACGACCACCCGGGCGCGCTGCTCGAACTCCTCCAGGAGTTCGCGGTGCGCGGGGTGAACCTGATGCTGATCCAGTCCCGGCCGACCGGGGAGGGCATCGGCAACTACTGCTTCGCCGTGGACGCAGAGGGACATATCGCGGACCGGCGGGTCGGTGAGGCGCTGATGGGGCTCAAGCGCATCTGCCCGAACGTGCGGTTCCTGGGTTCGTATCCGCGGGCCGGAGTGACGACCGAGGACGTACGCGCGCTGCGTACCGGGACCTCGGACACCGACTTCACCGAGGCGTCCGACTGGCTGGCACGGAGCCAGGACGGCCGGGTCTGAGGCAGCACCGGCCCGGCTGAGCCGGGCCCCGGCGGCGCTCCGGCCAGGGGCGTCCTGTGCGTTGCCCACCGGTCCTACCTGCAGATTTTCATTTACCCACAGAGTTATCCACAGGCCGACGTCTCGACCTGGGGACAAGTCGACACCGTAATGCGACATGGTCGACAAATCGGCTCAGTGGCATCAGATCCGTCCACAGAGCCCCAGGTCATCGCGTGTCACCCCAATTGCATTGATCAACTCTTTAGAGCATCGAATTCCCACCCGAATGAGTGTGTGAACCGCGTTTGAACGGGGAATCCATGAGCCTTCATGTGGCTTTCGGAACGATCTCTTCCGGTGTCCACAGATCTTCCTCACAGCCTGTGGATAACTAAATCGAACCGCACCCCCCTGTGGACAACATCGGAACCCCGTCCCCAACTCCCGCCCCGCGCAGGCCCGGTGCGTCAAGCGGCGCGGACCACTTGAACCCTTTTCGGGGGAATGCGCTCGTTTATTGACCACTTCGCCGATGCCCGGCCCAGCGATTCCCTCCAGGATTATCAATTCCGGCAATTCGGGCAAAGTGACACGCTCATCGATATCGGTTCGAGCGGGGGAACCCCACACCGGTAGCCTTGAGGGGTGATTGACCTTCGCCTGCTCCGTGAGGACCCCGACCGTGTTCGCGCCTCCCAGCGCGCCCGTGGAGAGGACGTCGCGCTCGTCGACGCCCTTCTCTCCGCCGACGAGCTGCGCAGGTCGTCCGGCGTCCGCTTCGACGAACTCCGCTCCGAGCAGAAGTCGCTCGGCAAGCTGATCCCCAAGGCATCCCCGGACGAGCGTGCCGAGCTGCTCAAGAAGGCCGATCAGCTCAAGGCCGAAGTCAAGGCGGCCGACGCCGCTCAGGACGAGGCCGACGCCGACGCCAAGCGGCTGCTGCTCCAGCTCGGCAACATCGTCCACGAGGACGTGCCGGTCGGCGGCGAGGAGGACTTCGTCGTCCTCGAAACGCACGGCACCATCCGCGACTTCGGCGCCGAGGGCTTCGCCCCGAAGGACCACCTGGAGCTCGGCGAGGCGCTGGGCGCCATCGACATGGAGCGCGGAGCCAAGGTTTCCGGTTCGCGCTTCTACTACCTGACGGGTATCGGCGCGCTCCTGGAACTCGCGCTGGTCAACGCCGCGATCGCGCAGGCCACCGAGGCCGGCTTCATCCCGATGCTGACCCCCGCGCTGGTCCGCCCGCGCGCCATGGAGGGCACCGGCTTCCTGGGCCAGGCGTCCGCGGACGTCTACCACCTGGAGAAGGACGACTTCTACCTGGTCGGCACGTCCGAGGTGCCCCTCGCCGCGTACCACATGGACGAGATCATCGAGGCCGACAAGCTGCCGCTGCGGTACGCGGGCTTCTCGCCCTGCTTCCGCCGCGAGGCCGGCACGTACGGCAAGGACACCCGCGGCATCTTCCGCGTCCACCAGTTCGACAAGGTCGAGATGTTCTCGTACGTCGATCCGGCGGACGCCGAGGCCGAGCACCGGCGTCTCCTCGACTGGGAGAAGCAGTGGCTCACCGCGCTGGAGCTGCCCTTCCAGGTGATCGATGTCGCCTCGGGCGACCTGGGGGCCTCCGCCTCCCGGAAGTTCGACTGCGAGGCGTGGATTCCCACGCAGGGCAAGTACCGCGAGCTGACCTCCGCCTCGAACTGCGACGGTTTCCAGGCGCGCCGCCTCTCCGTCCGGATGCGCGACAGCCGCGACGGCAAGAAGGTGCTCCAGCCGCTCGCCACGCTGAACGGCACGCTCTGCGCCGTACCCCGCACCATCGTGGCGATCCTGGAGAACCACCAGCTCGCCGACGGTTCGGTGCGGGTACCCGAGGTACTGCGTCCGTACCTCGGCGGGCGTGAGGTTCTGGAGCCGGTCTCCAAGTGACGACCTTCCCGTACAAGCTCATCGCGACCGACCTCGACGGCACGCTGCTGCGTGACGACGACACGGTCTCGGAGCGCACGCGCGAGGCGCTGGCCGCAGCCACAGCGGCCGGCGCGGCGCACATCATCGTCACCGGGCGCGCGGTCCCGTGGACCCGGCACATCCTGGACGACCTGGGTTACGAGGGCCTCGCGGTCTGCGGCCAGGGCGCGCAGGTCTACCACGCCGGTGAGCACAAGCTGCTGACCTCGCTCACCCTGGACCGGCAGCTCGCCGGTCTCGCGCTGTCCAAGGTCGAGGCGGAGGTCGGTCCGCTGGCGCTGGCCGCCAGCCGTGACGGACTCGACGGCGAGGTGCTGGTCGGACCCGGTTACCGGGTGCAGGAGGGACCGCTGCCCGCCGTGTTCGTGGACGATGCCGCCGAGATGTGGGCCGCCCCGCTGAACAAGGTCTACATCCAGCATCCGGAGCTCGGCGACGACGCACTGGCGAAGGCCGCCCGCGAGGTGGTCGGCAGTCTGGTGGACGTCGTCATGGCGGGTCCGGGCGTGGTCGAGATCCTGCCTCTGGGGCTGAGCAAGGCGACCGGGCTGTCCCTGGCCGCCCGTCGGCTCGGAGTGAAGGCCGCGGACACGCTCGCTTTCGGCGACATGCCGAACGACATCCCGATGTTCGGCTGGGCCCAGCACGGTGTGGCGATGGCGAACGCGCACGACGACCTCAAGGCCGTCGCCCACGAGATCACCGCGTCGAACCAGCACGACGGCATCGCCCTGGTGCTGGAGGAACTCCTCAGGACCGGCCGGTCCTGACCCTCGCGGGAATGCCGCCGGTCCCTGTGGCCGGCGGCATTCCCATGGGCTGCGACGGTCGGGACCGGGTCAGCCGCGCAGATCCTTCAGCTGCTGGGCGAGGCCGTCCATGCGCGTGTCGATACGGACGAGTCCCTGGGAGACGTCCGAGAGCCTGACGCTGATGGCACCGACGACCTGGTACGTGACGTCCAGCTTCCGGTCGAGACTGTCGAGCCGCTCCGACATTCTGCCGAGCACCGGCCCGAGCTCCTGGAGCGCGCTGCCGACACCGGCGAGGCAGCCCTCGATGCCGGTGACGCGCTGGTCCAGCGAGCGGTACGCCACCTTCAGCTCCTCCTCGGCGTCGAGCAGGTACGTACGGACGCACCGCGCGATGTCGCTGTCGCGAAGAAGCATGGCGACGTTGAGTACGGTTCTGCGGGTGTAGAGCGTGAGCTGAGTGACCGCCTGTGGATAACTCCCACCCTCCTCGCCTCTCCATAGGGACACCATGTCCCTATGGAAGGCTCGCAGGTCAGCGCCGCGCAGGAGCCTGAGACCGTTCTCCTCCATCTCGGCTCGGTGGCGCTGGGTCACCTTCTTCACGGCCTCTGTGGATACCTCGAAGTAGCGCGCGACATCCTCGGTACGGACGTGAATTCCGTCCGGGAGCATGACAAGGCTCTTGACCTTGTCGAGGGCGTCGACGCGCCCCATCCGCTCGACGCGCAGGGCGCGTGATTCGAGCAGTGCGACTTCCGTGGGCATGGTCATCCCTTTCGCGGGAACGGCGATGGACGGCCCTGTCCCCGGGCTTCAGGGGTGGAGGACGCTCACGGTTGCCACTCACTCAATGACCGACCCGGCCGGCACTGCCCCACCGGTGTCGGCGATCCCCGCATTCACGAAAGCTCGACGCCACAGATCCCCACTGCCTCCACGCACCCTGGCCAACGAGCCGATAAACGTACGGTTACGCGTACAACTGTCCGTTCATAGGACACAGAACGACCCCCGCCCATCGGACGGGGGTCGTACCGCGCAGGGGCGGACCGGCTCACTCCTCGCCGGCGAGCTTCAGGGCCCTCAGCTTCTGGCCCGCGTACCAGGTGGCGGCGACCGTGATCCCCGCCAGCAGCAGTGTCGCCAGGGGCAGCCCGACATCCGAGGTGATCGCACCCTCCGCGCCCACCTTCTCGGCGACCGCGAGGGACCACTGCTGCACACTGAGCGTCCGCGCGCCCGGCACCAGGCTGCCGAAGAGCGCTTCCCAGATGAGGGCGTACACCAGGCCGAAGACGACGGCGTGCCGGCTGACCGTGCCGAGCAGCAGGAACAGCGCGCTGTACGCGATCGAGGCGACCAGCGCCGCGATCGTGTAGGCCACCGCGATCTGCTGGCCGTTGCCATTGAGGATCAGGCCCGCGAGCAGGGTCGGCAGCGCGGAGAACACCATCGTCACGGCGATGGCCACGATCAGCTTCGTGACGATGATCGTCGGACGCTTCACCGGCTTGGCCAGGAGGTAGACGATCGAACCGTCATCGATCTCCGGCCCGATCGCCCCGGTCCCCGCGATGACGCCGATGAGCGGAACCATCGTGGCGATGGCGAAACCGCCCAGCACGTTGGCCGCGACCTGGTCGTCCGCCCCGGCGAACGCCCGTACCGCGACGGCGATGACCACCAGCAGCACCGGCAGGATGAACAGAATGGCAGCCCGGCGCCGGCCGAGCAGGGCCCGGTAGGTGAGCCGAGCGACTGTGGGGTCGTACATGACGCTTCACAGCTCCTTTCAGGCCACTACTCAGGCCGCTACGAGATAGGAAAAGACCGATTCGAGGGACTCGTCGGAAGGCGAAACGGTCAGCAGCCGGATGCCGTGTTCGCGTGCCACCTGCGGCAGCAGCGCGGTGAAGCGCCCGAAGTCGACGGCCTGGATCCGCAGGGCCCGTTCGCTCAGGTCGACCTCGATGCCCGCGGTGGACGGGTCGGCGATGAGCGCGGCGGCGAGCGCCCGGTCGTCGCTGGACCGTACGAGATAGCGGTGCGGCCGGTCCGTCATCAGCCGGCGGATGCGCCGGAAGTCGCCGGATGCGGCGTGCCGCCCGGCCACGATCACCTCGATGTGCGAGGCCAGTTGCTCGACCTCTTCGAGGATGTGCGACGAGAACAGGACCGTACGGCCCTCCGCTCCCATCCGCCGCAGCAGTTCCATCAGCTGCATGCGCTGACGCGGGTCCATCCCGTTGAACGGCTCGTCGAGCAGCAGCACGGACGGCTCGTGGACCAGCGCGGACGCCATCTTCACGCGCTGGCGCATGCCCTTGCTGTACGTCGAGATCTTCCGGTCCTGCGCGTGCTCCATCTCGACGGTGGCCAGGGCCTTGCGCGCCGCCTCGTCGCCGAGGCCCTGCAGTTCGGCGTTGGCGACGACGAACTCGCGGCCGGTCAGGAAGTCGTACATCCCCTCCCGCTCGGGGACGATGCCGATCTCCTTGTAGACCGCCTCGTTGCGCCAGATCGTCCTGCCGTCGAGCGTGACCTTGCCCGTCGACGGGGCGAGGAACCCGGCCATCATGTTGATCAGCGTGGACTTTCCGGCGCCGTTGGGGCCGAGCAGACCCGTGACCCCCGGACCCACCGTCATGCTGACGTCGTTCACGGCGACCACGTTGCCGAACCAGCGCGAGGTGTGGTCGATCTCGATGGTGGTCACAGCCCGACCTTCCGGTAGCGGCGCATCAGCACGGCGTACGAGCCGGCGACGAGCGCGAGAACAACGATCAGATACGCCACTCCGGCACCGGCGCCCGGGCCTTCCCCTCCGGGGAAGGCCGAGGTGGCACCGAGGAACGCGGTCTGGACACCGTCGATCAGTGTGATCGGCGAGAAGAGCCCCAGCCCCGGCACCGCGTCGCCGGACCCCGTCTCCCAGGCGATGGCCTGGACCGTGGAGACCGCCCCGTAGGAGATGGTCAGTACGGCGATCACCGCCGCGACGCCGAAGCCGCGGCGCGGGGTGAGGGCGGCCATCACCAGTCCGAGGCCGGCGAACAGGACCGACAGCAGCGCCACCGACACCAGTCCCTGCCCGAACCCCTTGGTCTGGTCGGCGAAGTCGAACTTCGCGAGCAGCGAGCCCGCGTACAGGATGACCAGCGGCGTGGCGGTGAGGATGAACAGCGCGGAGGCCATGGCCGCGTACTTGGCGACCACGTAGTCGCCGCGTTCGATCGGGCGTGAGAAGTACAGGGGGATGCTCTTGAACCGCAGGTCCCTGGAGACGGACTGCGGTGCCTGGGCGGCGATGAAGAGTCCGATCACCGCCTGGAGGTAGATCGCGAACGCCGTGTACTTGATGGGCAGTTTCGTCATATTGGGCGTGGCGATGGCGACCGCGACGATGATCAGCGCGACCAGGCACATCACCCCGCACAGCAGCATCGGCAGCACCTTGGACTTCGCGGAACGGCCGAGGCCGAACGAGCCCCTGAGGGACTGCGAGAAGAGCGAGCGGCGCGCGTAGGCGCGGCCCAGGCGCGGACCGTCGTAGGAGCGGTACCCGATGTTGTGGATCCGGGAGCTGTCGCTCCCGGCAACGGCCCCGGTGTCGGTGCTCATCACGAACCGCTCCCCTTCTGCGTCACGGCGCCGGCGGACGCGGTCTGTGCCGCCCGGTCCGCCGCCGGTGCCTCTTCGGTACGGAAGACCTCGGCGATGTGGTGGCGCCGCTGTTCCATCCGTACGAGGCCGAGTCCGAGCCCGGCGACGCTGTCGCGGACGATGTCGTAGGTCTCCTCGCCGGTCGCCTCGACCAGGAGGATGTGGCCCGCACCGGGCAGCCCCTCCGCGTCGACGCCGTCGAGGCCGACCAGGGTGACGCCGGCCCCGGTGAGGACCTTGCGCAGCGCGTCGGTGCCGTCGGGGTGGGTGTCGCTGTCGGTGACCTCGACCGCGAGGGTCGTGGTCGTCTGCGTGAAGTCGCTGGTGGAGCTCGACCGCAGCAGGGTGCCGCCGTCGACGACGACCACGTGGTCGCAGGTGCGCTCGAGTTCGCCCAGGAGGTGGGAGGTGACGAGCACGGAGATGCCGAACTCGGTGTGGATGCGGCGGATCAGGCCGAGCATCTCGTCCCGGCCGACGGGGTCCAGGCCGTTGGTCGGCTCGTCGAGCAGGACCAGCTGCGGGTCGTGGACGAGTGCCTGGGCCAGCTTCACGCGCTGCTTCATACCGGTCGAGTAGCCACCGATGGGCCGGTAGCGCTCCTCGTACAGACCGACGTGGCGCAGCGTGTCGGCGGTGCGCTCGCGCGCCGCCGTGGGAGGCAGGCCGGACATCCGGGCCATGTGCACGACGAACTCCGTCGCCGACACGTCCGGCGGCAGGCAGTCGTGCTCGGGCATGTACCCGACGCGCTCCCGGATGGCGGCGCCACTGGTGGCGACGTCCAGCCCGAGAACCGCGGCCCGGCCTTCGGTGGCGGGGGACAGACCCAGCAGGATCTTGATCAAGGTGGACTTGCCGGCCCCGTTGGAACCCACCAGGCCGGTTACACCGGGTCCGATGTCCAGGGTGAGCCGGTCAAGCGCGGTCACCCGGGGGAACCGCTTGCTCAGGCTTTCGGTCACGATCACAGTCACGGGTTCGACGGTAGTGGCGTGGACCACTTCGGTCGTCAGACCTGGCGGCTGGATCGCCGTCAGACTCCAGGCGTACGGACCCGTAGGGGGACCCCACAGGGGAGGAGTTCACGGCTCCGGTCCGGGCCGCGCCCGAAGTTGTCCACAGGTCTCCGCGCACCCCTTGACGTAGCCGCCGGACATTGTCACATTCATCAGTGTCACGTTACGGGCACGTACCGCGCACGTCAGGGAACGGACGGTTGCATGACCTCGGCAGCGAAGGACGGAAAAGCCCCGGAACTGCGGGGGTTCAGAGAAGTGCAGCGCCTCGCGTACGACTGCGCGGAGGCGGTCGCCGCTCAGCTCAGGCCGGGCGTGACGGAGCGCGAGGCCGCACGGATGCAGCGTGACTGGCTGCGCGAGCGCGGTGTGCGGGACTGGTTCCATCTCCCGTTCGCCTGGTTCGGGGACCGGACGGCGTTCGCGAACTTCAAGGTGCCGCTGCAGTTCTTCCCGACCGGCCGGAAGCTGGAGCCGGGGATGCCGTTCATCCTCGACATGGCCCCGGTGTACAAGGGATTCACCGCGGACGTCGGCTACTCCGGCTGTCTCGGTCTCAGCCCGCTGCACGACAGGCTGCTGGCCGATCTGGAAGTCCACCGCGAGCTGATCCTGCGCGAGGTCCGTGAGCGGCGTTCGCTCCGCGAGATCTACGAGGACGTCGAACGCCTCATGATCCGACAGGGGTACGCGAACAGACACCGGGCCTATCCCTTCGGCGTCATCGCCCACAAGGTCGACCGCGTGACCGAACGGCGCTGGTCCCCCCGTGTCTTCGGGTTCGGCACCCAGTCCATCAAGGGGCTGGCGAGCGACGCCCTGCACGGCCACCGGGACGGCTGGTCGCCCCTGTGGAGCCCGTACCGCTTCTCCGATCACCCGCCGCAGCCGGGGCTGTGGGCGGTCGAACCGCACCTCGGATTCCGGGGTACGGGCGCGAAGTTCGAGGAGATCCTGGTCGTCACCGACTCCAAGGACCCGGAGCAGAGCGCTTTCTGGCTGGATGACGATCTGCCGCACGTGCGGCGCTGGGCAGAGGAGAAGGTGGCGGCATGAAGCTGCGCGAGGCGCGCGAGCGCTGGGTTCGCACAGGCGGAATCGAGCTGTGCGTCGCCGAGTTGGGCGACGAGTCCAGGCCGACGGTCGTGCTGGTGCACGGCTACCCGGACAGCAAGGAGGTCTGGTCGGAGGTGGCCTCGCGGCTGGCCGAGGAGTGGCATGTCGTGCTGTACGACGTGCGCGGCCACGGCAGGTCGACGGCTCCGTCCCCCCTGCGGGGCGGATTCACGCTGGAGAAGCTCACGGACGACTTCCTGGCCGTCGCGGACGCGGTGAGCCCGGACCGGCCCGTGCACGTGGTGGGACACGACTGGGGTTCGGTCCAGGCGTGGGAGTTCGCCACGGTCAAGCGGACCGAGGGCCGGATCGCCTCGTTCACCTCCATGTCCGGGCCGTCCCTCGACCACTTCGGCCACTGGATCAAGCAGCGCATGAGCAGGCCCACCCCGCGCAGGGTCGGCCAGCTCATGGGGCAGGGCGCCAAGTCCTGGTACGTGTACATGCTGCACACCCCGGTCCTGCCGGAGCTCGCCTGGCGCGGACCACTCGGCAAGCAGTGGCCCCGGATACTCCAGCGCATGGAGAAGGTGCCGGCGGGCGACTATCCGACGCCCTCGCTGCCCCAGGACGCCGCGCACGGGGCCTGGCTCTACCGTGACAACGTCCGGCCCCGTCTGCGCAGGCCCCGGGCGGACGCCTACGCGCATGTCCCGGTCCAACTGATCACGCCGACCGAGGACTTCTTCCTCTCCGAGTCGCTCTACGACCAACTGGACTCGTGGGCGCCGGACCTGGTCCGCCGGTCGTTGCCGGCCAAGCACTGGGTGCCCCGCACGAGGCCGGACCAGTTGTCGTCCTGGATCGGCGAGTTCGTCGAGGCCAACGAGGCGGCGCGGCGGGACGGCCTGCCGGTGCAGGGCGCGGTGGCGACCGGGGCCCATGCCGACCGGTTCGGCGGACAGCTGGTCCTGGTGACCGGGGCGGCCGGAGGGATCGGACGGGCCACCGCCTTCGCGTTCGCCGAAGCCGGTGCCCGGGTGGTGGCGGTGGACCGTGACGGCGAGGGAGCGGCCCGGACGGCCGAGATGGCCCGGCTGATCGGGTCCCCGGCCGCCTGGGGCGAGACGGTCGACGTCAGCGACGAGCAGGCGATGGAGAAGCTCGCCGAGAAGGTCGCCCGGGAGTACGGGATCGTCGACGTGCTGGTCAACAACGCCGGGATCGGCCTGTCGGGTTCCTTCCTGGAGACGACGAGCGAGGACTGGAAGAACGTCCTCGACGTCAATCTGTGGGGGGTCATTCACGGCTGCCGGATCTTCGGGAAGCAGATGGCCGACCGCGGCCAGGGCGGCCACATCGTCAACACGGCGTCCGCCGCCGCCTTCCAGCCCTCGCGGGCCCTGCCCGCGTACAGCACCTCCAAGGCGGCCGTGCTGATGCTCAGTGAGTGTCTGCGGGCCGAACTGGCCGAGAAGTCCATCGGAGTCAGCGCGATCTGCCCCGGCATCGTCAACACCAACATCACGGCGACCACGCGGTTCGCCGGGGCGGACGCGGCGGAGGAGAAGCGCCTCCAGAAGCGGACCAGCAGGCTGTACGGGCTCCGGAACTACCCCCCGGAGAAGGTCGCCGACGCGATCCTCCAGGCCGTCGTGCGCAATCAGGCCGTCGTGCCGGTCACCCCGGAGGCCCGGGGCATCCGGCTGCTGTCCCGGGTGAGCCCGGGGGTGCTGCGCGGCATCGCCCGTATGAAGCCGCCGCTGTGACCGGGAGCGGGACGCCGTCCGGGGCGCGGCCGGACGCCGAGTACCGGATCGAGGACCTGGCCCACGCCAGTGGGGCCACGGTCCGCACCATCCGCGCCTACCAGGACCGCGGCCTGCTGCCCACACCGGAGCGGCGCGGCCGGGCCAACGTCTACCGGTCCACGCATCTCGCCCGGCTCCGGCAGATCGCGGATCTGCTGGACCGCGGCTACACCCTGGCCAGCATCAAGGAGTTGCTGGAGGCATGGGACGCCGGCCGTGGGCTGGGCGGAGTGCTCGGCCTGGTCGCCGAGGTGCACGGCCCGTGGACCGATGAGGAGGCCGGCCGGATCACCCGCGCCGAGCTCGACCTGCGGTTCGGTGCGACGCCGGACGACGCGGCGGTCGACGAGGCGGTGGCACTCGGCGTACTGGAGCGCGTACCGGGCAAGGACGACGAGTTCCTGGTCCCCAGCCCCCAAGAGCTATCGGTGGCAGCCGAGTTGTACGCGGCAGGCGTTCCGCTCACCGCAATCTCCGCCCATCTGAGGGAACTTCGCGGCCAGGTCGAGCACATAGCGTCCCGATTCCTGGAGTTCACCACCGAGCACGTCTTCGCCCGCTATCTGGGTCACCGTCCGCCGACGGACGCGGACGCGGCGGAGGCCGCCTCGATGGTGCGCCGGCTCCGGCCGCTCGCCCAGCAGACGGTCGACGCCGAACTGGCCCGTGCGATGCGGCTGTTCGCCACCCGCCACCTGCACCACCACCTGGGCTCCGAGGAACCGCTGACCGACGAGGACACGCCCCGTCCGGTGATCCTGCCCGCCGGAACAATGCGCGCCGTCCAGAGGCTGGTTGGCTCGGACGGGGTGGAAGCCTTCGTCGCGGCAGCGACCGAACGAGAGGTACAGGCCAGGACATTGGACTCTCTTGCGGCATCTCACGCAAAAGAGAAGTAAGTTGATCAAATAGCCTATACAGGGCGTCACTTGTCCACAGAATCGTCAAAGTACCTGTGGATAAACGCAGTTGGCTGTGGATCAAACCTGTGTGCCCTCACCACCGAAGAAAAAATCCGGTGCGCCGAGAGGTCCGCCGTGGGCACTCTGACCGGATGAACGAACAACGCACGGTCAAGGTGTCCAAATACCTCTCGGCCCACCTCAGACACCAACCTGAGCGCATCGGCATCACCCTCGACGCCCAGGGCTGGGTAGCGATCGACGACCTTCTGCGGGCCACCGCCCGGCAGGGATTCGTCATCACCCGCGACGAGCTCGACCATGTCGTCGCGTCCAACGACAAACGGCGCTTCACCGTGGACGGCGACCGCATCCGCGCGAACCAGGGCCACACCGTCGCGGTGGACCTCGGACTGCCCCCCGCCGAACCGCCGGCGTACCTGTACCACGGCACTGTCGTGCGGGCACTGGACGCGATCCGCGCCGAAGGGCTGCGCCCCATGGACCGCCACCATGTCCACCTGTCACCGGACCGCGAGACCGCGACCCGGGTCGGCGCCCGCCGCGGCCGGCCCGTCGTGCTGTCGGTGGACGCGGCAGCCATGCACGCGGCCGGTCACGTCTTCCACGTCAGCGCCAACGGCGTCTGGCTCACCGACGCCGTACCACCGGAGTTCCTGCGGCTGCCCGGCTGAGCGCGTCACCGCGCCAGGTTGCCGAGGCCCCTGCGCAGATCGTCGAGGTTCATGACGGGCTGCACGCTGACCCTCGCGCCTGCCAGGAAGAACGGCTCGGCGATCGGGGGCATCTGGGCGGAATCCTCCATGTCGAAGACGAGCATGCAGGTACGTTCGCCCTCCACCGGCATGAAGTAGGCCGCTTCGGGCTTGAGGGTGTCCACGATGTCCTCGATGAGCTTGGGCATCGTTCCGTCGGAGACGGCTCGGTTCGCGTGCTCGGTATCCATCCGAGCGGTCAGCAGCATCCTCATGGGGGTTCATCCTTCCGGTGAACTGCGCCCGGCACCGTGCTCACGCGCGGGAGGGACCGGCCGCGTCCTTTTCCAGCGTCGCCCCGCGCGCGGGAGGCGGCAACCACTCGCGCGGACCCCTGCGACGTATCCCGACGACTCGGCCGTATCGTCGCATGTATGCATTTGAGCACCCTCATCCTGCCCATCCACCGCTGGAGCGAAGGCCGAAAGGTCTGGCAGCGGGCCGAAGAACTCGGTTTCCACGCCGCGTACACGTACGACCATCTGGCCTGGCGGACCTTCCGCGACGGGCCGTGGTTCGGCGCGATCCCGACGCTGACCGCCGCAGCCGCGGCAACCGAACGCATGCGTCTGGGCACCCTCATCACCTCGCCGAACTTCCGGCACCCGGTGACACTCGCCAAGGACCTCATCACGCTCGACGACGTCTCCGACGGACGCATCACCCTCGGCATCGGCGCCGGCGGCAACGGCTTCGACGCCACGACCCTGCGCAGGACCGACGAGGCCCCGTGGACGCCGCGCGAACGCGCCGACCACTTCGGCGAGTTCGTCCCGCTGCTCGATCAGCTGCTGCGCGAGCCCTCGGTCACGTACGAGGGCGAGTTCTACACGGCCAACGAGGCCCGCAACATCCCCGGCTGCGTGCAGCGCCCCCGGCTCCCCTTCGCGATCGCCGCCACCGGCCCGCGCGGGCAGAAGCTCGCCGCGCGGTACGGCCAGGGGTGGGTGACCACCGGTGATCCGAAGCTGTACGAGACGGGGACGCCCGAGCAGTCCGTGGCCGCCCTGCGCCGCCAGCTCGACGGACTCGAATCGGCGGGCGCCGCGGTCGGCCGGGACGTCGGGGGACTGGACAGGATCCTGCTCACCGGCTTCACCCCGGACCGTCCGCTGGACTCCTTCGACGCGTTCGTCGACTTCGCGGGGACGCACTTCGCGCTGGGATTCACGGAGATCGTGCTCCACTGGCCGGTCCCGGGCTCCGACTTCGCGGCCGACGAGAAGGTTTTCGAGCGGATCGCCACCGAGGGACTGGCACAGCTCCGCTGAATTCGGTTCAGATGTCCCCGGGCACATGCCACAGGCATGTTCTGCTGCTCAGGGGCGCGTGCCCTCAAATGTGCGCCCCTCTGCACGCCCGTGCACTTCTGTACGGGAGAATGACCCTGTGACCTCAGCTACCGACTCGCCTCTGCCTGCCGTAACCCGGCTGATCGCCACCGACCTGGACGGCACCCTGCTGCGTGACGACAAGACCCTGTCGGATCGCACCGTGGCAGCCCTCGCGGCGGCCGAGGAGGCCGGCATCGAGGTCTTCTTCGTCACCGGCCGGCCCGCCCGCTGGATGGACGTCGTCCGGGACCACGTCCACGGCCACGGCATGGCCATCTGCGCGAACGGCGCAACCGTCGTCGACCTGCATGCCGAGGGCAAGCCCCTCATGGTCCGGCCGCTGGAGCGGGACGCCGCCCTCGCCGCGGTCCGCACACTGCGCGAGGCCGCCCCCGGCACCTCGTTCGCCGTGGAGTTCACCACCGGCATCCACTACGAACCGGCCTACCCGCCGTTCCACCTGGACCCGGGTGCCACCGTCGCCGTCGCCGAGAAGCTGCTCCAGGAGGAGTCTCCGGGCGCCGGCGCTCCCGTGCTGAAGGTCCTGGCCCACCATGCGGAGCTGGCCCCGGACGACTTCCTCGCACTGGCCCGCGCCGCCGC
Source organism: Streptomyces sp. NBC_00234 (assembly GCF_036195325.1). Classification (NCBI taxonomy): domain Bacteria; kingdom Bacillati; phylum Actinomycetota; class Actinomycetes; order Kitasatosporales; family Streptomycetaceae; genus Streptomyces; species Streptomyces sp. NBC_00234. Next base: position 4,183,892 of record NZ_CP108101.1, on the reverse strand, counting down.
CGGCGACCTGGCCTCCTTCACCCGGTCCAGCCCCACGGCCCTCCTGGAGATCAGCGGCCGGGACGTCTCCAAGGCCAGCACCCTCGCCCTGTGCTGTGCCGAGCGCGGCATCGACGCCGCCGAGGTCGTGTCCTTCGGGGACATGCCCAACGACGTGGAGATGCTGAGCTGGGCGGGCGCCTCGTACGCGATGGGCAACGCCCACCCCGACGCGGTGGCCGCCGCTTCCGGTACGACCCTCACCAACAACGAGGACGGCGTGGCCGTCGTCATCGAGCGGATTCTCGCCACCCGCTGACGTGCCGTACGGCGGCCCCCGGACGACGGGCCGTCAGAGCGTCACACCGTGCTCGCGCAGCCAGCGCACGGGGTCGACTCCCGACCCGGTATGAGGCGTGAGCCGCACCTCGAAATGGAGGTGCGGCCCCGTCGAGTTCCCGCTGGTGCCCGACTGCCCGACCCACTGCCCCACCCGGACCCGCTCGCCCTGGTCCACCGTGACGCCGGCCAGATGCGCGTACTGGGTGTAGTAGCCGCCCGGGTGCAGCACCACGACCTCGATGCCGAACGCGCCGCCGCAGGAGACCGACACCACCCTGCCCTCGCCGACCGAGCGCACCGGGGTGCCGATGTCCACGGCGAAGTCCTGCCCCGTGTGCCTGCTCGCCCAGTGCGCGCCGACGCTGTCGAAGCCCGCCGAGAGTTCGTACCCCTCCACCGGCGTCACCCAGCTCGGGCCGTCGTCCGGCAGACCCGGCTGCTCGATCCGTACCGCGCCCGCACACTTTCCCGCCGCGACACTGCGGTCCGCCTCGCTCTGGAGCCGCTGCTGTGCCGAGGCCAGCTTCGCCGCGATACCCCGTTTGACCTCCGCCAGCCGCACGACGGCGATGTCCAGTGCGTGCCAGGCGGACCTGGCCCTGCGTTCGCCGTCGGCCAGGGCGCGTTCGGCATGCCGGGCGCGTTCCAGGAGGCGTGTCACCACTCTGTCGGCCTGCCAGGCCAGTTGCCGGCCGCGCAGCAGCTCCTGCGGATCGTCGGCGAGCAGAAGCTGCGCCGTGTAGGAGAGGCCGACGCCGCCCGTCCGGTACTCGGAGCGGGCGACGCGGCCGAGATCCTCGTGGATCAGCCCGAGTTCGCGCCGCCGGTCGGCCAGCAGCCGGTCCAGCCGTGCGGCCTCGGTCCGCTGCACGAGCGATGCGCGTCTGCCCTCCTCGTACGTCTCGGTGGCCTTCGCCGCCTCCGCGTACAGCCGGGCGACCGCGGCCCCCGTGCTCAGCGGTGACGAAGGACCGGGCGGCGGGCCGGGCACGGGCCCCGACGGCGGACCGGGCACAGCACCGGGGTCGGGACCGGCCGGCGGAGCGTCCCAGGGCTCGGCCGGCGGGCCGGGTGCCGGATCCAGCGGGGCGACGGCCGGGGCGGGCGCGGCCATCGCGTCCGGCCCGGGCACCGCAGGCAGCACGGCCAGGGCCGACAGCACGCAGAGCAGGAGCACGGCCGTCCGGTCACGCCGCGGACGGCCGGCCTCTGTCCGGCGATACGTCCGGCGATACGTCCGGCGGCATACCTGGCGGCATTTCCGGCGACAGTGACACGGCACAGCGGAGCGCATCCCCGGATCGTCACCCCGGCGCGCCCCGAATCACGGGACCCCGAAGTGTCGTACCGCCAACCGGCCCACACCCGGCCGCCGGGACGGACGCAGCGGCAGGGCCGTCAGAGCGGCGCTTCCCACACCACTGTCGTACCGCCCCCGTCCTCCCCGATCCCGGGGCCGAACCAGCTCGCGCCGCCCAGCGACTCCGCGCGGCGGGCCAGGTTGCGCAGACCGCTGCGCCGCCCGCCTTCCGGAATGCCCACCCCGTCGTCGGCGACCGACAGCCGTACCCCTTCACGCCCGTCCGGCAGTCTCACCGTCGCGTCGACGACCACGTCGATCAGCGAGGCTCCGGCGTGCCGGAACGCGTTGGACAGCGCCTCGCGCAGGGCCGCGATGAGGTTCTTCCCGGTGAGTTCACCCACGAGTGCGTCGACCGGGCCGACGAAGTGGTGCGAGGGCTTGAAGCCCAGCGGCACGGCCGCCATGTTGATCTCCCGCAGCACGCGGGTGCGCAGCCCCGAAGGCGCCTCGGCCGGTTCCTGTTGGAGCGCGAAGATGGCCGTCCGGATCTCCTGGATGGTCACGTCCAGCTCGTCGACGGCGCGTCCGACGCCGGTCTGCACCTCGGGGACCACCGACCTGCGCTGAGCGCTCTCCAGCATCATTCCGGTGGCGAACAGCCGTTGGATGACGAGGTCGTGGAGATCACGGGCGATCCGGTCGCGGTCCTCGTAGACCGCGAGGCGCTCACGGTCGCGCTGCGCCTCGGCCATCATCAGCGCGAGCGCGGCCTGCGAGGCGAACTGGGTGGCGAGCGTCCGCTCCGCCTCCGTGAACGGGCGCTCGCCCCGGGCACGGGGGGTGGCGAGCGCCCCGAGCACCCGGCCACCGCTGTGCAGGGGCAGCAGCATGCTCGGTCCGAACTGGTCGGCCAGCCTCGTGACCAGGCGTGCGTCGGATGCCGAGTCGTCCATGAAGACCGCCTCACCGGCCAGGAGCATCGACACGACGGGACTCCCCGACGGAATGATGATGCCCAGGGAGTCGGACGGGTCGTCGGCGGAGACCGCGACGATTTCGAGACCGCCCTCCGCCGTCGGCAGCAGCACGATCCCCGCCGCCGCGTCGGCGAGGCGGCGGGCCTGTTCGGCGACGACGGACAGGGCGTCGTCGGCGTCACCACCGGAGAGGAGGGCGGTCGTGACGGCCACCGAGCCGTCGATCCACCGCTCGCGCTGCCGTGCCGCCTCGTACAGCCGGGCGTTGCCGATGGCGATCCCGGCCTCGGTGGCGAGCACCCGCACCATGTGCAGGTCGTAGTCGTTGAACTCCGTCCCGCCGTGCTTCTCCGCCAGGTAGAGATTGCCGAAGATCTCCCCCTGGACGCGGATCGGCACCCCCAGGAACGTACGCATCCGCGGGTGCCCGGGCGGAAATCCGGCGGCCCTCGGATCGGCGGTCAGGTCGGCCAGCCTGAGCGGTACGGGATCGTGGATCAGCGCGCCCAGCAGCCCCTTGTGCCCGTCGGGCCGGTGTCCGATCTCCCGGACCACGTCCTCCGGAACTCCATGGGTGACGAAGTCGGACAGCCCTTCCCCGGACTCGTCGACGACACCGATGGCCGCGTAACGGGCTCCCGCGAGGTCGGCCGCGGTCTCACAGATGCGGTCGAGGGTGGAGTGCAGTTCCAGGCCCGTGCCCACGGAGCGCATGGCTTCCAGCAGCTGCGGGACGCGGGCGGTCAGTTCGGTCGAGAGACCCTGCAGGCTGCGCGCCGCCCGGGTCGCGGCTTCGAGTGAGTCCTTCGGGTCCGGCTCTGCCATGCACCGAGCCTAATTAGTCCTATTTGGCGAGGAAAGTCGGGGAGGGCCCGCGCAGGCCCTCCCCGACCCCCGTCAGACGGGCGCGCTCTCCCTCTCCCGCTCCAGCATGCGGAGCAAGGGGCCGTCCGCACCCGCGAGATCGGCGTAGGCACCGCGCTGGACCACGCGCCCCGCGTCCAGCACCAGCACCTCGTCGACGGCGTCGAGGCCCTCCAGCCTGTGGGTGATCAGGACGGTCGTACGGCCCCGCGTGGCGGCCAGCAGGTCAGCGGTCAGCGCGTCGGCCGTCGCCAGGTCGAGGTGCTCCGCGGGCTCGTCGAGGACGAGTACGGGGAAGTCGGCGAGGAGCGCGCGGGCCAGTGCGAGCCGCTGCCGCTGCCCGCCCGAGAGCCTGGCGCCGTGTTCACCCACCGGGGTGTCGAGCCCCTCGGGGAGCGACTCGGCCCAGTCCAGCAGCCGGGCCTGCGCGAGCGCGTCCCGCAGCTCGCCGTCCGTCGCTCCTGTACGAGCAAGGCGCAGGTTCTCGCGGATGGAGCTGTCGAAGACATGGGCGTCCTGGGCGCACAGCCCCACGTGCGTGCGGACCGTGTCCCCGTCGAGCTCGCACGCCTCGACACCGCCGAGCCGGTACGTCCCGGTCCGCGCGTCCAGGAAGCGGAGCAGGACCTGGGCGAGCGTCGACTTGCCGGAGCCCGAGGGCCCGACCACCGCGATACGCCTGCCGGGCACGAGGGTCAGATCGACGGACTCCAAGGCATCGCGCGGCGCTCCGGCGTACCGGGCGGACAGCCCTCGTACCTCCAGCGGGAACGGCGAGGCGGGCTCGGCAGCGAGAGTGACGGGCTCCCGTACGGGCACGGGGGCGTCCAGCACCTCGTACACGCGCTCCGCGCTCCGCTTCACACGCCTGCGGTACTGCACGGCGAGCGGCAGCCCCGTCACCGCCTCGAACGCCGCCAGCGGGGTCAGGACCACCACCGCGAGTTCCACGCCCGCCAGCCGCCCGTCGTACACCGCCGGGAGGGCGACGAGTGCGGTGCCCACCACCGTGAGGCCGCAGATCAGCGAGGAGAGACCGCCGCCGAGCGCGGTCGCGGTCGCCGAGCGGGAAGCGATCCGGGTGAGGACGCCGTCCGCCTCGCGTACCCGCCGGCTGCGGCCGGGCAGCGCGCCGGCGACCGTGAGTTCGGCCGTCCCACTGAGCAGATCCGTGATCCTGGTGGCCAGCTCGGCCCGTGCGGGCGCCAGTTGGCGTTCCACATGACGGGCGCACGCGCTGCTCACCAAAGGTACGACCACCCCGGCGAGGAGCAGCCCCACGGCGAGCACGGCGCCCGCCTCCGGGAGCATCCAGCCGGTGAACCCGGCAGCGGCCGTCCCGACGACGACCGCGGTTCCCACGGGCAGCAGCCAGCGCAGCCAGTAGTCCTGAAGCGCGTCCACGTCGGCGACGAGGCGCGACAGCAGGTCGCCGCGCCGGGTCGTGCGCAGACCGGCCGGTGCGATCCGCTCCAGCCCCCGGTACACGGAGACCCGGAGTTCGGCGAGCATCCTGAGCACCGCGTCGTGCGAGACCAGGCGCTCGGCGTAGCGGAAGACCGCGCGGCCGATACCGAAGGCGCGGGTCGCGGTGACGGCGACCATCAGATAGAGCACCGGGGGCTGTTCGGAGGCGCGGGAGATCAGCCATCCCGACACGGCCATGAGACCGACGGCCGAGCCCACGGCGAGGCTGCCCAGCAGCAGGGCCAGGCCCAGCTTCGCGTGCTGCGCACCGGCGGCCTCCCTGACCCGGGACAGCACGTGCCCGGTCCCCGGGGCGGTGTCCTTGAGGATCCCGGGCTCCCCCGTGCCGCCCGGCTCGTCGGAGGGGACGGGCAAAGCGGACGGAACGGAGGACGGTCCCCCGGGCCGCGGCACCACCCGCCCTGCCTCCACGGCCCCGCCTGCGGGGCTCCGGACCTGCTGCGGCTCCAGCGTCACCACGCGGTCGGCGACCGACAGGAGCGCCGGGCGGTGCACGACGAGGAGGACGGTCCGTCCCGCCGCCAGTCTCCGTACCGCCTCGACGATCCCCGCCTCCGTCTCGCCGTCGAGACCCGCGGTGGGCTCGTCGAGCAGGAGCACCGGCCGGTCGGCGAGGAACGCGCGGGCCAGGGCGAGCCGCTGCCGCTGGCCGGCCGAGAGGCCGGCCCCGTCCTCCCCGAGCAGCGTCTGCGCGCCCTGCGGGAGGTCCGCGACGAAGCCGGACGCGCCCGCGTCCCGCAGCGCCGCCGTCACCGTCTCGTCGTCCGCGTCCGGACGGGCCAGTCGTACGTTCTCGGCGATCGTGCCGGCGAAGAGATGCGGATGCTGCGGCACCCAGGCGATGCGCTCGCGCCAGCGTTCCGGCGAGAGCTCGGCCAGATCGGTCCCGCCGACGCGCACACGTCCCTCGTCGGGTGCGGCGAAGCCCAGCACCACATGGAGGAGCGTGGACTTGCCGACTCCGCTGGGACCGACGAGGGCGACGGTCTCACCCGGCTCCACCACCAGGGAGGCGTCGTTCAGCGACGGTTCGCTACGGCCCGGGTGCCGGACCGTCACCCCGTCGAGCTCCAGCCTCAGCGTCGCGGGAACGTCCTGCGTGCCGCCCGCGGGGAGCTCGGTCTCCAGGACCGAGAAGATCTCCTCCGCGGCCGAGAGCCCCTCCGCAGCCGCGTGGTACTGCGCCCCGACCTGGCGCAGGGGCAGATACGCCTCCGGGGCCAGGATGAGGATCACGAGGCCGGTGTAGAGGTCCAGTTCGCCGTGGACGAGACGCATGCCGATGGTCACGGCGACCAGGGCCACCGACAGCGTCGCCAGGAGTTCCAGGGCGAACGACGACAGGAACGCGATCCGCAGGGTCCGCAGGGTGGCCTGCCGGTACTGGGACGTGATCGTGCGGATCGATTCGGCCTGCGCCTTGGCGCGCCCGAAGACCTTCAGTGTCGGAAGCCCGGCGACCACATCGAGGAAGTGCCCGGAGAGCCGTGAGAGCAGACGCCACTGACGGTCCATCCGGGACTGCGTTGCCCAGCCGATCAGGATCATGAAGAGCGGGATGAGCGGCAGCGTGACCACGATGATCGCGGCCGAGACCCAGTCCTCGGTGACGATTCTGGCGAGGACCGCGACCGGCACCACCACCGCGAGACCGAGTTGCGGCAGGTAGCGGGCGAAGTAGTCGTCGAGCGCGTCGACGCCCCGGGTGGCGAGCGCCACCAGGGACCCGGTGCGCTGCCCGCTCAACCAGTCGGGGCCCAGTTGGGCGGCCCGCTCCATGAGCCGGCCGCGCAGCTCGGACTTGACCGCCGCGCCGGCCCGGTACGCGGCCAGCTCGGTGAGCCAGGCCACCAGGGCCCGGCCCACCGCGACCGCGGCGAGCAGCAGCAGGGGCATACGGAGTCCGGGAAGGGACAGTCCCTCCTCGAAGCCGCCCACCACCACTTCGGCGATGAGCATCGCCTGGGCGATCACCAGCGCCGCCCCGACGAGACCGAGCGCCACGACGGCGGCCAGGAAGAGGCGGGTGGCCCGGGCGTACCGGAGCAGACGCGGGTCGATCGGTTTCACGTGAAACAGCCCCCAGAGAGCTCGGCGCGGCCGGTGCGATCAGTGCGCATCGGCGATGTGCTGGGTACCGATGCGCTTGCGGAACACCCAGTAGGTCCAGCTCTGGTAGAGCAGGACGATGGGAGTGGCGATGCCCGCGCACCAGGTCATGATCTTCAGCGTGTACGGGGTGGACGAGGCGTTGGTGACCGTGAGGTTCCAGGCGTCGTTCAGCGAGGACGGCATGACGTTCGGGAAGAGCGTCAGGAAGAGCATGGCGACCGCCGCCACGATGGTCAGCCCGGACAGCGCGAACGACCAGCCCTCGCGTCCGGCCGCGACGGCACCGATCGCGGCGACCAGCGCCACGGCCGCGACGATCATGGCCGTCAGGCTCCAGCCGTCACCGTTGTCGACCTGGGTCCAGATCAGGAAGACCAGCGCGAGGACCGCGGTGGCCGGCCCCAGCTTGAGCGCCAGCCTGCGGGCCCGTTCCCGGATGTCACCGACCGTCTTGAGCCCGGCGAACACCGTGCCGTGGAAGGTGAAGAGGAAGAGCGTGACCAGTCCGCCAAGAATGGCGTACGGGTTGAGCAGGTCCCAGAAGTTGCCGACGTACTCCATGTCGGCGTCGATCTTCACGCCGCGCACGATGTTGCCGAAGGCCACCCCCCAGAGCACCGCCGGGATCAGCGAGGTCCAGAAGATCGCGTGTTCCCAGTTGGTCTGCCACTTCTCCTCGGCCCGCTTCGCCCGGTACTCGAAGGCGACACCGCGCACGATCAGGCAGAGCAGAATGATCAGCAGCGGCAGGTAGAAGCCGGAGAACAGCGTGGCGTACCACTCGGGGAAGGCGGCGAAGGTCGCACCGCCCGCGGTGAGCAGCCAGACCTCGTTGCCGTCCCAGACGGGGCCGATCGTGTTGATCAGGACCCTGCGTTCCTTGCGGTCGCGGGCCAGCACCTTGGTGAGGACACCGATACCGAAGTCGAACCCCTCCAGGAAGAAGTAGCCGGTCCAGAGGACGGCGATGAGTACGAACCAGACGTCGTGGAGTTCCATCTCTCAGCTCCTCTGCTCTCAGTAAGAGAAGGCCATCGGGCGGTCGGCGTCCTCGTCGTCATGACCGCCGATCTTGGTGGGCGGGTTGAGGTCGTCCTCCGTGAGTTCCGGCGGTCCGGCCTTGATGTACTTCACGAGCAGCTTGACCTCGATCACGGCGAGCACCGCGTAGAGCAGGGTGAAGACGATCATCGAGGTGAGTACCTCGCCCTGCGAGACACCGGGGGAGACCGCGTCGCGGGTCTGGAGCACGCCGTAGACGACCCAGGGCTGACGCCCCATCTCGGTGAAGATCCAGCCCCAGGAGTTGGCGATCAGCGGGAAGAGCAGGGTCCAGAGGGCGACGATCCAGTAGAGCTTGGTGAGCTTCGGGCTCAGTGCCTTGTTCCTGAACAGGACCAGATGGGGCACCTCGTCGTCCCCGGTCCGCAGCGCGGGTGGTAGCAGGAACTTCTTCCGCGTCAACCAGAGTCCGAGCAGCCCGAGGCCGAAGGACGCCATGCCGAAGCCGATCATCCAGCGGAAGCTCCAGAAGGCGACCGGGATGTTGGGCCGGTAGTCACCGGGGCCGAACCGTTCCTGCTCGGCCTGGTTGATGTCGTTGATGCCGGGGACGTACGAGTTGAAGTCGTCGTCGGCGAGGAAGGACAGTATCCCGGGGATCGAGATCTCCACGGTGTTGTGGCCCTTGCTGACGTCTCCGTAGGCGAAGATCGAGAAGGGGGCGGAGTACTGCCCGTCCCACAGGGCCTCGGCAGCGGCCATCTTCATCGGCTGCTGCTTGAACATCACCTTGCCCAACATGTCACCGCTGACGGCCGTGAACAGACCGGCGATCACGACGGTGACGAGCCCGAGCCGCAGCGACGTCCGCATCACCGGGATGTGCTTCTTGCGTGCCAGGTGGAACGCGGCGATGCCGACCATGAAGGCGCCGCCGACGAGGAAGGCCGCCGTGATGGTGTGGAAGAACTGGGTGAGCGCGGTGTTCTGGGTGAGCACCCGCCAGAAGTCGGTGAGCTCCGCGCGCCCGCGTTCCTCGTTTATGCGGTAGCCGACCGGGTGCTGCATCCAGGAGTTGGCCGCCAGGATGAAGTACGCGGACAGGATGGTGCCGATGGAGACCATCCACATGCAGGCGAGGTGGATCTTCTTCGGCAGCTTGTCCCAGCCGAAGATCCACAGTCCGATGAACGTGGACTCGAAGAAGAACGCGATCAGCGCCTCGAAGGCGAGCGGGGCACCGAAGATGTCGCCGACGAAGCGCGAGTAGTCCGACCAGTTCATGCCGAACTGGAACTCCTGGACGATGCCGGTGACGACACCCATGGCGATGTTGATCAGGAAGAGCTTCCCCCAGAACTTCGTAGCCCTGAGGTACTTCTCGTTGCTCGTCCGCACCCAGGCGGTCTGCAGGCCGGCGGTGAGCGCGGCGAGGGAGATCGTCAGAGGGACAAACAGGAAGTGGTAGACGGTGGTAATGCCGAATTGCCATCGCGCCAGGGTCTCCGGCGCCAGAGCTAGGTCCACGTCGTCGTTCTCCTTACCGGGCCGTGTTCACAGGGGCACTTTGCCCCTCCAATCCCACTGATCGTGGGAGGAACCGGGACACGCTTGTGAACGCGTTCACATTCACAAGCATTATGGCGCACACACTTTCGGGACCCACGATCGGGGGGGGGCCTCTCGGGACTCTTCGGACAGCCGCCCCCTCGCACGGCACCCCGCGCCGCCCAGCACAGTGGCCCCGGACCTCGGCAATCGAGGTCCGGGGCCACCGGCACACAGGACGGGCGGCTACGGCGAGCGGAAGGCTCCGCGGCCGCCGGGCCCGGCGCTCGTCACTCGCTGCGGTACGACTCCGCCACCTTGAGGAAGAGGTCGTTGGCCTCGGACTCCCCGATCGTGACCCGTACGCCCTCGCCGGCGAACGGCCGGACCACGACACCGGCCCGCGCGCACGTCGCGGCGAAATCGACCGTACGGTCCCCGAGCCGCAGCCACACGAAGTTGGCCTGCGACTCCGGAACGGTCCAGCCCTGCCGCAGCAGTTCGCCGTAGACCCGGGTGCGCTCGGAGACCAGGGAGCCGACCCGTCCCATCAGCTCGTCCTCGGCACGGAGCGAGGCGACGGCCGCGTCCTGCGCGAGCTGGCTGACACCGAAGGGGACCGCCGTCTTCCGCAACGCCGCCGCGACCGGCTCGTGGGCCACCGCGAAGCCGATCCGCAGACCGGCCAGCCCGTACGCCTTGGAGAAGGTCCGCAGCACCGCGACATTGGGCCGGTCCCGGTAGATCTCGATGCCGTCGGGCACCTCGACGTCCCGGATGAACTCCTTGTACGCCTCGTCGAGCACCACCAACACATCGCTCGGCACCCGGTCCAGGAAGCGCTCCAGCTCGGCCCTGCGGACCACCGTGCCGGTCGGGTTGTTCGGGTTGCAGACGAAGATCAGGCGCGTCCGGTCGGTGATCGCGTCCGCCATCGCGTCCAGGTCGTGCACGTCACCGTCGGTCAGCGGCACCTTCACCGAGGTCGCACCACTGACCTGCGTGATGATCGGGTACGCCTCGAAGGAGCGCCAGGCGTAGATGACCTCGTCACCCGGGCCCGACGTGGCCTGGAGCAGCTGCTGCGCCACCCCGACCGAGCCGGTACCGGTGGCCAGGTGCGAGACAGGCACACCGAATCGGTCGGCCAGCTCGTTCATCAGACCGGTGCAGGCCATGTCCGGGTAGCGGTTGAAGTCCGCGGCGGCGGCGAGCGCGGACTCCATCACGCCCGGCAACGGCGGAAACGGGTTCTCGTTGGAGGAAAGCTTGAAGGCGACCGGACCGCCGGCCGCCGCCGGCTTACCCGGCACGTAGGCGGGCACGCCGTCCAGCTCGGCGCGCAGCTTGGGGCTCGTATCGCTCACCGCAGGTCCTCCTCGACCATCTGTGCACATCAATACTGCTCACCTTATGAGGATTCGGCGCCGCTGCGAATGGCCGGAGCCGGGATTCGTCCGCTGTGCGGGGAAGCGCGAGGAATGGTCCCGCCCGATCCGGGCCGGACAGGGGGAGCGTTTGGTATTCCGCCGCGCGCCGGTGGCTCACTCCGTGGCGCGCATCCCTCGAAGAGGTGAGTTGAGACCTCTTCGAAACATCGACCATTTAGTAGGCCCATCCACTTCGGCACATGACACACTTGCGTCCAACCCACCAACACCCTTGTTTTGCAAGGTATTTGGCAGCAAACGACCATGCAGAAACGTGCCTGTCAACGGGTGAATATGCGACCGGCCCAACCAGGCGTCCGAGCCCTACTATCGGCTCGCCATGACAGCAGCAGGGAAGCACCAGGTGAGCCGGACAGAGACGCCCCGGCGCAACGGCCGGCAAGGACGGGCGGGTATCCGGGATGTAGCCGCCGCGGCCGGGGTCTCCATCACGACCGTCTCCGACGCGCTCAACGGCAAGGGCAGGCTCCCGGACGCCACCCGCCGCCATGTCCGCGAGGTCGCCGAGCGTCTGGGCTATCGCCCGTCCGCCGCGGCCCGAACCCTCCGTACGGGCAAGTCGGGGCTGATCGGCCTGACCGTGACCACGTACGGGGATGAACCTTTCACCTTCACCGAATTCGCGTACTTCGCGGAGATGGCGAGAGCCGCGACGTCCGCGGCGCTCGCCCGCGGCTACGCCCTCGTCATCCTTCCCGCGACCTCCCGCCACAGCACCGTCGACGTCTGGTCGAACGTGGCGCTGGACGGCACCGTCGTCATCGACCCGTCCGACCAGGACCCGGTCGTCACCGAACTCGTCCGCCAGGGGGTCCCCGTCGTCTCGGACGGCCGCCCCGCCGGGTCGCTTCCGGTCACCGCCTGGGTGGACAACGACCACCGGGCCGCCGTCCTCGACCTCCTCGACCACCTGGCCGCCGCCGGAGCCCGCCGCATCGGCCTGCTGACCGGCACCACCACCGACACGTACACCCGGCTCTCCACCACCGCCTACCTCCACTGGTGCGAGCGCGTGGGCCAGGACCCGGTGTACGAGTCCTATCCGGCCCACGACCCGTGTGCGGGCGCCGTGGCGGCCGACCGCCTCCTGGCCCGCCCGGACCGGCCCGACGCCGTGTACGGGCTCTTCGACCCCAACGGCACGGATCTACTGGCCGCCGCCCGCCGGTACGGCCTGCGCGTCCCCGAAGACCTCCTGCTCGTCTGCTGCAGCGAGTCCACTGTGTACGCGACCACCGAACCGCCCATCACGACGCTGTCCCTGAAGCCGCGCAGAATCGGCACGGCGGTCGTCCAGCTCCTCATCGACGCCATCGAGGGCGTCGAGCACGACGGGCCCCTCGAACAGGTAATACCGACGGAGCTCATCGTCCGGACGTCGTCACAACGCCGCCCGCCACGCACCACGGTCAGCGCTCCGCGCTCTCCGGCCGGGGACTGATCCGGACAATCCGGGCCAATCAACCGGTGAACCGTACGTGCGCACGGATTCACCACCCCTGGTGCGTCACACAGCACGATCCGCATTCCTATGATGGGCGCACGACACCGCGGACCACCTCTACCAGGCAGGGCCCGTCAGGTGTACGGCGGCGCGACGGTGGTGGAGGGGTCGATGACTCAGGGGGCCGGTCAGGAACCCGTGGTGCGGACGGCGACGTTGCGTGACTTTCGCGTCCCGCCGTATGCGCAGACGCCCGTGCCCCCGCCCTCGCCGCATCCCGGCAGCGTGGCGATGAGCGACGAGCCGCCGGAGGGCTACACGCCCACCGAGCGCGATCTGCCCGTGATCAGGCGCGAGGACACCGTCGAGGTGCGCCCCGTCCCCGAGCAGCGGCCGGCCGGCGACGCGGGGCGCGGTCCGCTCTACGTCGTCGGAGACGTCCACGGCTATCTGGACGAGCTCCTCGCCGCCCTCGCCGAGCAGGGCCTCATCGACGCCGACGGCGCCTGGGCGGCGGGCAATGCCCGGCTCTGGTTCCTCGGTGACTTCACGGACCGCGGACCGGACGGCATCGGCGTCATCGACCTCGTGATGCGCCTCTCCGCCGAGGCCGCCGCCGCCGGCGGCTACTGCAAGGCCCTGATGGGCAACCACGAACTGCTGCTCATCGGAGCCAAGCGGTTCGGCGACACCCCGGTGAACTCCGGCGCGGGCACCGCGACCTTCCAGGCGGCCTGGCTGCTCAACGGCGGCCAGAAGTCCGACATGGACCGGCTCCAGGACGTCCACCTCCAGTGGATGTCCCGGCTCGACGCAGTCGTCGAGGAGGACGGGCATCTGCTGATGCACTCCGACACGACGGCCTACCTCGACTACGGCTCCACCATCGAGGACGTCAACGACACGGTGCACGCCATCCTCACGCGTAACGACGCCGACGAGTGCTGGGACGTCTTCCGCAAGCTGACCAAGCGGTTCGCCTTCCGGGACGAGGGAGGCGCCGACGCCGTACGCGAACTGATGGCGACGTACGGCGGGCAGCGCGTGGTCCACGGCCACAGCCCCATTCCGTATCTGCTCGGCGAGGTCGGTTCGGAGGACGGCGAAGACAGCTCGCGTCCCGTCGTGGAAGGCCCGCACGTGTACGCGGACGGGCTCGCCATCGCCATGGACGGCGGCGTGACCATGGCCGGAAAGCTACTGGTGGTCCAACTCCCCCTGCATGAATGAAGCAGTCCGGGGAAGACGCATCCACGACCTGACCACGCCGACCACCGGGCCTATTTACGGAAACCCCCTGTCACCCCGTGCCGTGGGCGCTCTACCATCGGCGTATCAGTCGCAGGCTCTCCTCCGTTTCCGCCCAATTGCCCGGTTCACGCGGTCAGTCAGGCCCTACGGAGCATCGGGGGATGCACATGAAAAGCGCTCCGCACCTGCTGGCCGAGGACCGCCCGGAGTACGAGCGGATCCTCGATGACGCGCTGCGTCACGCCGACGAACACCCGGCCCTGGACGGGGTCGGCGACCGGCTCAATCCGGAACAGCTGCGCACGATGGCGCTCAACGCCACGGCTCTGATCACGGCCGCCGCGGCCACCGAGTACGAGCACTACGTGAAGGTCCGCGGTGAACTGCGCGGTCCCGCCGGTGATCCGGCCCTCGCCCACGCCATCGGATCCGCGCCGGACGAGACCAGCGGGGCGGGCGCCGGCATAGGAGCCGTCATCACCGCCCTGGCCCCGGTCCTCGCCGGCACCGCCGCCGTGATCTTCCTGCTCGTCGGCTATCTGCTCCAGGCCCTCGGCCCGGACCTGGCGTTCGCCGACACGATGGTCACCGCCGGCTGGTTCTTCGGCGCGGTCGCCGCGGCAGCCACCCTGGCCGCCGCCGTCGGACTCCTCGTCACGGCCCTGCGCAACGGCGCCACCTCGCTGCCGGCCGAGGATCCCGAGGAGGAGCTGCCCGAGGACGTGGCACGCGCCCGGGAGGCGTGGCGCCACGCGCTGCTGGAGCGCGGAATCCTGCCGTTCCTGCGGGACGCCCTCGCCGACCCGACCGCGGGCCCGGCCTCCCGGACCCCGCACCGCTCCCCGAACCGCATCCCGAAGATCGGCTACAGCAGACCGGACTTCTCCGGCCCGTCCGACGGACCGTCCGCGGGCCCGCGTCCGACCTTCACCAGCCCCGACTTCACCAGTCCGGACTTCGGCGGCCCCGAGCACCAGCCGGAGTGACCCCGGGCGTTCCGGGTGCGGAACGCCCGAGGGCCGGGGCAGCCCATGGCTGCACCCGGCCCGTGCGGTGGCGTCGGCGGCGTCAGTCCGCGAGCGGCAGATAGACCCGGTTTCCGGCCGCCGCGAACTCCTTCGACTTCTCGGCCATACCCGCCTCGATCTCCGTCTGCGAGCCCCCGTGCTCACGCCGGATGTCCTGCGAGATCTTCATGGAACAGAACTTCGGACCGCACATCGAGCAGAAGTGGGCCGTCTTCGCCGGCTCGGCCGGCAGCGTCTCGTCGTGGAACTCCCGTGCCGTGACCGGGTCGAGCGCCAGGTTGAACTGGTCCTCCCAGCGGAACTCGAACCGGGCGTCCGACAGCGCGTCGTCCCAGTCCTGCGCTCCCGGATGCCCCTTGGCGAGGTCCGCCGCGTGGGCCGCGATCTTGTAGGTGATCACGCCGGTCTTCACGTCGTCCCGGTTGGGCAGCCCCAGGTGCTCCTTGGGCGTGACGTAGCAGAGCATCGCGGTGCCCCACCAGGCGATCATCGCGGCGCCGATCCCGGAGGTGATGTGGTCGTACGCGGGAGCGACATCCGTGGTCAGCGGGCCGAGCGTGTAGAACGGCGCCTCCTCGCAGATCTCCTGCTGGAGGTCGATGTTCTCCTTGATCTTGTGCATCGGGACATGGCCCGGACCCTCGATCATCGTCTGGACACCGAAGCGCTTGGCGACGGTGTTCAGCTCGCCGAGCGTGCGCAGTTCGGCGAACTGCGCCTCGTCGTTGGCGTCGGCGATCGAACCGGGGCGCAGCCCGTCGCCCAGCGAGTACGTCACGTCGTACGTCGCGAGGATCTCGCAGAGCTCCTCGAAGTTCTCGTAGAGGAACGACTCCTTGTGGTGCGCGAGGCACCAGGCCGCCATGATCGAGCCGCCGCGCGAGACGATGCCGGTCTTGCGGCGCGCGGTCATCGGCACGTACGGCAGGCGCACGCCGGCGTGCACCGTCATGTAGTCGACGCCCTGCTCGGCCTGCTCGATGACGGTGTCCTTGTAGATCTCCCAGGTCAGTTCCTCGGCCCTGCCGTCGACCTTTTCGAGGGCCTGGTAGAGCGGCACCGTGCCGATGGGAACGGGGGAGTTGCGCAGGACCCATTCGCGGGTGGTGTGGATGTTGCGGCCGGTGGAGAGGTCCATGACCGTGTCGGCGCCCCACTTGGTCGCCCAGGTCATCTTGTCCACCTCCTCCTCGATGGAGGAGGTGACCGCGGAGTTGCCGATGTTCGCGTTGACCTTCACGAGGAATCGCTTGCCGATGATCATCGGCTCGATCTCCGGGTGGTTGACGTTGACCGGCATGACGGCCCGGCCCGCGGCGATCTCCTCGCGCACGACCTCGGGCTCGACGTTCTCCCGGATCGCGACGTACTCCATCTCCGGGGTGATGTCGCCGCGTCGGGCGTACGCGAGCTGGGTGACCGGCCGTCCGTCACGGCTGCGGCGCGGCTGCCGGGGCCGGCCCGGGAACACCGCGTCGAGGTTGCGCAGACCGCCGCGGGGAGAGGTGTGCTTGAGGCCGTCGTCCTCGGGGCGCCCGGGACGGCCGGCGTACTCCTCGGTGTCGCCGCGGGCGATGATCCAGTTCTCCCGGAGCGGCGTGAGCCCGCGCCGGACATCGGTGTCGATGGTGGGATCGGTGTACGGCCCGGACGTGTCGTACAGCGTCACGTCCTTGCCGTTGGTGAGGTGCACCTGACGGACCGGCACCCGGAGGTCCGGGCGTGAGCCCTGGACGTATCCCTTGTGCCAGCCGATGGACTTCCCGGCCTCGTCGTTCGGTGCGTCCTGCGCATTCTGCGCATTCTGCGTCGAGGCAGGCGTGCGTGCGTCCGCTGTGGTCATGAGACCTACTCCCTACGCCGGCATTACCCGGTAACAGGTTCGGCGGTCGGCGCAGCCTGTTCCGTACCGGTGTACGGAGGTCAGCGCCCTCTCAGCCCGGTGCTCCGAGCTCCCGCGTGTGCAAAGGTGCCACCACGCTAGCGTCCTTCATGGCGTGCTGAATAGAGGGCCCCTCCCGTTCTTGCGATGATCGCCCGGTGACCTCCTCCTCAAGCGATCCCGAACCGCAGGGCACCGCGCACGGCCACTCGCACAGCCATGGCCCCGCCGCCCCTGTCTCCAAGCATCTGCGCAAGGTCATCGCGGCCGTGCTGATTCCGTTCGCCACGGCGGTCGTCGTCGGCCTCGTGGCGTTCTGGCCGGGCGGCGCCCCCGCCCACGAGCGCACGGGCGTCGGCTTCGACCGGCAGACCGAGTCCGGCAAGGTGGTCCAGGTCGACACGGTGGACTGCGCGGATGTGAACGCCGCACAGGTTCCGGCGACCGGTGACACCTCGACAGCCTCGGGACGCGAGGCGGTCAATGCGCAGACGGGGGACTGCAAGAAGGCCACGATCGAGGTGACCAGCGGCGCGGACAAGGGCCGCGAGTTCGTCGAGATCGTCCAGCCGGACGCCCCGAGGCAACTGAAGGAGGGTCAGGGCGTGGTCGTGGCGTACGCGCCCGACGCACCCCGCGATCTCCAGTACTCGGTGACCGATGTGAACCGGAAGCTGCCCCTGGCGGTGCTGGCCGGAATCTTCGCACTGGCCGTGGTCGTGGTGGGCAGGCTGCGCGGACTGATGGCGCTCATCGCGCTCGCCGTCTCGTTCGCCGTGCTGACCCTGTTCATCCTGCCAGCGATTCTTCAGGGATCGAATCCGCTGGTCGTCGCGGTGATCGGGGCGAGCGCCATCATGCTGGCCGCCCTCTATCTGTGCCACGGGCTGACGGCCCGCACCTCCGTGGCCGTCATCGGCACACTCATCTCACTGCTGCTGATCGGGCTGCTCGGCTCGCTGTTCATCGGCTGGGCGAGCCTGTCAGGGAACACCGACGACAACACCGGTCTCATCCACGGTCTGTTCCCGGAGATCGACATGAGCGGTCTGCTGCTGGCCGGCGTCATCATCGGCTCGCTCGGTGTGCTCGACGACGTGACGGTCACCCAGACGTCGGCGGTCTGGGAACTGCACCAGGCGGACCCGTCGATGGGAGCGCGGAAGCTCTACAAGGCGGGGATCAGAATCGGCCGCGACCACATCGCCTCGGTCGTCAACACGCTGGTGCTCGCCTACGCGGGAGCCGCGCTGCCCCTGCTCCTGCTCTTCTCCATCGCCCAGAGCAGCGTGGGGACGGTGGCCAACAGCGAACTGGTGGCGGTGGAGATCGTCCGGACGCTGATCGGTTCTATCGGACTGGTCGCCTCGGTGCCGGTGACGACAGCGCTCGCGGCGCTGGTGGTCTCCGCGGACCGCACAGGGGTCGGCGCGGAAGCCGGAGCTCCTGCACCCGCACGGACCGGGAGAGGCCGTCGTCGCAAGCTGTAACGACGAGCCCCCTCAGCCGGCGTTCTGCTCCTCGGCGAGGATCCGGCCCAGCGCCTCTTCCAGGTTGCCCTCGAAGTCACTCAGCGTGTGCTCCTGACCGAGCGGCACCAGTTTGTCCGTCCGGTCGAGAAAGGCCACGAGAGGCGCCGTGCCGGCTCGGAAGAGGGCCCGGTCCGCCCCGACCTGGAGCCGGATGTGTACATCGGAAAGCCCTTCGGGCTCGGTCGGACCGATGTGCACATCCCCGTCACCACTGGGGCTGTTGAGACCGTCGAGCAGCAGCTCACGGCCAAAAGCCCAGGTGACAGGGGCATCGCCCGGCAGGTGGAAGGTCATCCGGATCGCGTACGGATCAGAAACCTCGTACCGGAGCTCCACCGGAATACGGAACGAGAGCTCCTCGGAAACGAGGAAGCTCATCATGACCTCTGCTTGAACCGACTCGCGCATCGTTCAACCCCGCGGTAGATGAAACTGGCCAGGAATGATCCCCCGTGGCCCTATTGACGCCATCGTGGTGCACGCGATAGCAGATCACAAGGAGTGATTTTTCAGATACTGATAGAGAACACGAGCGAGCGCAAGAGGTCTGCAACCTCATTCCGTAGCTGCTCGACTGCGGGGAGCAACCGATCCTGCTGATCAAGGGGCATCGAAATGGCCATCGTGGCGATGGTGGTACCCACAGTGATCGGGATGGCCGCGCAGATCGTTCCCAGGGCATATTCCTGTCGTTCGATGACAGGCTCTATGCGTTCGGTCGATCGCAATCGATCAAGAAGCGCCTGTCGATCTCGCACAGAGTGACGAGTCAGGGGCCGCACCGGATGGCGGTCGAGATGATCCCCGCGGGCAGCCTCGTCGAGCTGCCTCAGCAGGCACTGGCCGATCGCGTGGGCATGGCCGGTCTCGGCGAACGAGGCCCATTCGTCGACGGCGGGATTGGACGGAGTGTCCGCGACCGCGACGAGTTCGATCTCACCCTCGCGGTAGACGGCGCAGTACACCGGCACACCGATGGTGCCGCGCCATCGCTCCAGCGAATCGGCCATGACGGTGCGTCGGTTCTGCACCGCACCACCGTCCATCAGCCGCTCGGCGGCCTCCCCGAAGAGGAAGACGCCGTTCTCCCGGCGCAGATATCCCTCATGGGTCAGGGTGCGGAGCAGGTGGTACGCGGTCGGAAGCTGAAGCCCAGCTTCCCGTGCGAGTTGCTTGGCGGGCGCCCCGTCGCGATGGGTGCCCACAGCCTCCAGCAGTCTCAATGCCCGCTGAACCGAGCCGATCAGGGTCGGCACAGCGGCGGTATTCGTTGCTGTGGTCACAGGTCACCCCCAGGCATGGTGACGGGCAGTCAGCCCTCCCGTGGGGGCCGCCCCCACGGACTGCCACAAACCTGGGGTCCGGAGACCGGACTGACATAACAAACCACTGGTCAAGGCGGTAACGGACGGTTACTTCCCAGGTGGCGGCAGCGATACGCCACTGTATCGGCACCGTACGCCCGGCATGCCTTTTCGTCCGGGACTTAGCTCAGCTGGCCTAATCGCCCCGGACGCCCGTCACTACCAGTCACGACCCGAGGAGGACGAGGACAGGAACTTCCGTACGACGAAGACCAGACCACCGACCAGAACGGCGAAGACCAGCACCTTGAACAGCAGGCCGATGACGAAGCCCACCACGCTGGCGATCAGGCTGCCGAACACGACGATCGCGATGACGGGCACCGCGACCCACTTCACCCACCAGGGCATCCCCGCGAATATCTCCTGCACGGCCATCGTCCTTACCTCGTCTCCTTGGGTTCCTGCTTCGATGCTAGAGGCGCGGGGGTGGCCGGCGGACGCTCCGGATCCCTTGAACTCCCCTGAACGATCCCCTAGGGAGTGTCCGACCTAGGGCCTGCCCGGCTCAGCTCTCCGGCGGAGAGAAGACGACCATCACCCGCAGGTCCTCGGTGATGTGGTGGAACTTGTGGGCCACTCCGGCCGGTACGTACACGACGCTGCCCCTGCCCACCTGGGTCGTCTCCATGCCGACCGTGATCGCCGCACGGCCGCTCACGACGAAGTAGACCTCGTCCTGGGCGTGCGGCTGCTGCGGGTCGAGCTGGCCGGCGTCCAGGGCGTACAGGCCGACGGACATGTTGCGTTCCCGCACGAACTGGAGATAGGCACCGTCGTTGGCGGCCCGCTCCGCCTCCAGTTCGTCCAGCCTGAATGCCTTCATCGCCTGTCCGCCCCTTGTTCCATACAGCCGGTATCGGCCATCGATCATGTCTGCCACGATCAGACACATGAAGAATTTCGTAGTCAAGACGATCGCCAACGCAGGTGCGCTGGCCGTAGCCATCTGGCTGCTCAACGACATCACGCTCACCGGCGACGACACCTGGAACAAGGTGCTCACGCTGATAGTGGTCGCCCTTCTCTTCGGGCTGGTGAACTTCGTCGTCAAGCCGGTGGTGAAGCTGCTGACGCTCCCGCTGTTCATCCTGACGCTGGGGTTGATCACTCTGGTGGTCAACGCCCTGATGCTGATGCTCACCTCGTGGCTGGCCGACCTGTTCAATCTGAGCTTCCATGTCGACGGCTTCTGGACCGCCGTCGTCGGTGGCCTGATCATCTCCGTCGTCTCCTGGGCACTGAACGTCGTACTCCCCGACGAGGACTGATCCGGGCCTTCTGAAACAGTGCAGACCGGACCGGTGGCGAACCGGGGAGAGAAGCGAGGGAGCAGCATGAGCACCATGGGCGACGGGACACGGGCGGTACGGGCCGGGCTGCCCGAACCCGCGCAGTACGAACCCACTCTTCCCGGACCGGTTTTCGCCGCGCACTTCCATCTGTCCGGCGAACCGGTCGGCCCGTACACCTACGGCCGGGAGACCAACCCGACGTGGACGCATCTGGAACGGGCGATCAGCGAGCTGGAAGCGCCCGGGGAGCCGGTCGAGACGACGGTGTTCGCCTCAGGAATGGCGGCGGTCACCGCCGTACTGCTGTCGCAGACGCGCACGGGCGACACGGTGGTACTGCCGGACGACGGATACCAGGCGCTGCCGCTGGTCCGTGAGCAGCTGGAGGCGTACGGCGTCGAGGTGCGGACCGCGCCGACCGCCGGCGACGCGCAGCTGGCCGCTCTGGAAGGAGCCAAGCTGCTGTGGATCGAGACGCCGTCCAACCCCGGCCTCGACGTCTGTGACGTGCGCAGGCTCGTGGAGGCCGCGCACCTGGCGGGCGCCCTGGTCGCCGTCGACAACACACTGGCCACACCCATCGGCCAGCGCCCGCTGGAGCTGGGCGCCGACTTCTCGGTGGCCAGCGACACCAAGGGAATGACGGGGCACGGCGACATCCTGCTCGGCCACGTGACCTGCCGCGATCCTCAGCTGACGGCAGGTGTCCGGCGCTGGCGCAAGGTCGTCGGGGCGATTCCGGGGCCGATGGAGGCATGGCTCGCGCACCGTTCGCTGGCCACGCTCCAGCTGCGGATCGACCGGCAGTGCGCGACCGCGCTCACGCTCGCCGAGACGCTGGCCAAGCGCACCGATGTGAGCGGCCTGCGCTACCCCGGGCTGCCGAGCGACCCTTCGTACCCGGCCGCCGTGCGGCAGATGAAGCGCTTCGGCTCGGTGGTGTCGTTCGTACTGGCCGACCAGGAGACGGCGGAACGCTTCCTCTCCGGGCTGCGGCTGGTCGACGACGCGACGAGCTTCGGCGGCGTGCGTTCCACCGCGGAGCGCCGGGCCCGCTGGGGCGGCGACGCCGTTCCTGAGGGCTTCATCCGGTTCTCGGTCGGGGCCGAGGACCCCGAGGACCTGCTCGCCGACGTGGAACGCGCGCTCGACGAGGCATCCCGGTAAACACCCTGCTCAGCAGGGGTCTCTACGGATGAAGGCGGTCCGAGCCTCCCCCCTCGTGGCTCGGACCGCCCCGGTTCCACGCGCGAAGAACCGCGTGCACAAGGCTAGTTGACTCTGCGTCAGTGTCCAATCACAGTAGCGGCAGAGACCTATCGACATATTTATAGTTGTCCGGGTCCGAAGCGTCGTGAGCGTGGGAGGAGGCGGGGCATGGACCTGGCTCTGCTGCGCACCTTCGTCACCGTGCACCGTGCGGGGTCGTTCACCCGGGCCGCCGCCCTGCTGGGGCTGTCGCAGCCCGCCGTCACCTCACAGATACGGACTCTGGAGCGGCAGCTCGGCCGCCCCCTCTTCCTGCGCCGGGCCCGTGGTGTCACCCCGACCAGCATCGGCGACGAGCTGGCGCACCGGGCCGCTCCCCATCTGGACGCGCTCGTCGAAATCGCCGAGGCCGGGCTCGACGAGGAGACGGGGATACGCACCCTCCACCTGGCAGGGCCCCCGGAGTTCACCTCCGTACGCGCCCTGCCCGCACTCACCCCGCTGCTCTCGCAGGGGCTCGCGCTGCGCAGTTCGTTCAGCGCCAACGCCGAGGAGACGATGGAGGGGCTGGCCGCCGGCCATCACGACCTGGCCATCACGACGGCACGGCCGCGCGGCGGGCTGCTCACCTCGACGACCCTCTGCGACGAGGAGCACGTGCTGGTGGCTGCGCCGCGCTGGGCCGGCCGTCTGGGGCCCGGGACACTGCGCCACGGAGGACCGGTGGTGCTGGAACAGCTGCCGGTGGTCGAGGTCCACGAGAGCCTGCCCTTCGTCTCCCGCTACTGGGCCGCCGTCTTCGACAGCCGGCCGGCGGCGTCCGCGACCGTGATCACTCCGGATCTGCGGGCGGTCCTGGAGTGCGCGGCGGCGGGTGCCGGTCTCGCCGTGCTGCCGCGTTATCTGTGCGAGCGGGCGCTGGAACGGGGGGAGGTCGTGGCGCTGCTCGACCCTCCGGTGCCCCCGCTGCGTACGTACTTCCTCGCAGCGCGCACCGGCACACTCGCGCTGCCGCACATCGCGCGGGCTCACGAGTGGCTGGTGCGCGCTGCCGTCGACTGGTGACCTGTGGGCGCCGGAGAGTTTCAGATCGCCTTCCACGGGCCACTCTCTTGCCATGACCGAACGACCTGTGGTCAAGCGCACCGCACGCGCCATCCTGCTCGACGGCGACGACCTCATCCTCATCAAGCGGACCAAGCCGGGGGTGGATCCGTACTGGCTCACGCCGGGTGGCGGGGTCGAACCGGAGGACGACACCGTCGTCGACGCCCTGCACCGCGAGATCGACGAAGAACTCGGCGCCAAGATCACCGATGTCGTGCCCTGCTTCGTCGACACCGTGGAACACATCGCGGGCGGTGGAGTGAAGGGCGTCAAGGTTCAGCACTTCTTCGTCTGCCGACTGGAGTCGATGGACCTCTCACGACGGCACGGACCGGAGATCGACGATCCCTGTGGGGAGTACGAGATCGTACGGGTGCCCTTCAGCCGGATCGGAATCGCCGCGGTCCATCTCGTACCGCTGTCGCTGCGGCACTACCTGGACGGCAATATCGAGGGCGTCCGGGCGATGCACGCATCCGATCTGGGCTGAAACGGCGCCATCAGCCGGGCGTGGGCACGGACAGTTCGTCGAGGGCGTCGTGCCGTATGCGCTCGGCCGGCATTCCGATGCCCCGGAGTACGTCCACGCTGCTGCGGATCATGCCAGGGGGGCCGGACAGGTATGCCTCGTACCCCTTCCAGGGCCCCCGTTCCCGTACGGCGTCGGGCAGCCGGCCCTCCGCGCCGTTCCCGGGCCCTCCACTCACCACGGGGTGGACGGTGAGCCACGAGTAGGTCTGCTGGAGACGCATCATCGTGTCGAGGTCGTAGAGGTCACCGTCCGTGCGAGCGCCGTAGAAGACGTCGACGGGCCGCCGGTCACCGTGTTCGGCGACATCCTCGACCAGAGCCCTGATGGGCGCGATGCCCGTGCCGCCACCGAGGCAGAGAAGACCGTTGTGGGTGGTGTGATCGACCGTCATCGAACCCGCCGGGGCTCCTAACCGCAGAATGTCGCCGGGGCGGGCGCGGTGCACCAGAGCGCTGGAGACCCAGCCCGCGGGCACCGCCTTGACGTGGAACGAGAGCAGCCCGTCGCGTCGCGGCGCCGAGGCGAAGGAGTAGTGCCGCCAGACATGCGGCCACCAAGGGGTCTCCAGAGTCGTGTACTGCCCGGCCACGAAGGGGTACGCCTGGTCGGGGCGGACGGTGAGGACCGCGATGTGGGGGGTTCTGAGCTCATGGGAGACCACCTCCGCCTGCCAGAGCGCCGGGGCCTTCCCCTCGTCGTCCGCCGCCGCGTCGATCATGATCTGCGAGATCCTGGTGTAGGCCCGCACCCAGGCCGCTTCCGCCTCACCGTTCCAGGTGGTCGGCGCGTAGCGGGCCAGCGCGCCGAGCAGCGCCTCCCCGAACGCCGGATAGTGGGTGGGGCGCGTGCCGTACTTACGGTGACCGCGGCCGAGCCCTTCGAGGTACTCGGTGAGCGCTTCCGGGTCGTCGATCCGGTCGGCTGCCGCGAGGAGCGCCCGGAAGAGGCGGTCCCGCTGTGTGTCCATCGCCGGCGGGAACAGGGCGCGCAGATCCGGCTGCCGGATGAACAGCAACGCGTAGAAGTAGGAGGTGGCGTGGTCCGCCACCGGGCCCACCTCCGCGAGCGTGCGGTGGATCAGGGTCACATCGGCTGACGCGGACGGAGCCGTGGAATCTGAGATATCGGCCGGTGTGGTGACCGGAACGTCCATAGAAGTGCCTCGCCTCAAGCATCAAATGGTCGTGACGTGCCCACACCCCACGCGTCCCCTGCGTGCGGCTCTCCTTGTCGCAGTGTGCCAGCAACTCGCCACGCATCGGACAAATACTGGGAAGTCCGGGTATCAGAGCGCGTGTTCCCCTACGCACCTCCTGCCTCGTGGCGCTATGGGCGCGGCACTCCGCGGCAGCCTCGTACGCCCAGGCCAGTACACGCGGATACTCCCGCCGTCAGACGACCGATCGCCCCACGCTTGACAGCGTGTTTCACGTGAAACCACTCAAACGACCCGCCCGAAGAAGTCTTCTCGTCGCGCATGTCGCCGTCTCCGTGAGCTGGCTGGGCCTCACCATCGGCCTGCTGACGCTCGGCCTCGCCGCCGTGCTCACGGACGACACCGCCACCGCCCAGGCCGCCACTCGCGCCATGAAGATCTTCGGCGACTGGCTGGTCGTGCCGGTGGCCCTCCTGTCGCTCCTCACCGGTCTGGTGCTGGCGCTCGGCACCCCGTGGGGGCTGGCCAGGCACCGCTGGGTCTGGGCGAAGTTCTGGATCACCCTGGTCACCACCGCCCTGTCGATCTTCTCGCTGCGCCCCGGGATCAACGAGGCGGCGGCGGGAGGCGTCATCGACGTCGATCTGGTGGTCGGCCCCGCGGTGGCCACCGCCACCTATCTGTTCGTCACGGCCGTCTCGGTGCTCAAGCCCTGGGGGCTGACCCGGCGGGGGCGGCGCCTGCGTGTCTCGGCCAGATCCGCTAAAGCGGTGGACGAACGATCACTGCGTCGG
The DNA here is from genome assembly GCF_036195325.1 of Streptomyces sp. NBC_00234. Taxonomy (NCBI): domain Bacteria; kingdom Bacillati; phylum Actinomycetota; class Actinomycetes; order Kitasatosporales; family Streptomycetaceae; genus Streptomyces; species Streptomyces sp. NBC_00234. The sequence goes on along the minus strand of NZ_CP108101.1, from coordinate 4,158,232 downwards.
ACAGCCTGAGCCCTATGCACAGCCCACTGCCTCGCCCCCTCGCCGAACTGCCCATCCGGCGCCTCAACCGGGGAGACCTGGTCCCCTGCGCCGACCTGAGTGAGGACCGCGCGTGGCCGCGCGACGAGCACCGGTGGGGCCTGCTCCTGTCCGCGGGGACGGGCTACGGCATCGACGACCCCGAGGGCAAGGGTCTGGCCGCCGCCTGTGTGCTGACGTCGTACGGAACGGACCTGGCCGCCATCGGCGTGGTGCTCGTCGCCGAGCGGTATGCGCGGCAGGGAGTGGCCCGGCGGTTGATGCGATTCGTGATGGAGACGGCGGGGGATACTCCGCTCTCGCTGTCCGCCACCCCGCAGGGCCAGCCGCTCTACGAGCAGCTCGGCTTCATCCTGGCGGGGTGGTCCACCCGTGTCACCGGCCACTTCCGGAACGACGGCGAGTCCCCCGGTGGCACCTCGGTGACCACCCGCCCGGCCACGGCCGACGATCTCCACGGCATCATCCGCCTGGACACCGATGCGTTCGGCGCCGACCGGACCCACATCATCACGCGGCTGCCGGCCTTCTCCGACCGGCTCCTGGTCGCGGAGGACGGTGGCGAACTCGTCGGGTACGCGGCGCTCTGGCCGAGCGGGACCATCCACACCCTCGGCCCACTGATCGCCCGGGACACCGCCACGGCACAGGCCCTCGTCACCTCGCTCGCCGCGACGACGGACCGCCCTCTGAGCACCGATATCGACGCACGCCACCGCGAACTGCTCGGCTGGCTGGGCGAGCGTGGCCTGGAGCAGAGCTTCGACAGGGCGATCATGACCTCGCGCAGCCCGGAACTGCCGGGTGACTGGACCCGCCGGTTCGCTCCCCTGACCGTCGCGACGGGCTGAAGGGAGCCGATGGCGGGACCCCGGGCCCCGTCGGCCACGCGGCAGGGCCGACTAATTGCAGACGCGGACTATTGCAGGCGTGCCCTATCCTGGAGGGACGAGGCTCCACACGGAGGAGAGACCATGACAGCCACAGACCCCGCCCTGACTGCCCTCTCCCAGGGCTGGTGCGCCCTCTCCCTGCTCCACGGGAAGATCGAGTCCCATATCGAGCGCGCCCTGCAGGCGGGTCATGACCTCAGCGTCCGAGAGTATTCGCTGCTCGACGTCCTGAGCAGGCAGCACAGCGGCCCCGGTGGTCACCTCCAGATGAAGCAGGTCGCCGACGCCGTCGTACTGAGCCAGAGCGCCACCACCCGACTGGTCACCCGCCTCGAGGACCGAGGACTGCTGACCCGGTACCTCTGCGACACGGACCGCCGTGGCATCTACACCGACGTCACCGACGCCGGACTCGCCCTGCTCGCCGAGGCCCGGCCGACCAATGACACCGCGCTTCGGGCCGCACTCGACGAGGCCGCGCGTAACCCCGAGCTGGCCCCGCTGGTCACCGCTGTGGAAGAGCTGAAGGTTCCCGCATAGCCCTTGCGAGCTGCGTATTCTGCCGAGCATGAACGATCTTGCGATACGCCCTGCCGCGCTCTCCGACCTTCCCGCCGTCGTGGCCATGCTGGCCGACGATCCGCTGGGCGCACAGCGTGAGTCGCCGGACGACCTCACCCCGTACAACGCCGCTTTCCAGCGGCTTGCCGATGATCCCAACCAGCACCTCGTCGTCGCGGTGCGCGAGGAACGCGTCGTCGGGACACTCCAGCTGTCGATCATCCCCGGTCTGTCCCGGCGCGGCTCGACACGCTCGATCATCGAGGGCGTCCGCATTCACGCCGACGAACGCAGCAGTGGACTCGGCACGCAGATGATCCAGTGGGCCGTGGACGAATCCCGCCGCCAGGAGTGCCAGTTGGTCCAGCTGACGTCCGACGCCACGCGCACCGACGCGCGACGCTTCTACGAGCGCCTCGGCTTCACCGCCAGCCACGTCGGGTTCAAGCTCACGCTCTGAACCCGGCGCCGCACATCCGAGAGAACCGAAGCGGGACCAGGATCGGCAGACCCGGAGGGCATGTGTTGCAGCACATCACGGACGAACAGCGCCGCATCAGACTCGGACGGCGCCATCGACTCGCCCCGTCGGCGCGTGCCGACTCCGTGGTGGCGGTGGCCGATGCCGTCGTCGCCCTGCACGCCACCGACGCCGCCACCGTCTTCCTCTCCGCGTGCGCACGGCTGTCGAAGGCCGGCGTCGAGCCAGTGGAACAGGCTCTCTACGAGGACGTCTCGCTGGTCCGACTGCTGTCCATGCGCAACACGCTCTTCACCGTGTCCAGGGAACTCGCCCCCTGGGTGGACGCGTCGAACGCACGGGCCGTGGCAGCAAAGGAACGTCGCACGCTCCTCAAGCACTTCGAGGAGGACGGCCACGGGTTGGACGAGAACTGGCTCGCCGAGGCCGAGCGAGAGACCCTCACCGCGCTGGCGGCGCGTGGCCGGGCGACCGGCAGCGAACTCTCCGCCGCGGTACCGGCCCTCCGGACGAAGATCACCGTTTTCCCCGGCAAGAAGTACGAGACGGTCCAGGGCGTCGCCTCCCGGATCATCCGCATCATGGCCGCCGAAGGACACATCCGCCGCGACAGGCCACGGGGCTCCTGGACGTCCAGTCAGTTCCGCTGGACGGCATCGGACCCATGGCCCACACGTGCCACGGCCGAGGCGCAGACCGAACTGGCCGTGCGCTGGCTCCGTTCGTACGGCCCCGCGACCGAAGCCGACCTCAAGTGGTGGACCGGCTGGAGCCTCGGCCAGGCCCGCAAGGCACTGGTGGCAGCCGGGGCCGAGGAAGTGCGGCTCGACGACGGCACAAGCGGTTGGGTCGCACCGGGCGACAGCTCCCCCGAACCCGCGCTGGAGCCCTGGGCCGCACTGCTGCCGGCTCTCGATCCGAGCGCGATGGGCTGGGCGGACCGGGGCTTCCATCTTCCGTCCGGGCATCGCGCCGCGCTGTTCGACCGATCGGGCAACGCCGGCCCCACGGTCTGGTGGAACGGCAGCATCGTCGGCGGCTGGGCCCAGCGCGCCGACGGAGAGCTCGTCTGGCGCCTGCTCTCCGACGTCGGCCGGGACGCCTCGACCGCGATCGAGGCGGAGGCGTCCCGGCTGGCGGAGTGGGTGGGCGAGAGCCGCATCACGCCGCGCTTCCACACCCCGCTGGAGCGCGAACTGACAGCCTGAACGAGGGCGCGCCGTTCTGGTGTTTCACGTGAAACGAGCCGCTGGGGGACTCAGGGCGCGAGTCCTCGCCAGCCCTCGGCGTCCACGCCACCGGGGATGGCCGTACCCGGGTCGTACGGTTCACGCGTGAAGACGAAGGAACCCAGGTCGAGGTGGTCCACCGCGCCGTCGCCGTTCCGCACGACACGGAGGGTCTCCCCCGCGTAGTACCCGTCGAGGCCCGTCCATGTACCGTCCGGCCGGGCCAGGAAGCGGGCACTGCGGCCACCGTTGCGCAGGGGCAGGAGCTCCACGCCACGGTCGGCGACCAGCTTCAGGACGTAGGCATGGGTTCCCCAGTACCAGGGACCGGTCAGCGCCAGTAGTTCCGTGTCGACTTCGGGCAGCGGACGCCACGGCGCCGGGATGCGGGGCTCCGCATCGGCGACGATCTGCACGAGATCGGCGGCAACGGTGGCCGTGGGCGGCCCGGACGTGGCATTGGTGAGCGCGACGGCGGCAAGGCCGTCCTCCACGCAGAACCACAGCGCGGCCAGGAATCCCGGCAGCGAACCCGTGTGACCGACGAGCGTCCGGCCGTCCCTGCGCACGACCTGCAGACCGAGGCCGTAGGCACCGTCCCACTCTCCTGCAGGGGGCAAGGCCGCCGGCACCCGCATCTCCCGCACGGACGCTTCGCCGAGGACCCTCTCGTCCCCCTCGGCCAGGAACGCCGCGAAGCGGAGGAGGTCGGCCGCCGTCGACCAGAGCTGGCCGGCCGGAGCCATCAGGCCGAGGTCCTCGGTCGGTTCGGGAAGCATGACGTCCGCCCAGGGGTGCACGGCCCAGCCGCCTGCGTGCGGCGCCACCGGCTGCGCACTCGTACGGTGCATCCCCAGCGGTTCCAGGATCTCCCGGCGCAGCACCTCTTCCCAGGAGGCCCCTCGTACCGCTTCGACGAGCGCGCCAAGCAGGGTGTAGCCGGGGTTGGAGTAGTGATGGCCCCGGCCTGCCGGCTGTGTCTGCGGCTGGTCGCCGAGGACGTCGGCAAGCCCGGGACGGACGGTCCCGGGCGTCCTCTCCCACCAGGGAGCGGGCGACTCGGCGGCCAGGCCCGCGCTGTGCCCGAGAAGCTGGAAGACGGTCACGTCGCCCACGCCCGTACCGGGAAGGTGCTTCTCCAGGGCGTCGTCCAGATCCAACAGACCCTCGTCCCTCAGCCGGAGCACCAGGACGGCGGTGAACGTCTTGGTGAGGGAGCCGATTCTGAACTGCGTATCCGTATCGGGGGCATGGCCCTCGACACAGCTGCGCGCCCCGTCCCAGACGGTCCGGCCCTCCCGCTGCACCGCCGCGACGAACGAGGGCGTACGGCCTTCGGACTGAGCCGTCGCGATGCGGTGCAGCAGGGCACGTCGCGTATTCGGGAGCAACTCTTCATTGGGGGAAGTCATGGTCAAGGACTACCCGGGCGGAAGCCGCCTGGCGAGCCGTTTTCGCGGGGCGCTGAAGTGGGCATCCGCCCCGGCACCGCAGGGACCCGCCGGCCGGCGACTCAGCGCTTGCGGGTGTACGTCCTGACCAGCACACCGTTGCCGAAGGTACGCACGTCGTCGAGGGTGAATTCGGTGGGGCTGAAGTCCGAGCCGAACATCGGCATGCCGGAGCCGTACACCAGCGGATAGGTCTTGATCACGAGCTCGTCGACCTCGTCGATCAGCTCGCCCGCCAGCGTGGATCCACCGCAGAGCCAGATCCCCAGGTCACCGCTCTCCGCCTTGAGCTCCCGGATGCGCCCGACCAGGTCCCCGGAGACCAGCTCCACATGCGCGTCCGGTGATTCCTTCAGCGTGCTGGAGGCGACGAGCTCGCGGAGGTGGGCGTACGGGCTGGTGATGCCGGTGTCCAGAGCCAGCTGGTAGCTGGCGCGCCCCTGGATCACCGTGTCGAAGTGCTGGTGCTTCGCGTCGTGGAACCCCAGAGCCTCCCGGCCCGCGGCCGGGACGGTCTCCGGATACTCCGCCTTGAGGAAGGCGAGGAGCTCCTCGTCGACGAAGGGGTACATCGATGCTGCGTCGCCACTCGGGTCCCCGATGAAACCGTCGATCGAGCAGGCGATGAAGTAGGTGAGCTTGCGCATGTAGTCCCCGTTCCCCGTAGGCCAAGTGGCCAATGATCACGTCCGTCGTCGCGGCGCCGTGTCCCCGCGCCGCAACCACGTCATCTATAGTGCTTCACATGTAGTGGTTAAGCAAGCCCCTTTGTCGGAGGGGCGAACCCGACGGGAGAGGCCCATGGCCAGGAATCCGGAACGCAGGACAGCGCTCACCGACGCCGCCATCGAGGTGCTGGCGGACGAAGGAGCCCGCGGACTCACCTTCCGCGCCGTGGATGCCCGGGCGGGTGTACCCGTGGGCACGTCCTCCAACTACTTCGCCAGCCGGGACGACCTGTTCATGCAGGCGGGCGCGCGTATCAACAGCCGCATGACGCCGGACCCGGCCATGGTCGAAGAGGCACTGCGCCCCGCTCCCTCACGCGAGCTGGTCACTTCCCTGATGCGATGGCTGGTCCAGCGCATGACGGACGACCGCACCGGCTACCTGGCCATGCTCGAACTGCGCCTGGAGGCCACGCGCCGGCCCGCTCTCCGCGTCCAGCTGACACGGGCGGTGCGCGCGGAGTTCGACGGGAACGCCGAATTCCACCGGAACGCGGGCCTGCCGGGCGACGACGACACGTTCCTCGTGCTCTACCTGGCCATGACCGGCGTGCTCCTGGAGCACTTCACACTGCCCGGGGCCCTGCCCGACATCGAGCTCGACGCTCTGGTGGAGACCGTGGTCAACCAGATCGTCCCCCGCTGACACCACATCGCCCGCCCATCGGGGGTGCTCGGACATGGTGCCAACCACCGGTCACACATGGATGCCGCCCACCGGTCACATTCTCCCGTCCCGCCGGGTCATGGAAGTGACGGACCCGAACCGGCCGGAACGCCCGGCCCCCCGATGGGAGCACTCCTGATGTCCACCACATACGTCGTCGTCACTGTCCTGGCCGCCGTGATGGCCGGATTCTCCGCCGTCTCGGTCTTCCGCCGCGCCGCGTGGGTCGTGGAGCCGCTGGCCGATTACGGCGTTCCCCGGTCGTGGTGGCCCTGGCTCGGCACGGCAAAGGCCGCAGGGGCGCTGGGCCTCCTGGCCGGCCTGCTCGTACCGGCTGTCGGCGTTCTGGCCGGCTTCGGCCTGGTGCTGTACTTCACCGGCGCCGTCATCACCGTGATCCGGGCCCGTTCGTACGCCCATGTCCCTTTCCCGCTGGTGTACATGGCCCCGGTGGTCGGCGCCCTGGCCCTGGGCTTCGCCGCCTGACACCGCAACCGCCACGGCGCCACGGACCGCGGAGCGGCGGCGTGGCGCCGCGGGCACGGCCGACGGAGGCCGGCGAGGCGTACGTCCGGGTCAGCGCATGTCGTCGCGGGAGGAGTAGGTCTTCTCCGTCAGCCGGCCGTCGGTGAAGAAGAAGTCGATCGTCGGATACGACTCATCGATGGTCCCGGTGCACTCGATCAGGGTCTTCCACCCGCTGGAGGACGGATAGTTGGGGTGCTCGACCGAGATGTCGGTGCAGGCGGTGCCCGCGATGATCGCGTTGACCTCGGCCAGGGTGTCGCCCACCGCGAACTGCTCCTCGTACTGAGCCTTCGTCATGGTCCGGGGCAGGTCGTAGGTGTACCAGCCGTAGGCGAAGGGGAAGCTCTTCTCCTTCTTGTACAGCCTGTCGTCGGCGTTGAAAGTGAACGTCGCGGTCTGGTCGACGAATTGGTTCGCCGTCCAGCACATCAGGCCCTCGGGAGTGCCCGAACAGGAGGGCTGCGGACCGATCAAGTCCTCGACCTGCTGCTGGGTCATGCCGAGGGAGACGGCGTCGTACTTGGTGTCGGTGAGGTAGTTGTCGTTCGGCGGGGGCTTGGCCGCCGATGAGGTCGCCGCGGCGGAACCCACCAGGGCTGCGGCGAGGGTGGCGGAGGCGGCGAGACGGAGGAAGCGCATGTGCAGCTCCTGTCGGAAGGACGCAGTCCCGGGAACCCGGGACTGCCGGCCCCGGTGAGAGGGAACACCACGACGTCACCGCCGCGCCCCTCACGGGCAGGCAGCCGGCCCCCGGCCCTCGGTCGGGGCCTGGTTCGGCGCACGGGTTCGGACGGGGCGGCCACCCTGAATCCGGTTCATCCTCGGAGCCGGGTCTCTCACCGGTCTCTCTGCTCGGTATCCGGTAGCCCTTCGCCTCCGGTACGGCGGTCAGCCGAGCCAGCGGCCGTCGCGCATGAGGTCGCGTCCCCGCAGCTCGTTCGCCTCACGCCATGCCTGGATACGCCTCGGCCGGATCAGGAAGTACTGGTACGGCTCGTCGAGCCCGCTCGGGTCGAAACCGGTCTTGGCGGCGAACGCGTCGCCCGTGCCGGGGGCGAGCCCGGCGATGTCCACCGGCTCCGCCGCGCCGTCGACGACGACCACGTCACGGGTCGGCCCGAGGCTGAGTCGTACGCGGGGGTCCGCGAGCAGATTGCGGCCGGTGACGGAGGAGCGCGGCGTCGATACGAGGAACGCTGTCCCGTCCCAGAGGTACGAGAGCGGAACGAGGTGGACGCCGGACTCCGAACCCGCCGTCGCGACCCAGAGATCGATGTCGCTCTCCAGTCTCGCGCGGGTGTCCCGCAGCCTCTCCTCACGTCCACGCGGCGGCGCGCCTGTCATGGTTCCTCCAGATCACTTCGCGGAGAGCCCGGCCCCAAGTGGGCGGGCTCCTTCGGGCGTCGGCCGGTTCACAGCGGCCAACAGCTTCGCGGACTCGTGGCCGCTGCGAACCGGGCGGGTGGGACAGCGGACATCAGGCCGTGCGGGCCGGCGACACGGCCTCCCAGTCGAACCCGTCCGGGTCGGTGAAGGACCCGGCACCGCCGCCGATCATGAGGCGGTGGGAGCCGGTGCCGTCGGGAGAGACGCCGACGTCCTTGGCCAGGGCGCGGCGCCGGTACAGCGCCAGCTTGACGGGACTCGACCCGGCGGCGAACTCGACGTACACGCGGCCGAAGCTCTTCCCCACGGCGAGCCCCTGGCCAACGTAGAACCGCTTGCTCGCGATCACGTCCGCGACTCCCAGCAGGAGCACGATCTCGTCGATCCGGCGGGTGGCGGGACCGGTGTCCTTCTTCGCGGAGGTCGCGACCTTCCAGATCGTCCCGTCCGGGGCCTGCACGACACCGCCGTAACCCCAGAGCGACTTCGCGGCGGGCTTCAGCGGCGTGGCGCCCGCGGCGACGGCGGCGTCGACCAGGCTGTCGACGTCGGCCGGCTGGGACACCGTGAGCGCCATCGTGAAGCCCCGGAAGCCGGTGGTGGGCGCCTCCGAGGCGCGCAGACGGATCTGCGCGTCCAGTCCGAAGGCGGTGCTGTAGAAGTGGTGGGCGGCCGTGGGGTCGGCCACGTCGAGAGTGACGGATTCGATGAATTCCATGACCATCACGCTAGTTGTGGCTCCGGGGCCGGTGCTTCTTGATTCCTGACCGGTCTCGCCGCCTGTCTCGCCACGCACGCCGGCATCCCCGCCACAGCCCCTGTCGCGCCGCACCGGTAAGCGGCCGGCGGCACCCCGACGAGCTCGGTGAAGCGGGTGCTGAAGGTACCCAGCGACGAGCAGCCGACCTCGGAGCAGACCTCGGTGACGCCGAGGTCGCCACGGCGCAGCAGCGCTGTCGCACGCTCTATGCGACGCGTCATCAGGTACGCGTACGGCGACTCCCCGTACGCCAGCCTGAACTCGCGGCTGAGGTGCCCGGCGGACATGCCGGCACCGCGGGCGAGCGCCTCGACGTCCAGCGGCTGCGCGTACTCCCGGTCTATCCGATCCCGGACGCGGCGCAGCCGCGCGAAGTCGCTCAGACGCTGAGCCGCGGCGCGTGCGCGTCCCCACGAGGGATGACACATGAGAGAACTCCTCCACATCGATGTCCGCGAGCACCCGGCATCCGCGTGAGGCAGCCGGCGAGGTGCTCCATGGCAACAACCGGCCTGCCGGTAGTCGACAGGCCGGTACGAGAGGGCCGAGCACCTGCTCGGCGGCATCCGGGCATCGCGGCACCACCGCGATGGTGCGCCGGAGGGCTCAGCGAACTTCCTGGATGCGGATGAGGTTGCCCGCGGGATCGCGGAAGGCACAGTCGCGGATGCCGTACGGCTGCTCGGTCGGCTCCTGGACCACCTCCGTGTCACCGGCCTGCACCTTCTCGAAGGTGCCGTCGAGGTCCCGGGTGGCCAGCAGGATCCAGCCGTACGTGCCCTTGGCCATCATCTCGGCGATGGTGCGGCGCTCGTCCTCGGTGACCCCGGGATCGGCGGCCGGCGGCGCAAGGAGGATGGACGTACCGGGCTGGCCGACGGGGCCGACCGTGATCCAGCGCATCTTGCCCTGCCCGACATCGCTGCGGACCTCGAAGCCGAGGACGTCGCGGTAGAAGACCAGGGACGCGTCCGGGTCGTCGTGCGGGAGGAAGCTCGTATGAATGGTGATGTCCATGACGATCATGCTAGGCACGGCTCCCGGGCCCGCGCTTCTCGATTCCTGACCTGTCCGGCCTTTCTTCGCGCTGGTCGTTGTCTGAAATTGGTCCTGCGGTGATCGTCATGGCGAGGGGTGAGTGGCCCCGGTCAGTAGGCCAGTGCGGTCAGGTGGTCGGGGTGGTGGGCGGCGACGTCGTGGGCGGCTCGGACGAAGGCGGCGACGGCCGCGGATCGCGAGGTCTCCGGCCAGGCGACCATGACCGCGCTGGGGCTGAGGCCGGTGACCGGCCGGTATGCGATGTCAGGGCGCTGGTGCCGCTTGGTGGTGGAGAGTGACAGGAACGCCACTGCCTGGCCCAGTCCGACCACCTCCAGGAGTTGCTCGACGCTGGCCACGAGCGGCCCCTCAGGAGTGTCGGCCGGCGCCAAGCCCGTCTGGCCATCGCCTGCTTCCGCTCCGTCGCATCCTGTGTAGTAGGCGGTGGTGGAGGGGGCGGCCCCTTTCCAGCGTGGGATCGGTTCGCCCTTGAGGTCGGTCAGCCGCAGTCGCCGGCGTCCGGCCAGGCGGTGCGCGGCGGGGAGGACGGCCAGTCGCGGCTCGACCACGAGCGTCTGGGAATCCAGCCCTTGCCCGTCGAACGGGCTGCGCAGCAGCGCTACATCGGCACGGCCGTCCCGCAGCATGGCGATCGGCTCTCCGCTGCCGCCGACGACGACTTCGGGCGGCGGCAGATGCGAACCCGTTCCCCGGTAGGCGGCGAGGATCTCCCGCAGCAGCCCGGCATCGCCTCCCGGCTTGACCGCCACGACGAGTTGGGGTGTCGGCTGACCGGCCCGGCGTGCACGCCGGGCCGCCGCGTGCACCGCGTCGACCGCGATCCGGGCCTGGTCGAGCAGCACCTGACCGGCGGTGGTCAGCCTCACCTGCCGGGTGGTGCGCTCCAGCAGGCGTACACCGAGCCGGGACTCCATCTGAGCGATCGCCTTCGACAGCGGGGGCTGCGCCATCCCCAGGCGTTGCGCGGCCCGGCTGAAGTTCAGTTCCTCGGCGACCGCGATGAAGTACCTCAGCTCCCGCACCTCTAGCTCACTCATATCTGCGGACTATAGATCCAGAGTTTTCTGGTCTTTCCCTGCCGCCCGGGGGTGCGGGGAGGCTGGGTGCCATGACGACTTCGCAGAAGACTGCTCTGATCACCGGTGCGAACAAGGGCATTGGCAAGGAAACGGCGCGCAGGCTCGCAGCCCTCGGAATCACCGTGCTGATCGCCGCCCGCAACGCCGAGCGTGGCGAGGCGGCGGCCGAGGAGCTTCGCGCCGACGGCGCCGACGTACGGTTCGTACCGCTGGACGTCACCGACGAGATCTCGGTCCAGGCCGCCGCCAAGCACATCGACGCCACGTTCGGCCGCCTCGACATCCTCGTCAACAACGCCGCGATCGCCGCCGGACCGCAAAAACCGAGTGAAACCCCCGCCGTCACCGTCCGGCAGGTCTACGAGACCAACGTGTTCGGCGTCATCGCGGTGACCCACGCCATGCTCCCCCTGCTACGCCGCGCCGCCGCCGCACGCATCGTCAACATGTCCAGCGAACTCGGCTCCCTCACCCACCTCGCCGACCCGGGCAGCCCGTGGTCCGCCTACTCCTCGGTTCTCCTCCCTTACTGCACCTCGAAGACCGCGCTGAACGCGATCACCGTGCTCTACGCCAATGAACTGCGCGCCGAAGGGATCCTGGTCAACGCGGTGAGTCCCGGCTACTGCGCGACCGACCTCAACCGCCACACCGGGATACGCACGGCGGAGGAGGGCGCGGCCGTCGCGGTCGACCTGGCGACTGTGGGCGAGGACGGCCCGACGGGCGCCTTTCTGGCCGAGGACGGGCCGATTCCCTGGTGAGACCATGCAGCGCCGTCTCCGCCCGAAGCCTGACGGAGGTGTTTCAACCTCCGCAGTGACGATCACTGGCCTCTTGCGCGGCGCCCATCCCCACGGGCTTTACTGGTAGTTGGTGGGCGCACAGGCCAAGGCGGGCACGGTCGCCGACCAGTACGTGCCTGAGCAGTGCTGCTACCCCTTGTGATTCTCACCTCGGTGTCCCGAGAACCTACAGGCACGGACTCAGGTCTGTGCCATGTCCACGAAGCGCGAGTAGTGGCCCTGGAAGGCCACCGTGATCGTCGCCGTCGGACCGTTACGGTGCTTGGCCACGATCAGGTCCGCCTCGCCCGCGCGCGGTGACTCCTTCTCGTACGCGTCCTCACGGTGCAGCAGGATCACCATGTCGGCGTCCTGCTCGATGGAACCCGATTCACGCAGGTCGGAGACCATCGGCTTCTTGTCCGTACGCTGCTCGGGGCCACGGTTCAGCTGGGAGAGCGCGATCACCGGGAGCTCCAGCTCCTTGGCGAGCAGCTTGAGGTTTCGGGACATGTCCGAGACTTCCTGCTGGCGGCTCTCGGCCCGCTTGGAACCACCGGACTGCATCAGCTGCAGATAGTCGATGACCACGAGCTTGAGGTCGTTGCGCTGCTTGAGGCGCCTGCATTTCGCCCGGATCTCCATCATGGAGAGGTTCGGCGAGTCGTCGATGTAGAGCGGGGCGGCCGAGACGTCCGGCATCCGGCGGGCCAGGCGTGTCCAGTCCTCGTCCGTCATCGTGCCGGAGCGCATGTGGTGGAGCGCCACCCGGGCCTCGGCCGACAGGAGTCGCATCGCGATCTCGTTCCGGCCCATTTCCAGGGAGAAGATCACGCTCGGCAGGTTGCTCTTGATCGAGCACGCGCGCGCGAAGTCCAGGGCGAGCGTGGACTTACCCATGGCGGGACGGGCCGCGATGACGATCATCTGGCCGGGGTGCAGGCCGTTCGTGAGGGCGTCGAGGTCGGTGAAGCCGGTGGGCACACCGGTCATCTCGCCGCTTCGCGAGCCGATCGCCTCGATCTCGTCGAGAGCGCCCTCCATGATGTCGCCGAGCGGCAGGTAGTCCTCGCTGGTGCGCTGCTCGGTGACGGCGTAGATCTCGGCCTGGGCGGAGTTGACGATCTCGTCGACGTCCCCGTCCGCCGCGTATCCCATCTGCGTGATCTTCGTGCCGGCCTCGACGAGGCGCCGCAGCACGGCCCGCTCGTGGACGATCTCCGCGTAGTACGAGGCGTTCGCCGCGGTCGGGACGGACTGGACGAGGGTGTGCAGATACGGGGCCCCGCCGACCTTGGTGATCTCGCCGCGCTTGACCAGCTCGGCCGCCACGGTGATCGGGTCGGCCGGCTCGCCCTTGGCGTAGAGGTCGAGGATCGCCGTGTAGACGGTCTCGTGGGCCGGACGGTAGAAGTCGTGGCCCTTGATGATCTCCACGACGTCGGCGATGGCGTCCTTGGACAGCAGCATGCCGCCCAGCACCGACTGCTCGGCGTCGAGATCCTGCGGAGGTACGCGCTCGAAGCCGGGCGAGCCACCGTCCCAGCTGTCCTCGCGACCCCGGTCGTGCTGATCGTCGCGTCCCTTGCCGTCACCGCGTCGCTTACGGGAGACGGGCAGACGGTCGCTGGGACCGGTGTCGGCCCAGGGGTCGTCCAAAGGCTCGGGGATACTCACCCGGCCACCTCCTCCCGTCCGCTTCGCGGACCTAGCCGTGCCACTCTTTCTTACGGCACGGCACCGACAAACAAGACGCCCGACTCCGGTTCCGGCACGAAGAGTTCTGCAGGTTTCCAAGGCCATGACGGAGTGCGGGCGCCGGACCACGGTAGGCCGCTCAGCACCGTCAGCCAATCTGGTTATCCACAGGGCATGTGGACGACGGGCCAGATGCTGTGGAGAACTCCTCGGAACCTGTGCACGGAGCGGGGGACAGCACTGTGGACAAACTCATACCGCCCCACGCACCAGCGCCCTGACCTGGCGTTTCTCCATCCACCGCTTGTGGGGGAGAAATTCTTTTGCCCTCAGATCAAGATCACGGCAAACGGTGCACAGCCGAACTCCGGACGGTGACGAAAGTAAGGAGTGCAGCGGCATTGCATCTCTTACCTGTGGAAGATTAGATTGGCCCCCATGACCAAGGCCCCCGCGACGACCGCTCTCAGCCGCCGACGGCACGACCGCGAGATCATCGCCCTCGCCGTTCCCGCCTTCGGCGCACTCGTCGCCGAGCCCCTTTTCGTGATGGTCGACAGCGCCATCGTCGGCCACCTCGGGACGCCCCAGCTGGCCGGTCTGGGCGTCGCCGCAGCCTTGCTCATGACCTCCGTGAGTGTCTTCGTCTTCCTCGCGTACGCCACCACGGCGGCCGTGGCCCGCCGGGTCGGCGCGGGGGACCTGCCGTCCGCGATCCGCCAGGGCATGGACGGGATCTGGCTGGCGCTGCTGCTCGGGGCCGCCGTCGTCGCCGTCGCGCTCCCTTCGGCACCCTGGCTCGTGGACGTGTTCGGCGCCTCCGATACCGCGGCTCCCTACGCGACCACGTATCTGCGCATCTCCAGCCTCGGCATCCCCGCCATGCTGGTCGTCCTCGCGGCGACGGGTGTACTGCGCGGCCTCCAGGACACCAGGACGCCGCTCTATGTCGCCATCGGCGGTTTCGCCGCCAACGGCGTGCTCAACGCGGTACTCGTCTACGGCGCTGGCCTCGGCATCGCCGGATCCGCCTGGGGAACCGTGATCGCCCAGGTCGGCATGGCCGCCGCCTATCTCGTCGTGGTCGTACGCGGCGCCAGGCGCCACGGAGCTTCCCTGCGCCCGGACGCCGCAGGCATCAGAGCCAGCGCACAAGCGGGTGTGCCCCTGCTGGTCCGTACGCTGTCGCTGCGCTCAGTCCTGATGATCGCCACCGCCGTCGCGGCCCGTCTCGGCGACACGGACATCGCCGCCCACCAGATCATCCTTTCGCTGTGGAGCCTCACGGCCTTCGCCCTCGACGCCATCGCCATCGCGGGACAGGCCATCATCGGGCGCTATCTCGGCGCGAACGACGCCAAGGGCGCACGCGAGGCATGCCGCCGCATGGTCCAGTGGGGAATCATGTCCGGCGTGGTGCTCGGCGTACTGATCGTGGTCGCGCGGCCCCTGTTCATCCCACTCTTCACCAGCGACGAGTCCGTACAGGACACACTGCTCCCCGCCCTGCTCGTGGTGGCGCTCTCGCAACCGATCGCCGGAGTGGTCTTCGTCCTGGACGGCGTTCTGATGGGAGCCGGGGACGGCCGCTATCTCGCCTGGGCGATGCTGTTGACCCTCGCCGTGTTCGCTCCGGTCGCTCTCCTGGTCCCCACGTTCGGCGGTGGCCTCACGGCTCTCTGGTGGGCGATGACCTTGATGATGACCGTCCGGCTGGTGACGCTCTGGCTGCGCGCCCGCTCGGGACGGTGGATCGTCACCGGCGCGACCCGCTGAGGGACCTCCGCGACGAGGCCGAGCAACGGCCGACGGGTCTGTTTCACGTGAAACAGACCCATCCGCAAGAAATCCGGGAACGACGAAGGGCCGCACCCGTGGGGTGCGGCCCTTCACCTAGCTCTGATGAGCTGTGCCCTTAGGCAGCAACGACCTCGATGCCGAGCTTCGCAGCGACCTCGGGGTGCAGACGCACGGACACCTGGTGTCCGCCGAGCGTCTTGATCGCCGAGCCGAGCTCAACGCGACGCTTGTCGACGTCCGGACCACCGGCAGCCTTGATCGCCGAAGCGATGTCGGCCGGGGTGACGGAGCCGAAGAGACGGCCGGCGTCGCCGGAGCGAACAGCCAGACGAACCTTGACGGCCTCGAGCTTGGCCTTGATCTCGTTGGCCTGCTCGATCGTCGCGATCTCGTGGATCTTGCGGGCGCGGCGGATCTGCGCCACGTCCTTCTCGCCACCCTTGGTCCAGCGGATGGCAAAGCCACGCGGAACCAGGTAGTTACGGGCGTACCCGTCCTTGACGTCAACGACGTCGCCTGCAGCACCGAGGCCGGAGACCTCGTGGGTGAGGATGATCTTCATGATTCGGTCACCCTTCCCTTATCGCGCGGTGGACGTGTAGGGCAGCAGCGCCATCTCACGGCTGTTCTTGACAGCCGTGGCGACGTCACGCTGGTGCTGCGTGCAGTTGCCGGTGACGCGGCGGGCACGGATCTTGCCACGGTCGGAAATGAACTTCCGCAGCATGTTCGTGTCCTTGTAGTCCACGTACTGGGTCTTGTCCTTGCAGAACGCGCAGACCTTCTTCTTAGGCTTGCGCACAGGCGGCTTCGCCATGGTGTTTCTCCTGTGTGATCAAGAAGTGGGGGTACGAGCTGCCCTAGAAGGGCGGCTCGTCCGAGTAGCCGCCGCCGGAACCAGCAGATCCGCCGGAGCCACCGGAGCTTCCGCCCCAGTTGCCTCCGCCGCCCTGCTGACCCCCGCCTTGCTGGCCGCCGGCCGGCGCGCTGGTGGCCCACGGGTCGTCGGCGGGAGCACCGCCGCCGCCCTGCTGGCCGCCGGCACCGGGACCGCCGCCCCAGTTGCCGCCGCCCTGCTGGCCACCGCCGTATCCACCCTGGCCGCCCTGGCCCTGGCCACCGCGACCCGTGGTCTTGGTGACCTTGGCCGTGGCGCTCTTCAGGCTGGGGCCGACTTCCTCGACGTCCAGCTCGTAGACCGTGCGCTTGACGCCCTCACGGTCTTCGTAGGACCGCTGCTTCAGCCGGCCCTGCACGACGACGCGCATGCCTCGCTGGAGCGACTCCGCGACGTTCTCCGCCGCCTGACGCCAGACCGAGCAGGTGAGGAACAGGCCCTCACCGTCCTTCCACTCATTGGTCTGACGGTCGAAGATGCGGGGAGTGGACGCGACACGGAACTTCGCGACCGCCGCACCGGACGGGGTGAAGCGCAGCTCGGGGTCGTCGACGAGATTGCCGACGACCGTGATGACGGTCTCGCCTGCCATGGGTGAACCTCTCGGCGGGGATTGCTTCTGGCTGCTTGCTGCTACTCGGACCCGATGACCTCTGAGCTAGAAGCTCAGTGGGTCTCGGGGCGGAGGACCTTGGTCCGGAGGACCGACTCGTTCAGGTTCATCTGTCGGTCGAGCTCCTTGACGACTGCGGGCTCTGCCTGCAGGTCGATGACCGAGTAGATGCCCTCAGGCTTCTTCTTGATCTCGTAAGAGAGACGACGACGGCCCCAGGTGTCGACCTTCTCAACCTTTCCGTTGCCCTCACGGACGACGGAGAGGAAGTTCTCGATCAACGGGGAGACAGCGCGCTCCTCGAGATCGGGGTCGAGGATGACCATCACCTCGTAGTGACGCATGTGGAACCCACCTCCTTTGGACTCAGCGGCCACGGTCGTTCCGTGGCAGGAGGGTCGTGATGCGTAAGCACATGTGTCCCCGAGTAAAACAGCCGCCACTGACAACGCCCTCCATGGAGAGGGAGCTGTCGAACCGGCTCAGGGCAGACACAGGTGCAGACCGTCCAGACTACCCGCAGAGGGGCTTCCGGTTGAAATCCGGTGCTCAGGAGACGCAATCTGTACACATCGGGTGTGAGCGGCGCTACAGTGCGCCGCCTTCAAGCCAGGAGGTTCTCCATGGCACACGCAATGCGACCCCGCTCTTCGGTTTCCCTTCTCGCCACGGACGGCAAGGCTCATCCACTCCAGGACGCCCTCGTGGCGGTGACCCTGGTGCTGGGTGCCGTCGCCTTCGTGACGGCGATGTTCCACAACCTGCACCTGATCAGCTCGTGGGCCGGACTGATCGGAATCCTTACGGGTGCCTACGGGCAGTTCGTCTCGGTGACCACACGCGAGAGGTTCCCGCTGATCGTCGGGCTCGGCGCGTCGGCCATTGGGTTCTACCTCGGCATGTCCCACGGGGGCCTCTTCGGCGGCCTGATCACCTGAGGGGTATCCAGCCCGGGTGCCGAGCCCGGTCCCGTAGTGCCAGAACGGGCGCTCCTCGGTCACAGTAGGCTTCGGCGCGAGAGCCGGAGCCCCTGACCGATGGGGACACACCTGCCGAGGAGCGCCCCGCATGAGCCTGACCCTGAGGACCATCAGCCGAGAACAGCATCTGGCGTACATCCAGAGCCTGCCCTCGGCCAGTCACTGCCAGGTCCCGGCGTGGGCTGACGTGAAGACCGAATGGCGCTCGGAGAACCTCGGATGGTTCGACAAGAGCGGCGAGATGGTCGGCGCCGGCTTGGTCCTGTACCGCCAGCTGCCCAAGATCAAGCGGTATCTCGCGTACCTCCCCGAGGGCCCGGTCATCAACTGGTACGCCCCGAACCTGGACGACTGGCTCCAGCCGATGCTCGCCCACCTCAAGCAGCAGGGCGCCTTCTCCGTGAAGATGGGCCCGCCCGTCGTCATCAGGCGCTGGGACTCGGCCGCCATCAAGTCCGGTATCCAGGACCCCGATGTGAAGCGTCTGCGCGACGTCGAGGCCACGCACATCGAGCCCCGCGCCTTCGAGGTCTCCGACAGGCTGCGCAAGATGGGCTGGCAGCAGGGCGAGGACGGCGGCGCCGGCTTCGGCGACGTGCAGCCCCGCTACGTCTTCCAGGTGCCGCTGGCCAACCGCTCGCTCGAAGACGTCCTCAAGGGCTTCAACCAGCTGTGGCGCCGCAACATCAAGAAGGCCGACAAGGCCGGTGTCGAGGTCGTCCAGGGCAGCTACGAGGACCTCGCCGAATGGCAGCGGCTGTACGAGATCACCGCTGTGCGTGACCACTTCCGCCCGCGCCCGCTCTCCTACTTCCAGCGCATGTGGAAGGTCCTCAACTCCGAGGACCCCAACCGCATGCGGCTGTATTTCGCGCGGCACAACGGGGTGAACCTGTCCGCGGCGACGATGCTCGTCGTCGGCGGGCACGTCTGGTACTCGTACGGCGCGTCCGACAACATCGGGCGCGAGGTCCGGCCCTCGAACGCGATGCAGTGGCGCATGCTGCGCGACTCGTACGCGATGGGCGCGACGGTCTACGACCTGCGCGGCATCAGCGACTCGCTCGACGAGACCGATCACCTCTTCGGCCTCATCCAGTTCAAGGTCGGCACCGGCGGCGAGGCCGTCGAGTACGTCGGCGAGTGGGACTTCCCGCTCAACAAGCTGCTGCACAAGGCACTCGACATCTACATGTCGCGCCGCTGACGCGTAGCGCGCCGCCGATCCCGGCGGCGCGGCCGGCACCGCTGCCGAAATCGGTGCCGTTCGCTTCAATGGACGCTTCAGTACGTTCCGCATACCTCTGATACACCGCAGCCACAAGAAAGGTTCCGGGCCGGCCATGGCGCTCTCCCTCTACGTAGACACCGCGCGCTGGCGGGCGCACCAGAAGTCCGTGCTCGACCAGTTCCCCGGTCTCGTACCGGTCTGCAAGGGCAACGGTTACGGCTTCGGCCACGAGCGGCTCGCCGACGAGGCGATCCGCTTCGGCTCCGACACCCTCGCCGTCGGAACCACCTACGAGGCAGCTCGTATCAAGGACTGGTTCAGCGGCGACCTGCTCGTCCTGACCCCCTTCCGGCGGGGCGAGGAGCCGGTGCCGCTCCCCGACCGTGTCATCCGTTCGGTCTCCTCCGTCGACGGCGTCCACGCCCTCGTCGGGGCCCGGGTCGTCATCGAGTGCATGAGCTCGATGAAGCGCCACGGTGTGAAGGAGGAGGAGCTGGGGCAGCTGCACGCCGCCATCGAGGACGTACGGCTCGAAGGCTTCGCCCTGCACCTGCCGCTGGACCGCACGGACGGCTCGGACGCGGTCGAAGAGGTCATCGGCTGGATGGACCGGCTGCGCGCGGCCAGGCTGCCGCTGCACACCATGTTCGTCAGCCACCTGCGGGCCGAGGAACTGGCGCGGCTGCAGCAGCAGTTCCCGCAGACCCGCTTCCGCGCCCGTATCGGTACGCGGCTCTGGCTCGGCGACCACGAGGCGACCGAGTACCGGGGCGCCGTCCTCGACGTCACGCCGGTCGTCAAGGGTGACCGTTTCGGCTACCGCCAGCAGAAGGTGGCCTCCGACGGCTGGCTGGTCGTCGTGGCCGGCGGTACGTCCCACGGCGTCGGCCTGGAGGCTCCCAAGGCCCTGCACGGCGTGATGCCGCGGGCGAAGGGGGTGGCCCGCGCCGGTCTGGCCACGGTCAACCGGAATCTCTCGCCGTTCGTCTGGGCGGGCAAGCAGCGCTGGTTCGCGGAGCCCCCGCACATGCAGGTGTCGATCCTGTTCGTGCCGTCGGACGCCCAGGAGCCGAAGGTCGGCGACGAACTGGTGGCCCACCTGCGCCACACGACCACCCAG
Source organism: Streptomyces sp. NBC_00234 (assembly GCF_036195325.1). Taxonomy (NCBI): domain Bacteria; kingdom Bacillati; phylum Actinomycetota; class Actinomycetes; order Kitasatosporales; family Streptomycetaceae; genus Streptomyces; species Streptomyces sp. NBC_00234. Next base: position 4,138,246 of record NZ_CP108101.1, on the reverse strand, counting down.
TTCGACCGCCTCGTCGACCGCTGATCCGGGAGGGCCGGCCCGCCGCCCTCAGTCGGTGGCCGGTCCTCGCGCGGCGCCCCACTCCACCCGCGGTCCCTCGACCGCGTGCGCCGCGTGCCGTGCCGGATGCGGCGCCTCTCCGAGTACGAACACGTCCGGCGCGTTGTCGAGCACACCGCCGGACGGATCGTCGGATCCGTCGCGCCGTACGGGATCGCGTTCGGGCATGAGGATGTCCCGGACGACGACGGCGCAGATGTACAGCGTTCCCAGCAGGTGCAGGACGATCGCGATCTGGTAGCCCTCCTCGGGCAGCCCCTGGTGCTTGTCGCCGCTGGTCGTGTACGCGAGGTACAGCCAGATCCCCAGGAAGTACATGCATTCGCACGCCTGCCAGATGAGGAAGTCGCGCCAGCGCGGCCTGGCCAGCACGACGAGCGGAATGAGCCAGAGGACGTACTGGGGCGAGTACACCTTGTTCGTCAGGACGAAGGCCGCGACCAGCAGGAGCGCGAGCTGCGCGAAACGCGGCCTGCGCGGGGCGACCAGGGCCAGCACCGCCAGCGCCAGGACCGCCACCACCATCAGCAGCGTCGACCCCACGTTCACCGTCTCGACGTCGATGGCCACGCCTGTGCGCTGGGTGATGATCAGCCAGAAGGACCCGAAGTCGAGCGGCCGTTCCTGGTTGAAGGTGTAGAACTTCTTCCAGCCTTCGGGGGCGAACACCATCACGGGCAGATTGACCAGCAGCCAGGCAGCCGCCGCGCCCAGCACCGCATGGAAGAACGCCCTCCACTTCCCCGCCCGCCAGCACAGCAGCAGAATCGGCCAGAGCAGGAGCGCGGGGTAGAACTTGGCGGCCGTGGCCAGGCCGATGAGGATGCCGAACGCGAGCGCACGCCCCCGGGACCACATGAGCATCGCCGCGGCCGTCAGGGCGACGGCCAGCAGGTCCCAGTTGATCGTGGCGGTGAGCGCCAGGGCGGGCGCCAGGGCGACCAGCAGACCGTCCCAGGGGCGGCGCCGGTGCGTACGGGCGACGCACACCGCGGCGACGACGGCGCAGACCATCAGCATGCCCGCGTTGACCATCCAGTACATCTGCTCGCGCTGCTGTACGGGGTCGCTGTCGGGCGTCAGCGTCAGCCACGAGGCGACCTGCATGAACAGACCGGTCAGGACCGGGTACTCGAGGTACTCCATGTCGCCGCTGAGCCGGTCGAAGTACGGCACGAGCCCTTCGGCGAAGCCGCGCCCCATGTACAGGTGCGGAATGTCCGAGTAGCAGGCGTGCGTGTACTGCGAGGTGGTGCCCCTGAACCAGGCCCATTCGTAGCAGGGGATCTTCTGCACCATGCCGAGCGCGAACATCCCGATCGCGACCAGCGCGATGACACGCACAGGTGTCAGCGGGCTCCTGCCGAGCAGCGCCCGGCGTCCCACTCGCCCGCCGATCAGCTCGCTGCCGGCCGCGGCGATCTCGTCCTGGTGCGTGGGCCGTACGACGGGCCGCTCCTGGTGCACGCTCGTGTCTTCTGCGCTTGGCATGCCGCACATCCTGCCGTACGGGACTGTGCGCGCGGTGTGGCCCGCCCCGGGACACGACGAGGGCCGCCGCACCGGGTGGTGCGGCGGCCCTCGTCGTCGTCCTCGGGCAGACCCGTCGCCGGGCGCTGTCCTACCGGAGGCTATCCGCCGCCCCCGAAGAACCCGCCGTTCCCGTTGCCGTTCCCGCCGTTCCCGCTTCCGTCGGTCGTGCCGGTCGTATCGGTTCCGTCGGTGGTGCCGGCGGTATCGCTTCCGTCGGTCGTTCCGTCGGTCGTTCCCTCCGTGGTCCCGCCGGTGTCCGTACCGGTGTTGGTACCGCCGTTGTCCTTGCAGTCCTGCGAACCCCAGATGCCACAGGTGTTACTCGGCGTGGGGGTCGGGGAAGAAGGCGTCGGCGTCGGCGACATGGTCGACGGCTCGGCCGAGGGGGTCGGCGAAGCGGTGACGGTCGGCGTCGGCGTCGGGCTGGCCGCGCCACCGCCGTACATCTTGTCGCCCCACGGCTGCGGCTTCGGGAAGTTCTTGACCTTCATGCCCTTCATGGCCGTGGCCATGTATTCGTGCCAGATCTGCGCGGGGAACGAAGCGCCGTGGATCTTCTCCTCGCCACCGGTGCCGAACATCTTGAGGAACTCGCGCTTGGTGTTCTTCTCGTTGTCGTCCAGGCGGAACATGCTGATGGCGGTGGACAGCTGCGGGGTGTAGCCGACGAACCAGGCCGACCTGTTGCCGTCCGTCGTACCCGTCTTGCCCGCCACGTCGCGGCCGGGCAGCTTGGCCGGCGTACCCGTTCCGTTCTCGACGACGTTCTTCAGCACGTCGGTGACGTTGTCCGCGATGATCGGATCGAGGGCGCGCTTCGGCTTCATCTTGTGCTGGAAGATCGGCGCACCCTTCTCCTTCACCTCAAGGACCGAGAAGGGCTCGCGCTGCATGCCACTGGTGGCGAACGTCGCGTACGCACCGGCCATCCGGATGGCACTCGGCGACGACGTACCGATGGAGAACGACGGAACCTCCGAGTTCGCCATGTAGTCGTCGTCCCGGAGCCCGACGGCCATGGCGACGTCCTTCACCTTGTCGGTGCCGACGTCCATACCGAGCTGTACGTAGGGGGAGTTGGCGGACTGCTCCATGGCGTAGCGCAGGTCGATGTCGCCGTAGGAATGGTCACCGTCGTTGGTCTGCCGCCACTGCTCCCCGTCGTCGTTCTCCCAGATCTCGCCCTTGTAGTCCGTGATCTTCAGGAGGTTGTCACCGTTGTAGACGCTCTTCGGGGAGACCGGCGTGCGTTCCGCCAGGCTCTGCTCCTCGCCGAGCTTGGGGTCACGCTTCCCGTACTGCATCGCGGCGGCCAGCACGAAGGGCTTGAAGGTCGAGCCCACCTGGGCACCGGTCGGGTCGGCGTTGTTGGTGTAGTGCTCGGTCGCGTCCCGGCCGCCGTACGTGGCGACGATGGCTCCGGTGCTCGTGTCGATCGACGCCCCACCGAACTCGACGTGGGTGTCCTTGGTGGGACGCTTCTTCGGGTCGATGTTCGCGGAGTCCACGTCCTCGACGGCCTTCTGGAGCTGCTTGACCTTGTCCTTCTTGAAGGTCGTGAAGATCTCGTACCCGCCCCGGGCGAGCTCCTGCGAGGTCACGTCGGTGTTGTTGAGGACGTACGACTTGGCGAGGTCGACGAGGTAGCCGGTCTGACCGCCCAGCTGGGCGTTCTTCTTGGGCGCAACAGGCATGGGGAACGTGTCGTACGTGACGCGCTCCGCTTCCTCCATCCTGTTGTCCTTGACCTCCTCGTCGAGGATCCACTTCCAGCGGTCCTCCGCCCGCGCCCTGTTCTTGGCCTTCGTGGCCTTGTGGGGGTCGACCTCGGGGACACCCGCCGGGTCGAAGTAGGTCGCGCCCTTGAGCAGCGTGGCCAGGAAGGCGCACTCGCTCGGGGTCAGGTCCGTGGCGTCCTTGTCGTAGTACGTACGCGCTGCCGCCTGAAGTCCCCAGGCGCCCCGGCCGTAGTACGAGACGTTGAGGTAGCCGGCCATGACGTCACGCTTGTCCATCTCCCCGCCGACCTTCAGGGTGATGAAGAGCTCCTTGAACTTCCGGCTCAGGGTCTGGTCCTGGGAGAGCATCGAGTTCTTCACGTACTGCTGGGTGATCGTCGAGCCGCCCTGGGTTTCACCGCCCTTGGCCATGTTGAACAAGGCTCGGGCGATACCCATCGGGTCGATGCCCTTGTCGTCCTCGAACGTCTTGTTCTCGGCCGAGATGACGGCGTCGCGCATCGCCTCGGGGATCTGCTCGTAGCTGATCACCTGACGGTTGACCTCACCACCGGTCGCGGCCAGCTGTGTGCCGTCCTCCCAGTAGTAGACGTTGTTCTGCGCCTTGGCCGCATCGCTCACCTTGGGCGGCACGACCATCGCGTACGCGACTCCGGCCACGCCCATCAGAAGACCGAGGAAGCTGAGACACACACCCGAGACGAGCTTCCAGGACGGCACCCAGCGACGGAAGCCGTACTTCCCGGAGCGCGGGTAGTCGATGAAGCGCTTCTTCGCCGGGTAGCCACCTGCGCCGCCCCGGCCGCGGCCGGGGCCTTCGTGGCCACCCCCACCGCCTCCACCGCGCCGGCGGCCACCGCCGCCGGCTCCGGAGCTGAGCTCCTCGGGTCCCCTGCGGCGTCCGCCGCGCTGGGCGGCTCGACGGGCTTCGGCACGACTGCCGTACTGGCGTTCCTCGCCGTACGGCTCCGAAGGTGATTCATTACTTACTCTGCGTGACGGTGCTGCGCGACGTCCTGCAGGCTGGGCGGCTCGTCTGGCCGCTGCGCGTCCGCCACCTTGCGGTTGCGACGTTTTGCGACGGTGCTCGCTCATCGAACGACTACTCCTCGGGCAGGCGAGAGCGCCTGGAAGCGGCAGTTGAGATCCGGTCCCCCCGAATTACGGACAAACCCTGCGGAGGGCTCATCCGCAGCGCATCCGGCAGTCCGCGAAGACTGACGCTCGGGAGCGCCGCACGGTTCCCGGTGGTCTGCATGCCGCCCAGACTACGCACGGTCAAAACCCCCCTAGCGCCGAAGTTCACCCCAAATAACGCAAGTCGCTTCCTACGAATTGGTGATGTGACGCCGCTCACGAAGGTCGCCCTTGTCGAAGCGAGCAGACCGATCTATCGTGCTGATGTATCGAGTCGATACATCAGCACGGCATACGTCGCACCGAAGAGCTCCGCCGGAGCACACGGAGAAGGAAGAGGAGGCGAAGGTGAGCAGACGCTCAGGCATCCTCGAATTCGCCGTACTCGGCCTGCTCCGCGAATCCCCGATGCATGGGTACGAGCTGCGCAAGCGCCTCAACACCTCGCTGGGGATCTTCCGCGCCTTCAGTTACGGCACTCTCTATCCCTGCCTCAAGACGCTGGTCGCCCATGGCTGGTTGATCGAGGAGCCGGGAAATGCTCCGGCAGACCTTCCTCCCGCCACGGGCCGGGCGGTCGCTCCCGCGTCTTCACTCGCAGGACGCCGGGCCAAGATCGTCTACCGGTTGACGGCAGAAGGTAAGGAGCACTTCGAGGAGCTGCTCTCGCACACCGGCCCCGATGCCTGGGAGGACGAGCACTTCGCCGCTCGTTTCGCCTTCTTCGGTCAGACGGAGCGAGACGTACGGATGCGTGTGCTGGAGGGTCGCCGCAGCAGGCTTGAGGAGCGCCTCGAGAAGATGCGCGCCTCGCTCGCCCGCACCCGTGAACGACTCGACGACTACACGCTTGAGCTGCAGCGACACGGCATGGAGTCCGTGGAGCGCGAAGTTCGCTGGCTGAACGAGCTCATCGAGAGCGAGCGGTCGGGACGGGATCAGCGAAGGTCCCCGACCGAAGGTTCCGCTCAACAGGACACATCAGGAGAGACGGGCGGCCTGCCCCGGCACCGGGATTCCACCCTGCCGGATCCGTCCGACGACACCACCAAGTGAAAACCCCGCAGGTCCGCAAGGCCCTACGGGGAACACCGAGAACACACAGGGAGCAATCGGCATGGGTTCGGTTCGCGTAGCCATCGTTGGCGTGGGCAACTGCGCCGCCTCGCTGGTGCAGGGCGTCGAGTACTACAAGGACGCCGATCCGGCCGGCAAGGTGCCCGGTCTGATGCACGTCCAGTTCGGCGAGTACCACGTCGGTGACGTCGAGTTCGTCGCCGCCTTCGACGTCGACGCGAAGAAGGTCGGCCTCGACCTCGCGGACGCCATCGGCGCCAGCGAGAACAACACCATCAAGATCGCCGATGTGCCGAACACGGGCGTGACCGTTCAGCGCGGCCACACCCACGACGGTCTGGGCAAGTACTACCGCCAGACGATCGAGGAGTCCACGGAGGCCCCGGTCGACATCGTCCAGGTCCTCAAGGACAAGCAGGTCGACGTCCTCGTCTGCTACCTGCCCGTCGGTTCCGAGGTCGCTGCGAAGTTCTACGCGCAGTGCGCCATCGACGCCAAGGTCGCGTTCGTCAACGCTCTCCCGGTCTTCATCGCCGGCACCAAGGAGTGGGCGGACAAGTTCACCGAGGCCGGTGTCCCGATCGTCGGCGACGACATCAAGTCCCAGGTCGGCGCCACCATCACGCACCGCGTGATGGCGAAGCTGTTCGAGGACCGCGGTGTCGTCCTGGACCGCACGATGCAGCTGAACGTCGGCGGCAACATGGACTTCAAGAACATGCTCGAGCGTGAGCGCCTGGAGTCCAAGAAGATCTCGAAGACGCAGGCCGTCACCTCGCAGATCCGTGACCGCGAGCTGGGTGCGGACAACGTCCACATCGGCCCGTCGGACTACGTGGCCTGGCTGGACGACCGCAAGTGGGCGTACGTGCGCCTCGAGGGCCGCGCCTTCGGCGACGTTCCGCTGAACCTCGAGTACAAGCTCGAGGTGTGGGACTCCCCGAACTCCGCCGGTGTCATCATCGACGCCGTGCGCGCAGCGAAGATCGCCAAGGACCGCGGCATCGGCGGCCCGATCCTCTCCGCGTCCTCGTACTTCATGAAGTCCCCGCCGGTGCAGTACTTCGACGACGAGGCCGCTGCCAACGTCGAGAAGTTCATCGCTGGCGAGGTCGAGCGCTGAGCAGCCGTTCACGGCACACAGCCTCACCGGGGCGATGAGCGGTAACGCTCCTCCCCTTCCACATGTTGAGGGTCCCCGGGCAATCCGCCCGGGGACCCTCAACATGTGTGACGCTTGTTCACATGCCTGTCGTGCGTGATCTGCGCGTACTCCTGCGCCTTCGGAACTTCCGTCGCCTTCTCGCCGTACGGCTTCTCTCCCAGTCGGCGGACGGCGTCTATCAGGTCGCTCTCGCCACGCATGTCGTCTTCTCCCCGGAGAACCAGGCGACGCCCGCCGCCATCGCCTCCGCCATGGCGGTGCTGCTGCTGCCGTACTCACTGGTCGGCCCTTTCGCCGGCGTCCTCCTGGACCGCTGGCCGCGCCGTCAGGTCTTCCTGTACGGGAACCTGTTGCGGGCCGTACTCGCCTGCTGCACGGCTCTGCTGATTCTCAGCTCCGTACCCACCTGGCTGTTCTACGCCTCCGCCCTCTGCGTCACAGCGGTCAATCGCTTCGTACTCGCCGGGCTGTCCGCGGCACTCCCACGCGTGGTCGACGCCGACCGGCTCGTCATCGCCAACTCCCTCTCGCCGACGGCCGGAACGCTGGCTGCCGCCGCCGGCGGCGGGCTCGCCTTCGCCGTGCGACTGGTGGCCGACGGGTCCGACGCCGCGGTGGTCATGCTGGGCGCGACGCTCTACCTCGTCTCGGCCGTGACGTCACTCAGCCTGCCGCGGCGACTGCTGGGCCCGGACGCGGCGAACCATCTGCGGCTTCGCGAGGCACTGGCCACCACGGCCCGCGGCCTCGTCGCCGGACTGCGCCATCTGGCCGAGCGGAAGGACGCGGCCCGCGCTCTGGCAGCCATGACGGTGATGCGCTTCTGCTACGGGGCGCTGACCGTGATGGTGCTGATGCTCTGCCGGTACGCCTGGTCCGACACCGAGTCCGATGGACTGGCTCTGCTCGGACTCGCGCTGGGAGCTTCCGCGGCGGGGTTCTTCGTGGCTGCGGTGGTGACCCCCTGGGCCGTGGCCCGGCTGGGCCGGTACGGCTGGATAGCTCTCTGCGCGGGCATGGCGGCCGTCCTGGAACCGGCCCTGGGACTGTCCTTCGTCATCGGGCCGATGCTGATCGCGGCGTTCCTTCTCGGCCTCGTCACCCAGGGGGCGAAGATCGCCACGGACACGGTGGTGCAGACCTCCGTGGACGACGCCTTCCGCGGCAGGGTCTTCTCCCTCTACGACGTCCTGTTCAATGTGGCCTTCGTCGCCGCAGCGGGGATGTCCGCTCTACTGCTGCCCGCTGACGGACGATCTGTCGTCGTGGTGGTCGGAGTGGCCGTGCTCTACGCAGCCGTCTCCGTGGCCCTGTTCCGGTGGAGGCGAGTCGGGGGAGTACTGAGCGGCTCCACCTGACGTCGAAGGGCGCTGTTTCACGTGAAACAGCGCCCTTCGACGAAACCGGCGCGGGTCATGTTTCACGTGAAACATGACCCGCGCCGGCATCAGCTAGCTCTGCGTCGCCCACCAGTCCTTGAGCGCGGCGATCGCCGTGTCTCGCTCCATCGGCCCGTTCTCCAGCCGCAGCTCCAGCAGGAACGTGTACGCCTTGCCGATCACCGGCCCCGGACCCACACCCAGGATCTTCATGATCTCGTTGCCGTCCAGGTCGGGCCGGATCGAATCCAGCTCCTCCTGCTCCTGCAACTGCGCAATGCGCTCCTCAAGGCCGTCATAGGTCCGCGAGAGAGCGTTCGCCTTGCGCTTGTTGCGCGTGGTGCAGTCCGAACGGGTCAGCTTGTGCAGACGCTCCAGTAGCGGGCCGGCGTCACGCACGTACCTGCGGACCGCCGAGTCGGTCCACTCCCCGTCGCCGTAACCGTGGAAGCGCAGATGCAGTTCCACGAGCTTCGAGACGTCCCTGACCATGTCGTTGGAGTACTTGAGGTCGGTCATCCGCTTCTTGGTCATCTTCGCGCCGACCACCTCGTGGTGGTGGAACGAGACCCGGCCGTCCTTCTCGAAACGACGTGTCCTCGGCTTACCGATGTCGTGCAGCAGGGCAGCGATCCTCAGTACGAGGTCAGGCCCGTCCTCCTCCAGATCGATGGCCTGCTCGAGAACGGTCAGCGAATGCTCGTAGACGTCCTTGTGGCGGTGATGCTCGTCACTCTCCAGCCGCAGCGCGGGAAGCTCCGGCATCACGTGGTCCGCCAGGCCCGTGTCGACCAGCAGCCCCAGTCCCTTGCGCGGGTGCGCGGAGAGAAGCAGCTTGTTGAGCTCTTCGCGGACCCGCTCCGCCGAGACGATCTCGATGCGCCCAGCCATGTCGGTCATCGCCGCGACGACCTCGGGGGCCACCTCGAAGTCCAGCTGCGCGGCGAACCGCGCAGCGCGCAGCATGCGCAGCGGGTCGTCGGAGAACGACTCCTCCGGGGTACCCGGGGTCCGCAGCACGCGCTCGGCAAGGTCCTTCAGGCCGTCGTGCGGGTCGATGAACTCCTTCTGCGGCAGCGCGACAGCCATCGCGTTGACCGTGAAGTCCCGACGCACGAGGTCGTCCTCGATGGAGTCGCCGTAAGAGACCTCGGGCTTGCGCGAGGTCCTGTCGTACGCCTCCGACCGGTACGTCGTGACCTCGATCTGGTACCCGTCCTTCTGGGACCCGACCGTGCCGAAGGCGATTCCGACCTCCCACACCGAGTCCGCCCACGGCCGGACGATCTTCAGTACGTCCTCGGGGCGGGCGTCGGTCGTGAAGTCCAGGTCGTTTCCGAGCCTGCCGAGCAGCGCGTCGCGGACCGAGCCACCGACCAGGGCGAGGCTGAATCCGGCCTCCTGGAATCGGCGGGCGAGGTCGTCGGCGACCGGGGACACTCGCAGCAGTTCACTGACTGCGCGGTGCTGCACCTGGCTCAGTGCACTGGCGTTGTCTTCCTTGGCGTTCGGCACAACAGAAAAGGGTACGTGCACCGACCGGCCCGGGCGTCATCGTTTCTTGCGACCCTGCGAGACTCTCCCGATCATGTGGCGCAGTCCCCAGCACTTAGCTCCGGCGCACATCGTTACCATGCGGGGACGCAAAGACCGACAACGATCGACAGCAGTGACGACGACGAGGGACGGGTAGGCGCGTGGCCGAGGCGGCAGACTTTCAGGGGATGAGTCCCGCTCCTGCCCGCCGGTGGTTGAGGCGCGCAGCCTCCTTGCTGGTCGGGGCACCTCTGCTGGCAGGTCTCCTCAGCGGTCCCACCGCGTCGGCAGCCGAGGCCGCGGGACCTGTGAAAGCCCCCACCGGATCGAGCACGGTCGCCGTGTCGCTCGACACACTGACCCCCAGCGCGCCAGTGAAAGGCGACACACTCACCGTCTCCGGCACCCTGACGAACAAGGGCAAGGAAACGATCACCAACGCGGAAATCGATCTGCGTGTGGGTCCGAAGCTGTCCGGCAGGACCGCGATCGACGACGCCGCCAAGCGCACCGGGTACGTACCGGGAGTCGATCCGGCTCCACTCGGCGGCAAGTACACGGTGAAGACCGCCAATCTGCGGTCCGGCATCAGCCAGGACTTCGAGCTCTCGGTGCCCGTCGGCAAGCTGCCGCTGAACGACGCGGGCGTCTATCAGCTCGGCGTCTCGCTCTCCGGCCAGACTGCCCGTCTGCCTTATGAGCAGGTGCTGGGCATTCAGCGCACCTTCCTTCCCTGGCAGCCCAAGGAGAGCGACGCCAAGACCAAGCTGACGTATCTCTGGCCGCTCATCGCCTCCGCGCATGTCAGCGCGGAGACGGGCTCGGACGAACAGCAGACACCGGTCTTCGCCGACGACGATCTCGCAGCCGAGCTTGCCCCGGGCGGACGGCTGGAACAGCTCGTCTCGCTGGGCCGCCAGCTCCCGGTGACCTGGGTCATCGACCCGGATCTGCTAGCCACCGTCGACGCGATGACGAAGAACTACCGGATCAAGGTCGGGGACACCACGGTCGCGGGCAAGAACCAGGACGTCGCCAAGCAGTGGCTGACGGCACTGGGAACGGCCGTGGAGGACGGCAAGGTGATCGCCCTGCCGTTCGCCGACCCCGATCTGGCCTCGATCGCGCACCGGGGCAAGAGCGTCACAGGCACGCTCAGCCACTTGCAGACCGCCACCGAGGTGGCGGGGACGACCGTGGAGACCATCCTCCATGTGAAGCCGTCCACCGACTTCGCCTGGCCGGTGGAGGGTGCGATCGATCCGTCGATCGTCGACGTCTCCACCTCGGCCGGCGCGCACAACGTGATCGCCCGCAGCGACAGCCTCGCGGAGACCGGCAGCCTTCTCTACACCCCGACCGCCGCCCGGCCGATCGGCGGTGGCACCACGGCCGTCGTGGCGGACTACCGGCTCTCGACGGCCTTCAAGGGCGACATGTCGCACGCCGGGGACTCCACGCTCGCCGTCCAGAAGTTCCTGGCCCAGACGCTGGCGCTCACGGAACAGGTCCCCGAGAAGCAGCGCAGCATCGTCGTCGCCCCCCAGCGCACCCCCAGTGCTTCCCAGGCCCAATCGATGGCCGACTCCCTGCGGGCGCTCCTGGACGAGCGGTGGACGCAGCCGATCGACCTGACGGCCGCGGCCGAGGAGAAGCCCGACGCCCAGGCCACGACCAAGGTGCCCCGGTCCTCGCAGTACCCGAAGAAGCTGCGCAGCCAGGAGCTCCCCACTCAGGCGTTCCAGGACATCAGGACCACCACGGACTCGCTCGACAGCTTCGAGGTCATCCTCACCCAGCGCGACCGGGTGGTGACCCCCTTCGGCAACGCGATCAACCGCTCCATGTCGACGTCATGGCGGGGCAGGCCCCTGGAGGCGCAGCGGTACCGTGACTCGGTACGCACCTACCTGCGTAGCCTCACCAGCGAGGTCCAGCTCATCGCGAAGTCGGACGTCACCCTGTCCGGCCGGAGCGCGACGATTCCCGTGACGGTCCAGAACAAGCTGGTGCAGGGCGTCGACCATCTGGTTCTCCGGCTGACGTCGGAGAACGCGACCAGGCTGAAGCTCAACGACGGCGGCGCCGTGGCGGAACAGCCCGTCAAGATCGCGGGCGGTCACAGTCAGTCCGTGAAGTTCGACGCCGCGGCCAACGTCAACGGACAGGTGCAGGTCACCGCGCGACTGTTCACCGAGGACGGCACACCGTACGGCGAAGAAATGACCTTCACGGTCAAGGTCTCCGAAGTCACGCCGACCGTGTTGCTCGTCATCGCGGGCGGACTGCTGCTGCTGGTCCTCGCAGGCATCAGGATGTACACACACCGCAAGCGCACCATCGCAAGCGACACAACGGAGGACAACGGCGGCGAACCCGAGCAGCCGAGTGACCCGACGCCGGACACTGGTCCGGAAAGCGGGGACCCGTCAGGAACGGGTGAGAAAGTGGACCGTTGAGCGATGTCTGTCGTGGCCGGTCGGCCGGGGACGATGAGGTGGGGTTTCGATGAACGCGCCGTACGACGGTGACCGCGGCCAGGGCGCGGGCGGAGGTGGTTCCCCCGGTGGGCCGGCGGTGCCTCCGGACGGCTACGACAGCCCGACGCCCCCCGATCCGTACCTTCAGCACGCCTACGACCACGATCCCTACCGGGCCCAGGATCTCGCGGCCCAGGATCCGGTGAGCGAAGCGCTCTACGACCGCGCCGCGCACCCGCCGCCGCCGCCGGGCACGTTCCAGGAGCCGCAGCCCCTCTACCAGCAGCCGCCGGCGACGCAGTACGCCCCCGACCCCCGGCTGTGGGCTCAGACACCCGCTCCGGAGCCCTCGGGCCCGTCACGGCACCTCCCGTACGGCGACGACGCGGCGACCACCCAGTTCGTCGGAGTGGACGATCTGGTCACCCGCGCGTCCGACGACCGTGAGGAGCCGGACGCCTTCGCCCACCTCTTCCGGGACCAGGAAGGTTCGGGAAAGCCCTCCGGCACGCCCGAACCCGAACCGGCACCCGCTCCCGTCCCGCCCAAGTCCGGCGGCCGGGCCTCCAGCCTGCTCAAGTCCAGTGCCCTGATGGCGGCCGGCACCCTGGTGTCGCGACTCACCGGGTTCGTACGCAGCCTGGTGATCACCGCCGCGCTGGGTGCGGCCCTGCTCGGTGACGCCTTCACCATCGCGTACACCCTGCCCACGATGATCTACATCCTGACCGTGGGCGGCGGACTGAACTCCGTGTTCGTCCCGCAGCTCGTCCGTTCCATGAAGGACGACGAGGACGGCGGCGAGGCGTTCGCGAACCGGTTGCTGACCCTCGTGATGGTCGCGCTCGGTGTGATCGTCGCGATCGCCGTGTTCGCCGCACCCTGGCTGATCAGCATGATGTCGCGGACGATCGCGACAGACGCCGCGGCCAACAGCGTGGCCGTCACGTTCGCCAGGTACTGCCTGCCGACCATCTTCTTCATGGGCATCCATGTCGTGATGGGGCAGATTCTGAACGCCCGGGGGAAGTTCGGCGCGATGATGTGGACCCCGGTCCTCAACAACGTCGTCATGATCTTCACGTTCGGTCTGTTCATCTGGGTCTACGGCACCTCGGGCGAATCCCAGATGGGCGTGGAGACGATCCCGGACGAGGGCATCCGGCTCCTGGGCATCGGCACCCTGCTCGGCCTGGTCGTGCAGGCGCTCGCGATGATCCCGTACCTGCGTGAGGCAGGCTTCCGCTTCCGCCCGCGCTTCGACTGGAGGGGCCACGGGCTCGGAAAGACGATCAAGCTGGCCAAGTGGACCGTCCTGTTCGTCCTGGCCAACCAGGCGGGCGTCCTCGTCGTCACCCAGCTGGCGACGTCTGCGGGAGCCTCGTCCGACACGGACGGGACCGGCTTCCTCGCCTACTCGAACGCCCAGCTGATCTGGGGCATGCCGCAGGCCATCATCACCGTCTCGGTCATGGCCGCTCTGCTCCCCCGTATCTCCCGGGCTGCCCACGACAACGACCCCGGCGCGGTCCGCGACGACATCTCGCAGGGCCTGCGGAACTCGGCCGTGGCCATCGTGCCGGTCGCCTTCACGTTCCTGGCGCTCGGTCTGCCCATGTGCACCCTGCTGTACGCGTCCAGCGGCACCGAGGCCGCCCGCTCCATGGGCTTCATCCTGATGGCGTTCGGCCTCGGCCTCATCCCGTACTCCGTGCAGTACGTCGTGCTGCGCGGCTTCTACGCGTACGAGGACACCCGGACCCCCTTCTACAACACCGTCATCGTCGCCGCGGTCAACGCAGCCGCCTCCGCCCTCTGCTACGTGCTCCTTCCGGCCCAGTGGGCAGTCGTCGGCATGGCCGCCTCGTACGGACTCGCCTACGCCGTGGGTGTCGGTATCGCCTGGCGCCGACTGCGCAACCGGCTGGGCGGCGACCTGGACGGTGCACACATCGTGCGCACCTACGCCCGTCTCTGCCTGGCAGCGGTACCTGCGGCCGTCGTCGGCGGCGGCGTCGGATTCGCCCTCCTGACGGCACTCGGCGAGGGTGCGCTCGGCTCACTGGTCGCCCTCGTCTGCGGCGGCATCGTGCTGCTGGCAGTCTTCTTCCTGGCAGCCAAGAAGATGCGCATCGAAGAGCTCAACGGCATGGTCGGCATGGTCCGGGGGCGACTCGGACGGTAAAGGGGACCCGGGCCCGCACAACCATCGCCGGACACCGCGTGTCGTGCATAGCGCCGGAGTGTGGGCACAATTGGCGTGACTGTGCAGAGCCGGCTGGCATCGCTCAACGGATGGGGAGGCAGGAACGACGGTGGCGGAACGTAGCACGGCTGCCGTCGACGTGGCCGACAACAGCGGCGACGAGCCGCTGACCGCCAAGGCGGACGAGGCCACGACCGACGGGACCGCGGAACCCCAGGACACAGCAGGTGTGAGCCCCAAGGACGCGAACGGGGGGCGGGACGGTTCACGGGCCATTCCCCCGGCACCCGATCTGCACAGCGGCCACAAGCTCGCCGGACGCTATCGCCTCGAAGAGTGCGTCACCCGTCTGGACGGATTTAGCAGCTGGCGCGCTGTGGACGAGAAACTGCGCCGTGCGGTGGGGGTACACCTCCTCCCCGCCGACCACCCGCGCGCCCGCTCCGTGCTGGCCGCCGCCCGGTCCTCCGCGCTGCTCGGCGACCCGCGCTTCGTGCAGGTCCTGGACGCCGTCGAGGAGGACGACCTCGTCTATGTCGTCCATGAATGGCTTCCGGACGCCACCGAGCTCACCGCTCTGCTGGCCTCCGGGCCGCTGGAGGCCCACGACGCCTACCAGCTGGTCAGCCAGATCTCACAGGCGATGGCAGCCGCGCACCGTGAGGGTCTCGCGCATCTGAGGCTCACTCCCGGAGCCGTGCTGCGCAGTTCCACAGGGCAGTACCGGATTCGCGGTCTCGCCGTGAACGCCGCGCTGCGTGGCATCACCGCCGAGCGCCCGCTGCGCACGGACACCGAAGCCATCGGAGCACTGCTCTACGCCGCGCTGACACATCGCTGGCCCTACGAGGACGACGCCTACGGCCTTTCCGGGCTCCCGAAGGGCGTGGGCCTGATCGCTCCCGACCAGGTGCGGGCTGGTGTCCACCGCGGGCTATCGGAGATCGCCATGCGGGCGCTCGCCAACGACGGTGCGACCGCCTCCCGGCAGGAGCAGCCCTGCACCACGCCGGACGAGCTGGCCAAGGCCGTCGCGGCCATGCCGCGCATCCTGCCGCCGGAACCGACGTTTACCGCGCCGCCCGAGTACCAGCGCACGACCTACCAGCAGGGCACCTACGGGCGCCCGTCCGCCCGCCCCAACCAGGCGGCCCAGCCCGTCATGGCCGCACCGCCGGCTCCGCTGCAGAGCCGTACCGGCAGGGCACTGAAGTGGGCCGTGTCCGCCCTCCTGATCGCAGCACTCGGTCTGGGCAGCTGGCAGCTGGCCGAGACGGTCCTCGACCGGCGCAAGGACCCCGTGGATCCGGGCACCACCCAGACCACGCCGGAAGACGACGAGAAGAACCAGGAGATCGCAACGGGCAAGCCCGTCTCCATCGTCGGGGCCCGGGACTACGACCCCCTCGGGGTGGACGGCTCGGAGAAACCGGCTGCGATAAAGAACGTGCACGACGGTGATTCCTCCACCTTCTGGCACACGGACGGCTACTTCACCGCCGACTTCGGCAATCTCAAGGACGGTGTCGGGGTCGTTCTCGACCTCGGCAAGGTCCAGCAGGTCGGGGCTGTCGACGTCTCCTTCCTCGGCGGCACCACCTCGGTGGAGCTCCGGACGACGGAGGACTCGTCCGTGCCCGCGCTTCCCGGTGGTTTCAAGAAGGTCGCCGACGGATCGGGTACGAAGGTGTCACTCAAGCCCGACGAACCGGTGAAGGCACGGTACGTTCTGGTCTGGCTGACCAATCTGCCGCTGAGTGACGACGGACGATTCCGCGGCAAGGTCTCGGATATCAAGATCACCAGCTGACGTCACCAGGGGAGGGGGCTCACCGTTGGACAACGCCAGATTCGCCGACACGAACGACCAGGATCTCCTGGCCCAGCACGTCGCAGGCGATCCGGACGCCTTCGGCGAGCTCGTACGGCGGCACCGTGACCGGCTCTGGGCCGTGGCCCTGCGTACGCTCGGCGACCGCGAGGAGGCCGCCGACGCGGTCCAGGACGCTCTGATATCCGCCTTCCGCGCCGCCCACACCTTCCGGGGCCAGTCCGCGGTCACCACGTGGCTGCACCGCATCACCGTCAACGCCTGCCTCGACCGTGCGCGCAAGGCCGCTTCGCGGAAGACCGCCCCGGTCGACGACGCCGACCGGCTCGATCAGCTCCTGGAACCTCATGAGTCCGCCGAGGCGCCCGCCGAACGTCAGGATCTGCACCGCGAGCTCCTGGCCGCCCTGGCCAAACTGCCGGTGGAACAACGCGCCGCGCTCGTCCTCGTCGACATGCAGGGCTACCCGGTCGCAGAGGCGGCCCGCATACTCGATGTCCCAACCGGCACGGTGAAAAGCCGCTGCGCACGGGGTCGGGCGAGACTGGTCCCCATGCTCACCCATCTGCGCGGTGATGCCGGGGATAACGGCAACCACACTGGGGGAAGGAACCGCACGCAGGGGACATCCGTCCCACCGGCGTCGGGACCTAGAGATGCAGGGACAAGCGATCCTGCTGCTGCGAAGGGAGGAGGTGGGCGCTCGTGACTTCCACGGCCGACACGGATCAGCACCCGGACGTCTCGGAGATCTCGGATCTCACTGAGGGACTCCTCTCCGCCTCCCGCACGGCGGAGGTCCGGAACCACATCGACGGATGCGCGCTCTGCGACGACGTCCAGACCTCGCTGGAAGAGATCCGCAGTCTCCTCGGGACTCTGCCCGGCTCTCCGCGAATGCCCGACGACGTCGCCGGCCGTATCGATGCCGCGCTCGCCGCCGAAGCGCTACTGAACTCCACGGCTCCCGTCGAAGCGGACTCTGTTTCACGTGAAACAGAGTCCACCGAGGAGGAGACCGCCGGTGCGAAGACCACTGCGGACCGGCCGGCCGGCCACCCCCGAGGCGCTACCGGCCCCAACCGCCGCCCTGGCCGCCGTCGACGCCGTACGGCTGTCCTCGGTGCCGCATTCGGTGCAGCCGTTGTCGGCGTGAGCGTCTTCCTGCTGCAATCCGTTCAGACGTCGAACAACTCGGATTCAGCCTCCAAGATGGCGGACAGCAGCTCCAGCGCAGCCGACGGCAGTACACACACGTTCTCTGAGGGCACCCTGGAGGGTCGCGTCAGCGCGCTCCTCGGCGACGCCGCATCGAAGACTCCAGGGGTCGAGAAGAGGCAACCGAGCGTCGACTCGCAGGTGACCCCCGAGATGTCGTCCGCGGACCCCTCCGCGCCCCGCAACCCTCTGCGCAGGCCCACAGCGACTGTTCCTCCCTGCGTACAGCAAGGCACCGGTCGCAGTACCCCGCCCCTGGCAGCGGAACAAGGCAGTTACAAGGGAACCGATGCCTACCTCGTCGTTCTGCCCGACACGACGGACCCCTCGCGCGTGCAGGCGTACGTAGTCGACGCTGCCTGCGTCGACGCCACCCCGCCGGCCAAGGGACAGGTGCTCCTCACCGACTCCTACCCCCGCTCCTGAACACCGCGCCGAATGCCGCGGCACGTCGGGAATGCAGGGCCCGTAGGATCCGTTGGGTGGGGTGAGAGTCGTTGAACCGGCCCCAGTAGGCAGTAGGCAGTCTGCAGAGACGAGGAAGACACACGTGAGCGACGTCCGTAATGTGATCATCATCGGTTCCGGGCCGGCCGGTTACACCGCCGCCCTGTACACGGCTCGTGCGTCGCTGAAGCCGCTGGTGTTCGAGGGCGCCGTCACCGCCGGTGGTGCGCTGATGAACACCACCGACGTGGAGAACTTCCCGGGCTTCCAGGACGGCATCATGGGCCCTGAGCTCATGGACAACATGCGCGCCCAGGCCGAGCGCTTCGGCGCGGAGCTCATCCCCGATGACGTGGTCGCAGTCGACCTGACCGGCGACATCAAGACCGTCACCGACACGGTGGGCACGGTTCACCGGGCCAAGGCCATCATCGTCACCACCGGCTCCCAGCACCGCAAGCTCGGTCTGCCCAACGAGGACGCCCTCTCCGGACGCGGCGTCTCCTGGTGCGCGACCTGCGACGGCTTCTTCTTCAAGGACCAGGACATCGCCGTGGTGGGCGGCGGCGACACGGCGATGGAGGAAGCAACCTTCCTCTCCCGCTTCGCCAAGTCCGTCACGATCGTCCACCGCCGCGACTCCCTGCGTGCCTCCAAGGCCATGCAGGACCGCGCCTTCGCGGACCCGAAGATCAAGTTCGCCTGGGACAGCGAGGTCGCAGCGGTCACGGGCGAGCAGAAGCTCTCCGGGCTGACGCTGCGCAACACGAAGACGGGCGAGACTTCGGAGCTCGCGGTGACCGGTCTGTTCATCGCAGTCGGCCACGACCCGCGCACCGAGCTCTTCAAGGGCCAGCTCGACCTCGACGACGAGGGCTACCTCCAGGTCGAAGCCCCCTCGACGCGTACCAACCTGTCGGGAGTGTTCGGCGCCGGAGACGTCGTCGACCACACCTACCGGCAGGCCATCACCGCCGCCGGTACCGGATGCTCCGCTGCACTCGATGCCGAGCGCTTCCTTGCTGCGCTCGCCGACGAGAAGCTCGCCGAACCGGAGAAGACCCCCGCGGTCTGATCCACCCCCACCTCACACCCCGCGAAGTTAAGGAGGCCGCCGTGGCCGGCGACCTGAAGAACGTGACCGACGACACCTTCGACGAGGTAGTCCTCAACAGCAAGAAGCCCGTACTGGTGGACTTCTGGGCCGCTTGGTGCGGTCCGTGCCGTCAGATCGCCCCCTCGCTGGAGGCCATCGCGGCCGAGCACGGGGACCAGATCGAGATCGTCAAGCTCAACATCGACGAGAACCCGGCCACCGCTGCCAAGTACGGCGTGATGTCCATCCCGACGCTCAACGTCTACCAGGGCGGCGAGGTCGCCAAGACCATCGTCGGCGCCAAGCCGAAGGCCGCGATCCTCCGCGACCTCGAAGCCTTCATCGGCGAGTAACAGCCCGACGCACTCTGTTTCACGTGAAACGGGCCCACCCCGCGGGGTGGGCCCGTTTCTGTGTGCACGCCCTCCGCTCAGCTCAGAGGGGGCGTAGCGCGGGCTCCTTCTGCACAGCGCCCAGCAACCTGTCCAGGGCCAGTTCGACGTCTTCCTTCCAGGACAGCGTCGTCCGCAGTTCCAGACGCAGACGTGGGTACTTGGGATGTGGTCGTACGGTCTTGAAGCCGACCGCCAGCAGGTGGTCCGCCGGCAGTACACAGGCCGGCTCCTTCCACCGTGCGTCCCCGAAGGCTTCGATCGCCTTGAACCCACGCCGCAGCAGATCCTTCGCCACTGTCTGCACCAGCACGCGCCCCAGTCCCTGCCCCTGATAGCCCGGCAGGATGAAAGCAGTCATCAACTGCACGGCGTCGGGCGACACAGGGCTCGTGGGAAAAGCCGTCGCACGCGGCACATACGCAGGCGGCGCGTAGAGCACGAACCCGGCCGGCACGTCGTCCACGTAGACGACTCGGCCGCAGGAGCCCCACTCCAGCAGAACTGCCGAAATCCAGGCTTCCTTCTCCAGTTCGGGCCTGCCCGCTTTTACCGCAGCTTCCCCGCTGACCGGGTCAAGCTCCCAGAAGACACACGAGCGGCAGCGTCTGGGGAGATCCGGAAGGTTGTCCAAGGTGAGCGGTACGAGCCGACGCCCCATGAAGGCGGTTCCTCACTTCCTTCGCTCGCCGCATCCCGTGCGGCCGCCAGCGCACTCCGTTCACGAATCAAGCTGCCGAAGAACCCTCCGACGACTCCCAAGCCCAACCCGACTGTCATCAGCCGGCTGCGGCTCACTGTTCGCATACCCCCGACCTCCTCCGAGGTGGCATCAAGGTGGGTGCGCCATACCAGAACGCATCGTATCCACCCAGACGTGTCGCGGAAACCGGGAGAAAGCAAAGGGCGGGCTGTGGTCCGGCAAACGCCCGGACCCAGCCCGCCCTCGGTTCGTTCCTGGAGGTCAGTCCTCGTCGCCCTCAGACGGCTCCTCGGAGAGTCCCCGCTCCAGCACACGCCCCTCGCCCGGCGCGAGGCTGCCGAGAATGCGGTCCAAGTCCTCCATCGAGGCGAACTCCACGACGATCTTGCCCTTCTTCTGACCGAGGTCGACCTTCACCCTCGTCTCGAAACGGTCCGAGAGCCGGGAGGCGAGATCGCTCAGAGCCGGGGAGAGCCGGCCTCCCGCTCGAGGCCCCTTCGGCTTGGCCGAGCTCGAAGGAGTGGACCCCATGAGAGTCACGATCTCCTCCACCGCCCGGACCGACAGCCCTTCGGCCACGATGCGGTGGGCGAGCCTGTCCTGCTCCTCGGAGTCGTCCACCGAAAGCAGCGCCCGTGCGTGGCCGGCCGACAGCACACCCGCCGCGACCCGACGCTGCACCGGCGGCGAGAGCCGGAGCAGACGCAGCGTGTTGGACACCTGCGGACGGGACCGGCCGATCCGGTCCGCCAGCTGGTCGTGCGTGCACTTGAAATCCTTGAGCAGCTGGTCGTACGCCGCCGCCTCTTCCAAGGGGTTCAGCTGAGCACGGTGAAGGTTCTCCAGGAGGGCGTCGAGAAGCAGCTTCTCGTCGTCCGTCGCCCGCACGATGGCGGGGATCCTCTCCAGGCCGGCCTCACGGCACGCCCTCCAGCGCCGCTCACCCATGATGAGCTCGTAGCGGTCCTCCGCCACCTTGCGCACCACGACGGGCTGGAGGAGACCCACCTCCTTGATCGAGGTGACCAGCTCGGCGAGAGCGTCCTCGTCGAACACCTCACGCGGTTGCCGGGGGTTGGGTGTGATCGATCCCAGAAGGACCTCGGCGAAGTACGCCCCGGCCGCGTCCCTGGTCTCGGCAGCCGCCTCCGGCTCCACGAAGGGCCCACTGGGCTCCGGCACCACCGGAGCAGCAGGAAGCGTGGTCACCTTCGCAGCGGCCACACCGCGCTCGGCGGTCAGCACCGGAACCGAACCCGGCGAGGCCGACCCCGCCCCGGGAGAACCGACCTGTCGTTCCTGTGGTGCAGCGGGGATCAGCGCACCGAGCCCACGTCCCAGCCCTCTACGACGCTCACTCACTGGATGCCCTCCGAAACGCTCTGCTGGCTGTTCTGACTGCCCATCTGGGCATGCTGGGCCTCGTAGTGCATCCCGACCCCCCTCAGGGCGATCTCACGGGCCGCCTCAAGGTAGGACAAGGAGCCACTGGACCCCGGGTCATACGTCAGTACCGTCTGCCCGTAGCTCGGCGCCTCGGAAATACGCACCGACCGCGGGATGCTCGTCCGCAGCACCTCCTTGCCGAAGTGGCTGCGCACCTCCTCAGCAACCTGGGAGGCGAGCCGGGTCCTGCCGTCGTACATGGTGAGCAGGATCGTCGACACATGCAGATCCGGGTTGAGGTGACCTCGCACCAGGTCGACGTTCCGCAGCAACTGCCCCAGACCCTCCAGCGCGTAGTACTCGCACTGGATAGGGATCAGCACCTCGGCCCCGGCAACAAGAGCGTTGACCGTCAGCAGGCCGAGCGAGGGCGGGCAGTCGATGAGGATGTAGTCGAGCGGCTGCTCGTACGCCTGGATCGCCCGCTGCAGTCGACTCTCCCGCGCCACCAGCGACACCAGCTCGATCTCCGCACCGGCGAGATCGATGGTGGCGGGAGCGCAGAAGAGACCTTCGATGTCCGGGACGGGCTGAACCACTTCGGAAAGCGGCCTGCTGTCGACGAGGACGTCATAGATGGAGGGGACTTCGGCGTGGTGGTCGATCCCCAGAGCCGTTGAGGCGTTCCCCTGCGGGTCGAGATCCACCACCAGAACGCGGGCACCGTGGAGCGCCAGCGAAGCGGCAAGGTTGACCGTCGAGGTCGTCTTGCCCACTCCGCCCTTCTGGTTGGCCACCACCATGACGCGCGTCTGGTCAGGGCGGGGCAGCCCCTCGCCGGCGCGGCCGAGGGCCTCGACCGCCAGCTGGGCCGCACGACCGATGGGTGTGTCGTCCATCGGAGGCGGTGTTTCACGTGAAACACCCTCCCCCGCGGACTCGGTTCGGGGACCGGGGACCGGATCGGTCATCGGTCCCGCGATGTTGGCGTCGGACCGCAAGGATTCACTCTCCTCGACTTCAGGCTCGCAATGAACAGAGCCTGCCATGCTTTCGGGGTCGTGAACCAGCGAGGCCCGCTCTTCTGTGGATGAATCCACTTCTGTGGACAACTCGGCAGCCCGTACGAGCTTGCGGTCGCGCGGCGTGGCAGCCGCACGACCGCGGCTGATAATTCCCTGCAGCAGAGAGCGACGTTTCACGTGAAACACGATGCCTGCGCAGCGCCACCAGCCCTCTACGACACTCCGCACGAGGTACGTATGGCTGCTTGTATGGAGCATCACTGACAGAAGGTACGAACTGTATGTAACTGCTCGAAACGGTCAGTGATGCTCGGGGGGAAACTGCGGTCAGCGGCGTCGTCGCGTGCGGCCGACCCTCGCCGCCTTGGCCCTCTTTGCGGCGAACCTCACACCGCCCGGGCTCTCCCCGACGACCACGCGCACCACGGTTGTCGTCGGATCGACCACGCCCTCGCCGACATGCAGCACCTCGGTCTCCACCACACCGAGCTTGCTGAGAGCCGCGCGAGCGCCGTTGATCTCCTCCTCGGCGGTGTCGCCCTTGAGCGCCAGCATCTCCCCGTACGGGCGCAGCAGCGGAACACCCCATCCCGCGAGACGATCGAGTGGAGCCACGGCGCGAGCCGTCACGACGTGAACCGGCTGCAAGGTGCCGAGAACCTCTTCGGCCCTGCCGCGCACGACCGTCACATGATCAAGCCCCAGCAGCTCGACGACTTCCTGGAGGAAGTTGGTCCGTCGCAGCAGCGGTTCCAGCAGGGTGATCTTCAGATCCGGCCGGACCAGGGCCAGCGGGATACCGGGAAGACCCGCCCCGGAGCCCACGTCGCACACCGTGACACCCTCCGGAACCACCTCGGAGAGCACCGCACAGTTCAGTAGATGCCGCTCCCACAGCCGCGGCACTTCGCGTGGGCCGATCAGCCCGCGCTTGACCCCCGCGTCCGCCAGCAGTTCCGCGTACCGGACAGCCTCCGGGAAGAGCTCACCGAATACCGCCTGTGCCTCCTCAGGCGCCTGGGGGAGCTCTGCTGCCTCCGTCACGGGGACCGTCCTTCCGTACCGCACTAGCGCACTGTGGGTGGCTGACTATCAGGCTGACAAAGATCGGCCCCGCCTGCGAACAGACGGGGCCGACAGTACAAGGATCCGGTCAGGCCGGGAGAACGACGACGAAGCGCTGCGGCTCCTCGCCCTCGGACTCGCTGCGCAGACCTGCTGCCGCGACCGCGTCGTGCACGACCTTGCGCTCGAACGGCGTCATGGGGTCCAGCTTCACCGGCTCACCGGAGTTCTTGACCTCATCCGCGGCCTTGGCACCCAGCTCGGCAAGAACCTCACGCTTCTTGGCCCGGAAGCCGCCGATGTCGAGCATCAGACGGCTGCGGTCGCCGGTCTCCCGGTGAACAGCAAGACGCGTCAGCTCCTGAAGCGCCTCCAGGACCTCACCGTCGCGCCCCACCAGCTTCTGCAGATCACGTGCCGACTCGCTGATGATCGAGACCGCCGCCCGGTCCGCCTCGACATCCATGTCGATATCGCCGTCGAGGTCGGCGATGTCGAGCAGGCCCTCGAGGTAATCAGCCGCGATCTCACCCTCCTGCTCAAGGCGGGTCAGGGTGTCGCTGCCCTCAGCGGCCGTGGTAACGGTGCCTTCCGTCACGGATGGACTCCTTCTTACTTCTTGGACGGGTGCTTGGGCCGCTGCGGGCCCTTGCGCTGTCCGGACTTGGCTTGGCGTGAGGAGCCGGAAGCGGGCTTGCCCGCCGTCTTCGGCTTGTCGTCCTGCGCTGCGTCCTGCGAGGCGTCCCGCTTCTCCAGCGAGGTCTTGGCTTCCGGCTCGGCCGCGTCGGCTTCCTTGGCGCCGGCGGGCTGAGCAGCAGCCGTGTGACGCTGCGCCTTGGTCTGACGCTTGGGCTGCTGACGCTTCGGCGCGGGCGCGCCTTCCGCCTCGGCGATCGCCGCGTCGCTCTTCGCGACGGTGCCGTCCTCCTGAGCCGCGAGACCCAGCTTGGCCAGACCGGTGATGAACTTGCGCTCGATGTCGTTACGGTCCGGGCCCTTGGCCACGACCCGCTTGACGGTGTTGCGCCGCGTCCGGCCGCGCACCTGTCCATGAGTGGTGACGCTCTTCAGCAGACGCCCCAGGTACTGCTCCTGCGCCTTGCTGCCCGGCGTCGGGTTCTGGTTGATCACGTACATCTGCTGACCCATGGTCCAGACGTTGGTGGTCAGCCAGTACACGAGGACACCGACGGGGAAGTTGATGCCCATCACGGCGAAGATGATCGGGAAGATGTACATCAGCATCTTCTGCTGCTGCATGTACGGGGTCTTCACCGTCAGGTCGACGTTCTTCGTCATCAGCTGGCGCTGCGTGAAGAACTGCGAGGCCGACATCATCACGATCATGATCGCGGTGACGACGCGGACGTCGGTCAGGGAGGCGCCGAGCGCCTGGACCTTCTCCTCGCTGTCCATGAACTTCGCGGCCAGCGGAGCGCCGAAGATGTGCGCCTGCCGCGCGCTGTCGAGCAGCGGCTGGTCGATGACGCCGATCGTCTTGCCCGAGGCGATGGACGAGAGCACGTGATACAGGGCAAAGAAGAACGGGGACTGCGCCAGGATGGGAAGGCACGAGGAGAGCGGGTTGGTACCCGTCTCCTTGTACAGCTTCATCATCTCTTCGGACTGACGCTGTTTGTCGTTCTTGTAGCGCTCCTGGATCGCCTTCATCTTCGGCTGGAGCACCTGCATGTTCCGGGTGGACTTGATCTGCTTAACGAAAAGCGGGATCAGACAGATCCGGATCAGAACCACAAGGGACACGATGGACAGGCCCCAGGCCCACCCCGTGTCGTCACCGAAGATCGCACCGTAGATCTTGTGGAACTGGACGATGACCCAGGAAACGGGTGTGGTGATAAAGCTGAACAGACTGGCAATCGTGTCCACTAATCAGGCTCCTTGAGCATTGGGCGAGGTCTCTGTGGCCGGGCTCAGGGGTTCGGAGACCGATCCCCTGTGAGGCACATCGGCGGCGGAGTCCCCGCCCTTGCCACCGCGCAAAGAGCTGCGCAGCAGTTCGTGCCAACGCGGACGCTTACGTGGTGGAACATGGTCCACGCCGCCGGGCGACCACGGATTGCATCGAAGGATGCGCCATGCGGTCAGCGCCGTTCCCTTGATCGCACCGTGCCGGTCGATCGCCGTATATCCATAGTGGGAACACGACGGGTAGTAGCGGCAGACAGGCCCGAGAAGTGGGCTGATCGTCCACTGGTACAGCTTGATGAGAGCCAGCAGCGGGTACTTCATCGCGCGCCCCCTCCCAGGAGCCGCTGCAGTGCGGCATCCAGGTCTCGGGCCAGCTGTGCATGGTCGGCGTCGCCCGATCCGGGCAGCGCTCGTACGACAACAAGGCTACCGGGGGGCAGCTGAGCCAGCCGTTCGCGGACCAGATGGCGAAGCCTTCGCTTCACGGCAGTGCGTACGACCGCTCCACCCACAGCTTTGCTGACAACGAAACCCGCACGCGGCGGGGGAGCACTCTCCCCAGTCACGTGCGGGTCCGTTGAACCGCTGCTTAGATGGACGACGAGTAGCGGGCGACCAGCCCTACGTCCTCGTCGTACCGCGGTCGCGAAGTCCTCGCGCCGCCTCAGCCGATTCTCGGTAGGCAGCACGTCATGGACCTGTTAGCGATCAGGCGGACAGGCTGCTGCGGCCCTTGCCACGGCGGTTCGCGAGAATCGCACGGCCGGCACGGGTACGCATACGCAGCCGGAAGCCATGGGTCTTGGCGCGACGACGGTTGTTCGGCTGGAAGGTGCGCTTGCTCACTCGGGGGCTCCAGAAATGATCGTGTATTGGCGGGACATCGCCTGGCTGTCACCGTGCGCCCACGAGGAACTCGCGTAAACGCCTTAGTGCACCGCTTCACAATCACAGATCGTGATCTTTGCCCATCGGAGGCAGGCGGCAGCAGCCATCGACAACTCGACCTGGTCACGGTACGCGCGGCTGCGCCATCCGGTCAAACCGGCCTCGCACCACCCCATGCTGTACACAGCCTGTGGACAACAACTTGAACCGCGCGGGTCGGCCTGACTACCGTGGCTGAACTCCGGTTCTTTTCCTTCCCGACTGCCGGGCCTCACCCGACCCGACCCATCCCGTCCCGAGAACCACACATTCGTGGGACCTGCGAGAGAGCGTGCCCCGTGGCTGACGTACCTGCCGATCTTGCCGCAGTGTGGCCACGCGTGCTGGAGCAACTGCTCGGGGAGGGGCAGCAGGGCATCGAGCCGAAGGACAAGCAGTGGATCGAGCGCTGCCAGCCCCTGGCACTCGTCGCCGACACCGCACTGCTCGCCGTCCCCAACGAATGGGGCAAGCGCGTCCTGGAGGGCCGGCTCGCGCCGCTCATCAGCGAGACGCTCACCCGTGAGTGCGGCCGTCCGATCCGCATCGCCATCACCGTCGACGACTCGGCGGGCGAACCGCCGTCCCCGCCGGCCCCCCCGATGCATCAGTCGCACCAGGGCCAGCAGTCCCATCGCTACCAGGGGCCGCAGCGCGACGAGCCGCAGCACGACGACTCCTACGACGGCTACGGCCGGCGGCCCTCCGACGACGGCATGCCGACGGCACGTCCGGCCTACCCGGACTACCAGCAGCAGCGCCCAGAGCCCGGCTCCTGGCCGCGCACCCAGGAGGACCTCTCCTGGCAGCAGCCCCGCCACGGTGGCTACCAGGACCGCGATCCCTACGCGAACCCGCGCCCCCAGCAGCCTCAGCACGACTACCGCCCCCAGCCGCCGGAGCGCCAGGGCTACGAGCAGCAGCGCCCCGACCGCCACGACATGCAGGAGCAGCAGCCCCAGCACCGCCAGAACGGCCCCGGCACGGGGCGCGGCGGCGGTCCCGGCACGATGGGCGGCCAGTCGTCGCCCACACCGCGTCCCGGCGAGCCGCAGGCCAGGCTGAACCCGAAGTACCTCTTCGACACCTTCGTCATCGGTGCGTCGAACCGGTTCGCGCACGCCGCGGCCGTCGCCGTCGCAGAGGCCCCCGCGAAGGCGTACAACCCCCTCTTCATCTATGGGGAGTCGGGGCTCGGGAAGACCCACCTGCTGCACGCCATCGGGCACTACGCGCGGAGCCTCTATCCGGGGACCCGGGTGCGGTATGTGAGCTCGGAGGAGTTCACCAACGAGTTCATCAACTCGATCCGCGACGGCAAGGGCGACACCTTCCGCAAGCGCTACCGCGACGTGGACATCCTGCTGGTCGACGACATCCAGTTCCTGGCGAGCAAGGAGTCGACGCAGGAGGAGTTCTTCCACACCTTCAATACGCTCCACAACGCGAACAAGCAGATCGTGCTGTCCTCGGACCGGCCTCCCAAGCAGCTGGTGACCCTGGAGGACCGGTTGCGCAACCGGTTCGAGTGGGGCCTGACCACCGACGTGCAGCCGCCCGAGCTGGAGACGCGGATCGCGATCCTCCGCAAGAAGGCGGTCCAGGAGCAGCTCAACGCCCCGCCGGAGGTGCTGGAGTTCATCGCCTCCCGCATCTCGCGGAACATCCGTGAGCTGGAGGGCGCCCTGATCAGGGTGACGGCCTTCGCCAGTCTCAACCGCCAGCCGGTCGACCTGGGGCTGACCGAGGGCGTGCTGAAGGACCTGATCCCGGGCGGCGAGGACGCGGCACCCGAGATCACCGCGCCGGCCATCATGGCGGCGACCGCCGACTACTTCGGCCTGACGGTCGAGGACCTCTGCGGATCGTCGCGCAGCCGGGTGCTGGTGACGGCACGCCAGATCGCGATGTATCTGTGCCGTGAGCTGACGGACCTCTCCCTGCCCAAGATCGGCGCCCAGTTCGGCGGCCGTGACCATACGACGGTGATGCACGCGGACCGGAAGATCCGGGCGCTGATGGCGGAGCGTCGCTCCATCTACAACCAGGTCACCGAGCTCACCAACCGCATCAAGAACAGCTGACAGGCCGGCGCTTCGCCCCTGTACGACGAAGGGCGCCCCGGGAGGACCGTAAATGGCCTCCTGGGGCGCCCTTCGTCGTGCGTGGAGGGCGACAGAGGGCCGATATGAGGCCGCTGTGCACCGCTGTGGACCACGTGAAACCCCTCGCGGGAGCCGCTCCCGCCGCTCCTCCGCGCCCCCGCTGTTCGAATACGGCGCGGCTGAGGTCACTTCTCCACAGATCTGAGGGGAATCCGCCGTCCACAGCCTGGGGAACACAAAGTTGTCCATAATGCGTCCACAGGGGTGACGGCCGATACTCCATCAGACCAGGTCAGGAGCCTGGGGATTTGTGGTCAACGATGATCCACAGCCTGTGGACAAGTTTCTCGTCCACAGGGGGTCGTTTGGGTTGTCCACCGACGGCCCACAGGCTCGATGATGTTGTCCCCAGCTTCTCCACACCCCTGTCCACTGTTCGGCAACACAACACACGCTCTCACCGCCCGGAGTGAAAGGCGTCACACCAAGGAGGTCGGTTGGGCTGTGGGGAACGTGGGTAAAGCTGGGGACAGCCCTGGGGAGAAGTGACTGGCTCCTGTGCATCGGGTGTGCAGAACTTTCGTGTGTCCACAGAAGCCTTCAGTTGTCCACCGGTGCCACCCACAGGGGCAGTGGACAAAAAACTGGGCCTGACCTGCGAAAACGACGTTATCCACGGTTTCCACAGGCCCTACTACTACTGCCACACATAGTTAGCTAGGAATCCGCTTCGAAGTGGGGCCTGTGCACAACTTCGGCCGGGCCCGGTCCGGACCTCTTCTCGCGACTTGACCCCGAGCAGCAACGAGTGTCGGTGCCGTACGTCAGACTGGACCCCGGCGTCCTCCCCAGCCCCACGGCAGGAAGACCCGACCAGACGACGAAGGCCAGCAGGGCGAGCGAGCAACAGCAGGAGGCGGTTCCGGTGAAGATCCGGGTGGAGCGCGATGTACTCGCGGAGGCGGTGGCCTGGGTGGCCCGTAGCCTCCCGGCCCGTCCGCCGGCGCCCGTTCTCGCGGGCCTTCTTCTGAAGGCTGAGGACGGAGCCCTCAGCTTCTCGAGCTTCGACTACGAGGTCTCGGCCAGGGTCTCGGTGGACGCCGAGGTCGACGAGGACGGCACGGTGCTCGTCTCCGGCCGGCTGCTCGCCGACATCTGCCGCGCGCTGCCGAACAGGCCGGTGGAGATTTCCACCGACGGTGTACGGGCGACCGTGGTCTGCGGCTCCTCGCGATTCACACTCCACACCCTTCCTGTGGAGGAGTACCCGGCACTGCCGGAGATGCCGACGGCGACCGGCACCGTTCCCGGTGAGGTCTTCGCCTCGGCCGCAGCCCAGGTCGCCATCGCCGCGGGCCGCGACGACACCCTGCCCGTCCTCACCGGCGTCCGGATCGAGATCGAGGGCGACACCGTCACCCTCGCCTCCACCGACCGCTACCGCTTCGCGGTCCGTGAGTTCCTGTGGAAGCCGGAGAACCCGGACGCCTCGGCGGTCGCTCTGGTGCCCGCCAAGACGCTCCTGGACACCGCCAAGGCGCTGACCAGCGGTGACACCGTCACCCTTGCGCTGTCGGGCTCCGGTGCCGGTGAAGGGCTGATCGGCTTCGAGGGCGCGGGCCGGCGTACGACGACACGTCTGCTCGAAGGCGACCTGCCGAAGTACCGGACGCTCTTCCCCACCGAGTTCAACTCGGTCGCGGTCATCGAGACCGCACCCTTCGTCGAGGCCGTCAAGCGTGTGGCCCTCGTCGCCGAGCGCAACACTCCGGTCCGGCTCAGCTTCGAACAGGGTGTGCTCATCCTGGAAGCCGGTTCCAGCGACGATGCACAGGCTGTGGAGCGTGTCGACGCCGTGCTCGACGGCGACGACATCTCGATCGCCTTCAACCCGACGTTCCTGCTGGACGGGCTCAGCGCGATCGACTCCCCGGTCGCCCAGCTCTCCTTCACGACGTCCACCAAGCCCGCCCTGCTGAGCGGCCGGCCGGCCGTCGACGCCGAGGCGGACGACGCGTACAAGTACCTGATCATGCCGGTCCGCCTCTCCGGCTGATCCGGCGATCCGACCTGTCACGGCAGCATCCGGCGGGCACGCTCAACGCTGAGCAGGCCCGCCGCGCTGTCCCCGGCCGGGCGTAGGCTCGGTGCTGGGTACGAATCGGCACAACGCTTAAGGAATCTCTGATGGAGCTCGGTCTCGTCGGCCTCGGCAAGATGGGCGGCAACATGCGCGAGCGCATCCGCCGCGCAGGCCACACCGTCATCGGTTACGACCGCAACCCGGACGTCTCCGATGTCCAGAGCCTCGAAGAGCTCGTGGGCAAGCTGAAGGGCCCGCGGGTTGTCTGGGTGATGGTCCCGGCGGGTGCCGCGACCCAGTCCACCGTCGACGAGCTGGCAGCCCTGCTGTCCCCCGGCGACATCGTCGTGGACGGTGGCAACTCCCGCTGGACGGACGACGAGAAGCACGCGGTCGAGCTCGGTATCAAGGGCATCGGCTTCGTCGACTGCGGAGTCTCCGGCGGCGTCTGGGGCCTGGAGAACGGCTACGCGCTGATGTACGGCGGCGACGCCGAGAACGTCGCGAAGGTCCAGCCGATCTTCGACGCTCTCAAGCCCGAGGGCGAGTTCGGCTCGGTGCACGCCGGCAAGGTCGGCGCCGGCCACTTCGCGAAGATGGTTCACAACGGCATCGAGTACGCCATGATGCAGGCGTACGCCGAGGGCTGGGAGCTCCTGGAGAAGGTCGACTCCGTCACCGACGTGCGCGAGGTCTTCCGCTCCTGGCAGGAGGGCACGGTCATCCGTTCCTGGCTGCTCGACCTGGCGGTCAACGCGCTGGACGACGACGAGCACCTCGAGAAGCTCCGCGGTTTCGCCGCCGACTCCGGCGAGGGCCGCTGGACGGTGGAGGCCGCCATCGACAACGCGGTGCCGCTGCCCGCGATCACCGCGTCGCTCTTCGCGCGGTTCGCCTCGCGCCAGGACGACTCCCCGCAGATGAAGATGATCGCCGCGCTGCGCAACCAGTTCGGCGGCCACGCGGTCGAGAACAAGAAGTAGATCGAGCAGTACCGGCACGGAGCAGGAAATCGGGAGGTCGGCGCACATGCACGTCACGCATCTCTCGCTGGCCGACTTCCGCTCGTACGCCCGGGTCGAGGTTCCCCTCGACCCGGGCGTCACCGCGTTCGTGGGCGCCAACGGCCAGGGGAAGACCAATCTGGTCGAGGCCATCGGCTATCTCTCGACGCTCGGCAGCCATCGGGTGTCGTCCGATGCGCCGCTGGTGCGGATGGGTGCGGAACGGGCCGTGGTCCGGGCCGCCGTCACCCAGGGCGAGCGCTCGCAGCTGATCGAGCTCGAACTCAATCCGGGGCGGGCGAATCGCGCCAGGATCAACAGGTCGTCGCAGGTCAGGCCCCGTGACGTGCTGGGCATCGTACGGACCGTGCTGTTCGCCCCGGAGGATCTGGCCCTGGTGAAGGGCGATCCCGGGGAGCGCCGTCGCTTCCTCGACGAGCTGGTCACGGCGCGCTCACCGCGGATGGCCGGGGTCCGTTCCGACTACGAGCGGGTCCTGAAGCAGCGCAACACCCTGCTGAAGTCCGCGGCGATGGC
Source organism: Streptomyces sp. NBC_00234 (assembly GCF_036195325.1). NCBI lineage: Bacteria > Bacillati > Actinomycetota > Actinomycetes > Kitasatosporales > Streptomycetaceae > Streptomyces > Streptomyces sp. NBC_00234. The sequence continues at coordinate 4,106,183 of NZ_CP108101.1, read as the reverse complement.
GCGCAGGCACGGTGGCCGCTCGATGGACCTCTCGACGCTGGACGTCTGGGACCAGCATCTGGGCCGGGTGGGCGCCGAGCTGCTGGCGCAGCGGCTGGATCTGATCGCGACGCTGCAGCCCCTGGCGGACAAGGCGTACGCGGACGTGGCGCCGGGCGGCGGCCCGGTGACCCTGGAGTACCGGAGCTCGATCGGTGCCGGGGTGGAGCCCGCGCGGTCGCGCCCCGAGCTGTACGAGCAGATCATCGCCGCACTCGCGGAGGTCCGTAAGCAGGAGATCGAGCGGGGCGTGACGCTGGTCGGTCCGCACCGGGACGATCTGCTCCTCGGGCTGCGCGGAATGCCGGCGAAGGGGTACGCGAGCCATGGCGAGTCCTGGTCGTACGCCCTGGCGCTGCGCCTGGCCTCGTACGAGCTGCTGCGCTCCGAGGGCAACGAGCCGGTGCTGATCCTGGACGACGTGTTCGCGGAGCTGGACGCGCGGCGCCGGGAGCGGCTTGCGGAGCTGGTGGCTCCGGGCGAGCAGGTGCTGGTGACGGCCGCCGTCGACGACGATGTTCCGGGCGTGCTCGCGGGCACGCGGTACGGGGTGTCCGCGGGCGGGGTGGAGCGGCTGTGAGCGGGCGGAGGAAAGCGTCCGGGGCTTCGGTCCCCGGTGCCGGCGGTGGTTCCGAGCCCTCGCTGGATTCCGTGGGTGAGCCGGAGGCCGGTGACCGGGTGGCGAAGCCTCCGGAGGTCTCGGGGGTCGATCTGGCGCGGGTGGCCCTGCGGGCGGCGAAGGAGCAGGCGCGCGCGCGTGGCGCCGCGGCGCAGCAGAAGAAGCAGGCCGGGCGCGGTGGCGGGCTTCGTTCTGGAGCGCGGTCCGACGGCCGCGATCCACAGGCGCTGGGTTCGGCGATCAACCGGCTGATCACCGAGCGCGGGTGGGAGACGCCCGCCGCGGTGGGCGGTGTGATGGGGCGATGGCCGCAGATCGTGGGCGACGACCTGGCGAATCACTGCGTGCCCTTGCGGTACGACGAGGCTCCGGCCGAGCGGGTGCTGACCGTGCAGTGCGATTCGACGGCGTGGGCGACGCAGTTGCGACTGCTTGCTCCGCAGTTGGTGGCCCGGCTGAACACGGACCTCGGCCAGGGCACGGTCAGGGTGATCAAGGTGCTGGGGCCGACGGGTCCGCAGCGCCGGTTCGGCCCCCTGCGGGCACCTGGGAGTACGGGCCCTGGGGATACGTACGGCTGAGCTGCGGTTTTCCCGTTGCGCGGTGGTGAAGCCCCGGCCTGTGCCGGGGCTTTTCGCTTGGATCTCCCCGTGGCGGGGCTCCGCGCGCGGCGCTGTCCGCTGCTCCCGGGTTGTGGTGCTATGCGGGGATTGGTGACGGCCCACCGGTGGGCGGCGTCCCTCACCGTAGTGGGAGGTTGACAGGCCGAAGCGCTCAATGCCCGTGTGAGCCTCCTTGGCCCCCATCCCGAATATGGGGAGTCGGCGGGCGCCGGTTCAGGGCGGCACATGCGGACTCAGGTACCGGCAAACCCCCATTCATGTCGGCGCTACCGGTAGACTGATGACTAATCCCGTCCCTGTGCGGGATTCGTCGATACAAGCCGAACGACGCAGCCGCTCCCGCCTGTCCGGAGAACGGCCTGTGCTGTGCCAGAAAGGGCGCTTCGTGGCCGATTCCGGCAACCCCAACGAGAACAACCCGTCCACGACCGGTGAGAACGGCGAGGTCACGTCTTCGTACGACGCCAGTGCGATCACCGTGCTCGAGGGCCTGGACGCGGTCCGCAAGCGACCTGGCATGTACATCGGTTCCACCGGTGAGCGCGGTCTCCACCACCTCGTGCAAGAGGTTGTCGACAACTCGGTCGACGAGGCGATGGCCGGGCACGCGGACACCATCGACGTCACGATCCTCGCCGACGGCGGGGTGCGCGTGGTCGACAACGGCCGCGGTATCCCGGTCGGCATCGTGCCGTCCGAAGGAAAGCCGGCCGTCGAGGTCGTGCTGACCGTCCTGCACGCGGGCGGCAAGTTCGGCGGCGGCGGTTACGCCGTCTCCGGCGGTCTGCACGGCGTCGGCGTCTCCGTCGTCAACGCCCTGTCCACCCGGGTCGCCGTCGAGGTCAAGACGGACGGCTACCGCTGGACCCAGGACTACAAGCTCGGTGTCCCGACCGCCCCGCTGGCCAAGCACGAGGCCACCGATGAGACCGGTACGTCGGTCACGTTCTGGGCCGACGGAGACATCTTCGAGACCACCGAGTACAGCTTCGAGACCCTCTCGCGCCGCTTCCAGGAGATGGCGTTCCTCAACAAGGGCCTCACGCTCAAGCTCACCGACGAGCGCGAGTCGGCGAAGGCGACGGCGGGCGCGGACAGCGTCGAGGCGGCCGAGCCCGCCGAGGAGGAGACCGCCCGCTCGGTCACGTACCACTACGAAAACGGCATCGTCGATTTCGTGAAGTACCTCAACTCCCGCAAGGGCGACGTCATTCACCAGTCGGTGATCGACATCGAGGCCGAGGACAAGGACCGTCTCCTCTCGGCCGAGATCGCCATGCAGTGGAACACGCAGTACACCGAGGGCGTCTACTCCTTCGCCAACGCGATCCACACGCATGAGGGCGGTACGCACGAGGAGGGCTTCCGTGCGGCGCTGACCTCGCTGGTCAACCGCTATGCGCGCGACAAGAAGCTGCTCCGCGAGAAGGACGACAACCTCACCGGCGAGGACGTCCGCGAGGGCCTCACCGCGATCATCTCGGTGAAGCTCGGCGAGCCGCAGTTCGAGGGCCAGACGAAGACCAAGCTGGGCAACACGGAGGCCAAGACCTTCGTGCAGAAGGTCGTCCACGAGCAGCTGACGGACTGGTTCGACCGGAACCCCAACGAGGCCGCGGACATCATCCGTAAGGGCATCGCCGCGTCGACCGCCCGGGTGGCGGCCCGCAAGGCCCGTGACCTGACCCGCCGCAAGGGGCTCCTGGAGAGTGCCTCGCTGCCGGGCAAGCTGAGCGACTGCCAGTCCAACGACCCGACGAAGTGCGAGATCTTCATCGTCGAGGGTGACTCCGCCGGTGGTTCGGCGAAGTCCGGCCGTAACCCGATGTACCAGGCCATCCTGCCGATCCGAGGCAAGATCCTGAACGTCGAGAAGGCCCGGATCGACAAGATCCTGCAGAACACCGAGGTCCAGGCCCTCATCTCGGCCTTCGGTACCGGGGTCCACGAGGACTTCGACATCGAGAAGCTCCGCTATCACAAGATCATCCTGATGGCGGACGCCGACGTCGACGGCCAGCACATCAACACCCTGCTGCTGACCTTCCTGTTCCGCTTCATGCGGCCCCTGGTCGAGGCCGGGCACGTGTACCTCTCGCGCCCGCCGCTCTACAAGATCAAGTGGGGCCGGGACGACTTCGAGTACGCGTACTCGGACCGCGAGCGCGACGCGCTCGTCGAGCTCGGCAAGCAGAACGGCAAGCGGATCAAGGAAGACTCGATCCAGCGCTTCAAGGGTCTCGGCGAGATGAACGCCGAGGAGCTGCGCATCACGACCATGGACGTCGACCACCGGGTTCTCGGTCAGGTCACGCTGGACGACGCGGCGCAGGCCGACGACCTGTTCTCGGTGCTCATGGGTGAGGACGTCGAGGCACGGCGCTCGTTCATCCAGCGCAATGCCAAGGACGTCCGCTTCCTCGACATCTGAGTCGGCCGTACAAGCAAGCCGCAGCTCGAAAGGACTTTGACCAGCAATGGCCGACGAGAACACCACTGTGACACCTGAAGAGGAACCCGTTGTCCCGGGCATCGGTATGCGTGTCGAGCCCGTGGGGCTCGAGACGGAGATGCAGCGTTCCTACCTCGACTACGCGATGTCCGTCATCGTGTCGCGTGCCCTGCCGGACGTGCGGGACGGACTGAAGCCCGTCCACCGCCGTGTGCTGTACGCGATGTACGACGGTGGCTACCGGCCCGAGAAGGGCTTCTACAAGTGCGCCCGCGTCGTCGGCGACGTCATGGGTACGTACCACCCGCACGGCGACTCCTCGATCTACGACGCGCTCGTGCGACTGGCGCAGCACTGGTCGATGCGCATGCCGCTGGTGGACTCCAACGGCAACTTCGGTTCTCCGGGCAACGACCCGGCCGCGGCGATGCGGTACACCGAGTGCAAGATGATGCCGCTGTCCATGGAGATGGTCCGTGACATCGACGAGGAGACCGTCGACTTCAAGGACAACTACGACGGCCGCAACCAGGAGCCGGTCGTCCTCCCGGCGCGCTTCCCGAACCTGCTGATCAACGGCTCGGCCGGCATTGCGGTGGGTATGGCCACCAACATCCCGCCGCACAACCTGCGCGAGGTCGCGGCCGGCGCGCAGTGGTACCTGGAGCACCCGGACGCTTCGCACGAGGAGCTGCTGGACGCGCTGCTCGAGCGGATCAAGGGCCCCGACTTCCCGACGGGCGCGCTCGTCGTGGGCCGCAAGGGCATCGAGGAGGCGTACCGCACCGGCCGTGGCTCCATCACGATGCGCGCGGTCGTGGCGGTCGAGGAGATCCAGGGCCGCCAGTGCCTGGTCGTCACGGAGCTTCCGTACCAGACCAACCCCGACAACCTCGCGCAGAAGATCGCCGACCTGGTGAAGGACGGCAAGGTCGGCGGGATCGCGGACGTCCGTGACGAGACGTCCTCGCGCACCGGTCAGCGCCTGGTCGTCGTGCTCAAGCGTGACGCGGTCGCCAAGGTCGTCCTCAACAACCTGTACAAGCACACCGACCTGCAGACGAACTTCGGCGCGAACATGCTGGCGCTCGTCGACGGTGTGCCGCGCACGCTGTCGATCGACGCGTTCATCCGTCACTGGGTGACGCACCAGATCGAGGTCATCGTCCGGCGTACGAAGTTCCGCCTGCGCAAGGCCGAGGAGCGGGCGCACATCCTGCGCGGCCTGCTCAAGGCGCTGGACGCGATCGACGAGGTCATCGCACTCATCCGGCGCAGCAACACGGTGGAGATCGCGCGCGAGGGCCTGATGGGCCTCCTGGAGATCGACGAGATCCAGGCGAACGCGATCCTGGAGATGCAGCTGCGCCGGCTGGCCGCGCTGGAGCACCAGAAGATCACCGCCGAGCACGACGAGCTCCAGGCGAAGATCAACGAGTACAACGCGATCCTGGCGTCGCCCGAGCGGCAGCGGCAGATCGTCAGCGAGGAGCTGGCGGCGATCGTCGAGAAGTTCGGCGACGACCGGCGTTCCAAGCTGGTGCCCTTCGACGGTGACATGTCCATCGAGGACCTGATCGCCGAGGAGGACATCGTCGTCACGATTTCCCGCGGCGGCTATGTGAAGCGCACCAAGACGGACGACTACCGCTCGCAGAAGCGCGGCGGCAAGGGCGTGCGCGGTACGAAGCTGAAGGAAGACGACATCGTCGACCACTTCTTCGTGTCGACGACGCACCACTGGCTGCTGTTCTTCACGAACAAGGGCCGGGTGTACCGGGCGAAGGCGTACGAGCTTCCGGACGCCGGCCGGGACGCGCGTGGTCAGCACGTCGCCAACCTGCTGGCCTTCCAGCCGGACGAGCAGATCGCCGAGATCCTGGCGATCCGCGACTACGACGCCGCGCCTTATCTGATCCTGGCGACGAAGGGCGGTCTGGTGAAGAAGACCGCGCTCAAGGACTACGACTCTCCCCGTTCCGGCGGTGTCATCGCGATCAACCTCCGGGAGACGGAGGACGGCAGCGACGACGAGCTGATCGGTGCGGAGCTGGTCTCGGCCGAGGACGACCTGCTGCTCATCAGCAGGAAGGCCCAGTCGATCAGGTTCACTGCGACGGACGATGCGCTGCGTCCGATGGGCCGTGCCACATCGGGTGTGAAGGGCATGAGTTTCCGAGAGGGCGACGAACTGCTCTCGATGAATGTTGTCCGGCCGGGTACGTTCGTGTTCACTGCCACCGACGGTGGGTACGCGAAGCGGACCCCCGTCGACGAGTACCGCGTCCAGGGTCGCGGCGGCCTGGGTATCAAGGCCGCCAAGATCGTGGAGGACAGGGGCTCGCTCGTCGGTGCGCTGGTGGTGGAGGAGACGGACGAGATCCTCGCCATCACGCTCGGCGGTGGTGTGATTCGCACGCGAGTCAATGAAGTCAGGGAGACGGGCCGTGACACCATGGGCGTCCAACTGATCAATCTGGGTAAGCGCGACGCCGTCGTCGGCATCGCGCGCAACGCCGAGGCCGGTCGAGAGGCTGAAGAGGTCGATGGGACCGATGAGGCCGAAGGCGAGACGGTCGAGGCTCAGGCCGAGAGCGTGGTCGAGGGCACTGCCGGGGGCACGGAGCCCTCGGCCGGGGAGCACGAGGAGTAAAGCGTGAGTGGAGCCACGGGCGCCGGTTCGGCCGCTTCCGGAGCTGGAGCGAGCGGTGCCCGTGGCCCTGCCACGGACTCCCAAGGGGGCACTGTGACGGACACTCGGGGGCCACAGCCCCAGTACGAGGGTTATGCGACCGGGCCGTTGCCCGGTGAGCGTGAGCCCGCGCAGGGGCAGGCGGGCCCCTACCACCCGCCCCAGGCGTACCAGTCGCCTGTGGGCGGTACGCAGGGCGGTGCGCCGCAGGGCGGCACCGCGGGCGGCGGACAGGCCATGCGCCGGCCGCGGACGGGCGCACGGACCACTCCGCGTACGCGCAAGGCGCGTCTGCGGGTGGCCAAGGCCGATCCCTGGTCGGTGATGAAGGTCAGCTTCCTGCTCTCCATCGCGCTGGGTATCTGCACGGTGGTCGCTGCGGCGGTCCTGTGGATGGTGATGGACGCGATGGGCGTCTTCTCCACCGTGGGCGGCACGATCAGCGAGGCCACCGGTTCGAACGAGAGCAACGGCTTCGATCTGCAGTCGTTCCTGTCGCTGCCGCGTGTCCTCGTCTTCACCTCGGTCATCGCGGTGATCGACGTGGTGCTGGCCACCGCGCTGGCGACGCTGGGCGCCTTCATCTACAACTTGTCGGCCGGCTTCGTGGGTGGTGTCGAGCTCACTCTCGCCGAGGACGAGTAGGGCGCCGAGTATCGATTTTGGGACTGGCCCCGACGTGCGCTAATCTTCAGAAGTCAGCGCAGCAGCGCGGCGGGGCTATAGCTCAGTTGGTTAGAGCGCATCCCTGATAAGGATGAGGCCACAGGTTCAAATCCTGTTAGCCCCACCAGCACGAAGACCCCCAACCACTTGTGGTTGGGGGTCTTCGGCGTTTACGGCCGCCAGCAGGTGACCGGCGGTCCCGGCGCGGAGGGGAGAGATCCGTGAGCGGGACTCGGGCGGCCCTCCCCGGCGACTGCTGTCCGGCCTGAAGGGGAGGCACGGATCGGAGCGGGGTACCTGGGCGGCGGGACCGCCGCGGAGGTCACGGTCGTGCCCGCCGGTGCGGCCCTGGCGGCTGCCTGCCGTGGCCCGGGGTTGTGGGCGGTGCGGCGGGGACACACGTCGGGAGACGGCCTCACGGGCGCGTGGACACACGGAAAAGGCCCCTGCCCGGTGTGAACCGGACCTGGGGCCCTGTGTGTCGGTCACAGGCGCTCTCAGGGCGGGAGGAGCGAGGAGTCGCCCGCCGGGGCGCCGTGGGTGGTGCGAGCGCCGTCAGTGGTGATCGTGGCGTCCGTCGTGTCCGCGGACAGATGCCGGGTGGCCGGCGAGGAGCCGTGGGCCTCGGCGCGGATGCGCTGCTTCATCGTGGGTGGGACCGCCCTGTCACGCGGAAGGGTCCATCGCACGGCCGGGGCTGCCGGAGTTGCCGCGGTGGCACTCGTGTGCTCCTGGGGCGTGACCGTCGGCTCCGCGGCCGTGGCCTGGCTGGTGGCGAGCCCCAGTGTTGCGAGGATCGCGAAGAAGGCGGTGATGAAGGCGGTCCAGATGCTCTTGACCCTGAAGGTGCTCATGGCCCCTCGCTTTCAGGTGGTCCGGTTTGCTTACCTCTCCGATGATGTGGATCCGGGCCGCGATTTCGGGGACCGACGCCCCGCGTACGCCGATCTTCAGATGAACACCACTCGTATGGTTCAACCGGTCCGGAAAATGCCGGTTTCGGTGGTCGGACGAGGTGGATGACCGGGCGGCAGTTGGGTTCCAGGCAGGTCACCGATCGGTATCGGCCGGTGTGTATAGTCGAGCGGCAGAAGTCCCTTACGCCAAGGAAAGACGAGGTCGCGCGGTGAAGAAGCTTCTCCTGGTCGCACTGGCTGCCATCGGCGGGCTCCTCGTGTACCGCCAGATCCAGGCGGATCGCGCCGAGCAGGATCTGTGGACGGAGGCGACCGACTCCGTGCCCGCAGGTTCGGGTGTGTGAGACGGAACAGTCCGTCGCGAGCCCCGGTCGCTGAGCGGCCGGGGCTTCGTGCTGTCCGGGCCCGTTCCGGAGCCTGATCCGCGTTTCCCGCGCTCTGAACGGCGTCGCCCCAGGTCCTGCCGATCTCGGTGGTGCCTTCCTGGGCGGCCGTGCCCCGCTGCCGCTGTTGCGGGACCGTGACAGCGACATCCTTGAGTTCGCCTCCGCAAATCGCTAGCTTGCGAGAGCAAAGTCGCTGGGATTTCGGCCTAGGGGGGCACGGGTGACGGCACATAAGCACCGCCGCGCTGCAACGGCGGGGGCATGGATCGGCGGGGCGCTCCTCGCCCTGGTGGCAGGTGCGCTGCCGGCCGCGGCGGCGCCGGCCGCCGAAGGGGCCGGTGGAAGCAGCCTCGTCATGGTGCTCGACTCGTCCGGCTCCATGGGCGACGACGACGGCGCGGGCCGGACCAGGATGGAATCCGCACGCGCGGCCGTCGGCACGGTGGTCGACGCCCTGCCCGACGGGCATCCCACCGGACTGCGGGTCTACGGAGCCGACCGGCCCCGGGGCTGTACGGACACCCGGCTCGTACGGCCGGTCGTGAAGCTCGACAGGGCGGCCCTCAAAAGCGCCGTGGCGGGTGTGCGGCCCCGTGGTGACACACCCATCGGGCTGTCCCTGCAGAAGGCCGCGGAGGATCTGCCGTCGCCGTCCGGCGGTGCCATCGGCACGCGTACCGTCCTGCTGATCTCCGACGGAGAGGACAACTGCGGTACGCCGAAGCCCTGTGAGGTCGCCGAGCAGCTCGGCAAGGACGGGACCGGGCTGCGGATCGACACCGTGGGCTTCCAGGTCGAGGGCGCGGCCCGTGAGCAGTTGGAGTGCATCGCCCGGGCGGGCAACGGGCGCTACTACGACGCTCCGGATGCCGCGGCGCTCGCCAGGCAGCTTCAGCGGGCGGCGCAACTCTCCGCCGACGGATACCGGTTGAAGGGTGACCGGGTCACGGGCGCCGCCACTCGGGCCGCGGCTCCGACGATCCGCCCGGGGCAGTACGTGGACACGATCGGACCGGGCGAGAAGCGGTACTACGCCGTCGGCCTCGATGCCGTGTCCACGGCGGACTTCGCGGTGACGGCCGTACCGCAGCCGGGTGCGGCGGTCGACACCTTCGACGCCCTGAGCACCGGCCTCGTGTACGGCACCGGCAGCAGCTGCGCGACCAGTACCGAGCACTTCTCCCAGCGTGAGGGGGCGACCCCGCTGACCTCGGCCGTCTCCCGTATCCGTTCGGCGGACGGCAACGCCGGCTGCGACGCGGCGGGCACGTACTGGCTGGTGGTGGAACGGAAGAGCAAGAAGGGCTCGGACGCGGCGCGTTGGCCGGTCGAGCTGCTGTACGGGGTGGAGGCGCCGCTCGCCGGTGATGTCACCCCGGCCCGGTCGCAGCCGGAGTACGGCGAGGGCGGCAAGAGCGCCGTACTGCCGACCGGGGACCCGCGTGACGTGCGGGGCGGCACCGGTTTCAACGACGCCGAAGCAGTGGGGCAGGGGGTGTGGCGCGACCGGATCCTGCCCGCACAGACCCTCTGGTACAAGGTCCCGGCCGGCTGGGGCCAGCAGGTGCGTTACGACGTGGAGTTCGCCAACGAGCCGACGGTGGAAGGTGTTTCCTCCACCTATTCGTACGGCGGATCGCAGCTGTTCACCCCGGCCCGCTTCCCCGTGGGCGGGGGCGGCGAGTTCTCTCCGACGGCGCTGTACAACGGCCGGCCCGCGGCGGTCGGGATGGGATCGGTTCCGGTCGCCTGGACCAACCGCTACGAGTACCGCTCGGCCGTCCAGCCGGTCCACGACAAGGGCGACTTCTACATCGCGGTGACGCTGGGGGCGAAGGCCGCGGAGATCGCCGAGAACCCGCAGATCGGCTTCGTGCTGAGGGTGGCGGTCCTCGGGGACGAGCTGGCCGGCCCCCAGCACGAAGCTCCTGTCCTGGCAGGGGAGAACACCGCTGGGCAGGACGGGAAGACGGACAATCGGGGCGATTCCGCTGTGGCCGGAGACAGCGGCGGTGCGGGCGGGGCAGGATGGACCGGCATCGCGGCCGCTGCCGGAGCGGGCGCCGTGGTGGCTGTGATCGCGGGGCTCGCGTTCGTACGCGGTCGGCGCAGGGCGGCCACGCAGACGACGAGGGGAAGCGCGTGAAGAGGCAGCGCAACAGGGGCCGGGTGACGCTGGCGTCCATCGCGGCGATGTGCGCGGTGGCGGCGCTGCCGGGGCAGGCGCACGCGGCCGACGACCCGGCTCCGTACGCCTTCGATCCCGAGGCCGCGACGGTGCGGGGTACGGAGACGAACGCCGAGGCGTCCGAGCTGAAGTCCGGTTCGGTCTACAGGAGTGCGATCAAGCCGGGCCAGAAGCTCTATTACCGGCTGAACCTCGACGACGACACCAATGCCTACGTCTCCGCCGTGGCCGTGCCCCCCTCGGGCGGCAAGGTCGCCTACGGGGACGGCATCACGGTCAGCATCAGGGACGTCGACGACACGCAGTGCGGCTCGGAGGACGCGATCTTCGGTTCGGGTGAATTCGCCCGCCCGATCGCCGCGTACGCGCACCGGGTCATCGAGAAGGGCAACAGCACCTGCCGGGAAGCCGGCGAGTACAACGTACTGATCGAGCGGAAGAGCAACGCGACGTCGTCCCCCGACGAGTGGGACCTGGAGCTGCGGTACGCGTCGGAACCGGCGGTGAAGGCCGCCGACGCACAGGAGACCGAGGCGCCGGAGAACTGGTCGTCGGCCTCGCCCGTCCCGCCCTCCGGTGGGCAGAAGCGGTCCGGCGGCAGCAGCTTCTACGAGGCCACCGGTCTGGAGACCGGCGAGTGGCACGACACCATCGTGCCCGGTCAGACGCGGTTCTACCGGGTGCCGGTGGACTGGGGGCAGCAGATCTTCGCCACCGCCGCGCTCAGCAACAACCCCAAGTCGACCGAGTACCTGGGCAACGCGCTGTCGCTGTCGCTGGACAACCCGGTCCAGGGCCATGTCGACGACACGACGCTCTCGTACTCGGGCGAGCCGGCGTCCGTCGCCCTGGACCCGCTGCCCCCGGTCGACTACCGGAACCGGTTCGCGTCCGCGTCCGATGTGAGCGCCATGCGCTTCGCCGGCTGGTACTACCTGTCGGTGACGCTGAGCCCGGAGGTCGCGAAGTCCTATGGCGACGAGGCGATTCAGCTGAGGCTGAAGGTGAACGTCCGCAACGACCCGAAGGCGTCGCCGTACGAGGGTGCGGCCGGGATCTTCGGCGTCAGCGACGAGGACAAGGACATGGCGAAGAGCGGGCAGAGCGCCCCGCAGGCCGCCCAGAGCGACACGATGAAGCTGGTGGCCGCGGCCGGGATCGGCGCGGGCGCCGTGCTGGTGCTCGGGCTCGGTGCATGGACGCTGCTCGCCAGGCGCCGGACGGCTCCTGCCGCTGTTCCGGCGGCTGCGGGCGGGCAGCAGCCGCCGTACGGCGGGCCGACACGGACCTGGTAGTCCGGGCAGCCGGCCCGCACATCAGGTCTGGGTCAGCGCCCAGATACCCACTGCGAAACAGATCAGCGCAACGAGCAGGACCGGGATCGCCACCTTCGGGGGCGGTCCCGGACGCGTTTGGCGGGCGGGTGCGCCGTGGCCCGGGGCGGCAGGTGGAACCGGGGCCCCGGGATGGGGAACCTGCGGGCGCTGGGCGGTGTAAGCACGAGTAGGAGACGGATCGTGCTGCACCGCGGCGGTGGGGGCCTGGGCGAGATCCGGCGTGGCAGCAGGGAAGGGGGAACCCGTATGCGCCTGGAGCGAAGGGTGAGGAGTGGCCGGCTGAGCCGCGTGGGGTGGTGTCGCGGCCTGGGGAGGCGGCGCGAGGTGGAAGCTGCCCGTCTCCGACATCGGCGAGGGCGCCGGTGCGGGGATCGGCGCGGGCAGCCCGGACGGCGGGGTGTACGGCTGCTGTGTGTAGGGCTGCTGGGTGGAGTGCTGGGGGGTCTGTGCGTCCTGCTGAGGGTTCTGCGCAGCGTGGTGCTGGGTTCCGGGCTGGAGGGGAGCCTGCTCGGGCGTCTGACGGCCGGTGAGGGGTCCTGCGGGGCCGAATCCGGCCGGCAGCGGCCCGATCTGGTCGAAGACCTCCACCGGCTCCTCTCCCTCGGCCGGATCGGGCAGCATCTCCGCCGCGGCGGTGAGGGCCTTGCGTGCGCCCGTGGCCGTCCGGAAGCGGGCCTGCGGGTCGGGTTGCAGCAAACCGGCCAGGACCTGCCACAGCGGTTCGGGGATTCCCTGCGGGGCGCTCGGCGTGCCGTACGAGGCGAAGTGCTCGACGAGGGCCTGGGAATCGGGCTTCTTGCCCTGGAGCAGATAGAGCGCGACGAGACCGACCGCGAAGAGGTCGGCGGGGAAGTCGGGCTCGGCGCCCATCATTTGCTCGGGTGCGAAGTAACCGGGAGTGCCCACCACGTAGTTGGTCTCGGTGAGGCGGGGCTCGCCCTTGCGCATCGAGATGCCGAAGTCGGAGAGGCGCAGATGCGGCCTGCCCGTCCCGGTGGCCTCCATGAGGATGTTGGCCGGCTTGATGTCGCGGTGCACGACGCCTTCCGCGTGCACCGTCGACAGTCCGGACAGCAGCTGATCGAGGAGCATGCAGACGAAGCGCGGGGGCAACGGGCCGTAGTCACCGATGACATGGGCCAGCGAGCCGCCGCTGACCAGATCCATGGTGAACAGGACCTTGTCGTCGTCGGCGGCCCAGCTGGCCGGGGCCAGCACATGGGGATGCTCGATCCGCAGTGCCTGCTCGCGTACGAAGCGCAGCAGCGTATGGGCATCGCTCTGCTGAAGGACCTTGGCCGCCACATAGCGTCGGCGGCGGTGATCCCAGGCACGCCAGACGGCACCGACCCCACCGCGTCCGATCGGATCGATCAGTTCGTACCGACCAGCGAAGACCTCACCCATTGCGCTGCGTCCGCTCCCAGTTCTGTTTCGGCTCGTGCCCGGATTCCGGGAGCTGCGTCCCGGCCCAGGTGCTTAGCTCTGGTGTCCTTCGTAGTGCGCCACCGCGTCCGCGGTGCGCCCGGCGCCGTACACCTTGAGGAACTCTGCCAGTTCCGGGTGGGTCGGTGCGAGGGAGTCCGCGGCATCGATGATGTCTCCGGCCGCGGCGACCGACCGCAGAAGCGACTGGATCTCGCGTACGACGCGCCTGACGGTGGGGGCTCCGCCCGTGGTCGAGGTCTGGCCGGTGGAGGTCAGGACCGACCCGCCCTGGGACTTCTTGATCTCTTCCATCCGGTCGGTCGCCTCTCCCGCACTGACACTGCCGTCCGCGACCTGGCTGGCCAGTTCCTGAAGCGCCTGGACGCGCTGTACGACCGCGGGGTTGCCGATCTTGGCGCGCTGGCCGCTCATCAGCTGGGAGAGCATGGGAGCCGACAGCCCGAGCACCGCGGCGAGCCTGGCCTGGTTGAGGCCGAGATCATCGATCAGCCGGCGGAAGAGCGCCCCCAGCGGCTCTCCGTACCAACTGCGCTGAAGCTCTCTGGCTCTCGCCGTCGCCTCTTGCTGCGCTGCGTCCATTGCGTCTCCCCTTCGCTGCGGCTTCGCTGCTGCGAACCTCGTCGAGCATCTTACGGAGAGTGGTTGCCGACCGGGAGTCCCAATCCTTTTGCAGGATTCAGGGGGACACCCGGTACTCTGGTCTGCGACGGTCGCCGCGACACGGACGTGTTCGGTGCTGTCCACTTTTTCGGGGCCTTAGCTCAGTTGGTAGAGCGCTGCCTTTGCAAGGCAGATGTCAGGAGTTCGAATCTCCTAGGCTCCACAGCAAGATGCCCCCTGATCTGCGGAAACGCAGATCAGGGGGCATTTTTTGCGCCGTGCCTCGCGTGGGGTGGAGCGTCGGTCCGGTGCGGTACGCGGAGAGCCGGGCCTGCCTGCACCGTGACAACGAGCCGGTCCGTGTGTTCGCGGGTGTGGACGATGTGTCCGGCGTCCTTCGAGGCGGTTCGGGAGCGGAAGCGCAGAAGAGGGAAGAGGGGCGCCGGAGACCATGAGGTCATCCGGCGCCCCTCTCGTTCCCGGGGGTGCTGCGCGGGTCCGGCAGATCAGGGGCGGTCGTCGCGGTCGGTGCCGTCCACGCCGTTCGCTTCGGCATCGGACTGCTTGGCCTGGACTTCCGGGTCGAGTACCGTCTGCCCGCTACCGTCGACCGAGGTCAGCGGTGCGCGGTCGTCCGACACCTCCGTGGGGGCGGGCGGTTCGACGAGCCAGTCCGGGTTGGCCTGCTTGTCCCACCACCTCCAGGCGAAGTAGGCGCCACCGGCCACGATGCCCAGAACGGCGAGTCCCTTGGCCAGTCGGCCGGCCTTGGCCCGCCGCTCGTGCTTCCTGACCAGCTTGCGGATCTCCTTGGGCGTCACCTGGCCGCGCAGTGCCGCCAGCGCGGCCGCACTGCGGGCGGTGACCTCCTCGGCCACCGGCTGTGCGACGGACACCGCGTGTTCGACGCGCGGCACGGTGTAGTCCGCGGCGCTCCTTGCGGCGCGGCGCGTCCGGACCGCGGCGCGGTGCGCGGCCTCGTCCACCTTGGGCGGCACATGCGTACGCGCCTGTTCGATATGCGGTGCCAGGTGTGCCACGTACTGGACACGAGCCTGCTGGGCTGCCTTGGACACCTTGGGTGCGATCAGCACACGGGCCTCGTGTGCGTAGTGCGCCGCCTGTTCCTTGGCCGTGTCGGCATAGGGCGCCACCACTTCCGCGGCGTGCTGCGCGCTCTCCTTCGCCGAGTCGGTTGCGGCGCGCACGCTGTCGATGCGGGTCACGGGATCCTCCTCCTTGGTGGCGGGTAGGTACTCCGCCTTTCCACCCAATTCGAAATCATGCCCGCCGGTGCCCCGCGCGGCATGCGGGGCGGGCATCCGGGTCATGAATCGCTTCTCTGGACATTGCGGTGCAAGGGGAGCGTGGCGCCGACAATGCCATGGTTCGGGCCGGGGCGCGCCGCATCGTCGCGCACTTGGCCGCATTAATCCCCGCAGCGGGCGGAAGGAGCGGGGGTCGGCGCGGAGTTCGGCCCCCGGCGGCCGGATGTCGTGGAGGGTCCTCCGTGCGAGGATCGGTGAACGTAGTTGAGGACTTACGGAAGGCAGATTGTGGCCGAGCAGCTTTACGCCACCTTGAAGACCAACCAAGGCGACATCGAGATCCGGCTCCTGCCGAACCACGCGCCCAAAACGGTCAAGAACTTCGTCGAGCTCGCCCAGGGCGAGCGGGAGTGGACCCACCCCGCGACCGGGCAGAAGTCCACGGACAAGCTGTACGACGGCACCGTCTTCCACCGGGTCATCAGCGGCTTCATGATTCAGGGCGGCGACCCGCTGGGGAACGGCACGGGCGGCCCAGGGTACGAGTTCCGCGACGAGTTCCACCCGGACCTCAGCTTCAACAAGCCCTACCTGCTGGCCATGGCCAACGCGGGCCCGGGCACCAACGGCTCGCAGTTCTTCCTGACCGTGTCTCCCACCGCGTGGCTGACGGGCAAGCACACCATCTTCGGTGAGGTCGCCGACGAGGCCGGGAAGAAGGTCGTGGACGCCATCGCCGCGGCGCCGACCAACCCGCGTACCGACCGCCCGCTCCAGGACGTGGTGATCGAGTCCGTCGTCATCGAGACCCGCTGAATCCGTCTCCCCGCTGACCGGTCCCCGGCGCACGGGGAACCAACCGCCCTGCTCGTCCGTACTGTTACATAGCGGACGAGCAGGGCGTCGGCCTGTCCGTCGCGATCAGGACCAGGACCGACCGAGGGCGAGGACCGATGGACCAGCAGCCGCCAGCAGGCCAGGATCCGTCCGCGATCCCCGGCGGCACTCCCACCTGTTACCGCCACCCGGACCGCGCCACGGGTATCCGCTGCACCCGGTGCGAGCGGCCGATCTGCACCGAGTGCATGGTCGACGCGTCCGTCGGCTTCCAGTGCCCGAACTGCGTCCGTGAGGGCTCCGGAACCGGACACCACCCGGCCGCGAACCAGCCTCGTACGCTCGCCGGCGGCACGGTGGCCTCGGACCCCCGGCTGATCACCAAGATCCTGCTCGCCCTCAACATCGCGGTCTTCGTCGCGGCCTGGGCCCGGTCGTGGCTGCTGGACGATCTGCTGCTGTTCGGCCGGGCGTACACCTCCGACGGGCTGGAAGGGGTCGCCGAGGGGCAGTGGTACCGACTGCTGACCTCGACGTTCCTGCACCAGGAGGTGTGGCACATCGCGTTCAACATGCTGGGGCTGTGGTGGCTGGGCGGACCGCTGGAAGCGGCTCTGGGGCGCGTCCGCTATCTCACGCTCTATCTGCTCTCGGGGCTGGCGGGCAGCGCCCTCACCTACCTGATCGCCTCGCCCCAGCAGGGCTCCCTGGGTGCTTCGGGTGCGATCTTCGGTCTGCTGGGTGCCACGGTCGTCCTGATGCGCCGGATGAACTACGACCTGCGGCCGGTCCTCGTGCTCCTGGCGCTGAACCTGCTCTTCACCTTCACCTGGGGCGGCATCGCCTGGGAAGCCCATGTCGGCGGTCTGATCGCGGGTGTCCTGATCGCGATCGGCATGGTGCACGCGCCGCGCGAGCGCCGGAACCTGGTGCAGTTCGGGACCTGTGCACTGGTCCTGCTCGTGGTCGTCGGCATCGTCCTCGCCCGGACCGCAGCGCTCACCTGAGCGGTTTCTGAACGGTCCCGGGGCGGATTCTGAGCGTCCCCAAGGCGTCCCCAGGGCGGTTCCGGGGCGGTTCGGGGGCGGTTCATGGGCGCAATCCGAGCGGAATCTGCCCTTCGGGCTCCGAGTTGTCCACAGAGCGTGCCGAATGTTGTGCATCACGTGGGGAACAGGTGTGCCCCTTGTCGCTGAGCTGGGTTTACCCAGTCAGGACAAGGGGCGAACCCTCCCCCGATGGGGGAGGGTGTAGTCACACCGGCGTCAACTTCGACGAAGGTTATCCACAGATCGTCTGACCTTTTCCCCCACCTGTGGATAACTCTGTGGGTAACTCAGGGCAGGGCTTGTGGAAGCGGGGCTGATCCGGGTAGGGCTACTTCCACTGCGTGGACACACCGAAGCCGCCGGCGATGAAGCCGAAGCCGACGACGATGTTCCAGTTGCCCAGTGCCTTGATGGGCAGGTCGCCCTCGGTCACGTAGAAGACGACGATCCAGGCCAGACCAATCAGGAACAGCGCCAGCATCACTGGCGCCACCCAACTGCGGTTGGTCAGCTTTATGCTCGTTGCCTGCTTCGCCGGAGGGGGCGTGAAATCGGCCTTCTTGCGGATACGTGACTTCGGCACGAGGAACTCTCCTGTCGATGCGCTGCGTGACCGCGCAGGGAACTATGGCTGACGCCGGGGCTGGGCACGAGGGGGAATGATGCCGCCCCCGGGCGTCCGTTAGCGTAGTGCTTCCGTGGCGCCTAAGGAGATAAGGGTACGTTGAGCAATTCTGCCGACTCTCCCGAAGGCCCGGTCCGGCACGTCTCCCGATGGCCGGTCCGGGGGCTCACCGCTGCCGTTTTCGCCCTGGCGGGACTGATCTTCGTCACCAGTGCCAACACGGCCAAGGGCACCAACATCCGCACCGACTCCTCGCTGCTGAAGCTCTCCGACCTCATCCAGCAGCGCAGCCAGAAGAACGCCGAGCTGAACGAGTCGACCGCCGCGCTCCGCGAGGACATCGACACCCTGGCCCAGCGCGACGACGGCAGCACGAAGGCGGAGGACGCCAAACTCAAGGCGCTGGAGAAGGCCGCGGGGACCACGGAGATCACCGGTGGTGCTGTCAGTGTCACGCTCGACGACGCCCCTCCCGACGCCACGGCCAACCCCGGATACCCCGAGCCGCAACCCAATGACCTGGTCATTCACCAGCAGGACCTGCAGGCCGTCGTCAACGCGCTCTGGCAGGGCGGGGCCCGCGGCATCCAGGTCATGGACCAGCGGCTGATCTCCACGAGCGCCGTCCGCTGCGTGGGCAACACCCTGATCCTCCAGGGCCGGGTCTACTCGCCGCCGTACAAGGTCACCGCCGTCGGGGACCCGGACCGGCTCAAGCAGGCGCTCAACGACTCCACGTCGATCCAGAACTACCAGCTGTACGTGAAGGCGTACGGCCTGGGCTGGAAAGTGGACGAGGACGACAGGGTGACTCTTCCCGGCTACTCGGGCACAGTGGATCTCCACTACGCGAAGCCTGTGGAGTAGTCCCCGGGGGAGGCCGGCCGGTGTCGGTGCGACTGATCGTCAGAAGTTTCAGCGAGCTGTGCATCACCGTCGGCGCCCTGATCATCCTCTTCGTCCTCTACGTGCTGTTCTGGACGGGAGTGAAGGCGGCCGGTGCCACCGAGGGGGAGATCGACACCCTCCAGAGCCAGTGGGCGCAGGGCGCCGTCTCCGCTCCCGCCCCTGAGCCCGACCCCGCTCCCTCCCTCGATCCGGAGCCGCCTGCTCCGGCGTACCGGGACGGCAAGCCGTTCGCGATGATGTACATCCCCCGCTTCGGCAGGGGCTGGGAGTGGCCCGTGCTGGAGAACACGAAGGTGAGGACCCTCCAGAAGGGGCTCGGCCACTACGCGGGCACGGCGCGGCTCGGTGCGACCGGCAACTTCGCGGTGGCCGGCCACCGGAGGACCTACGGCGACCCGTTCAAGGACTTCCCGCGGCTGCGTCCCGGGGACGCGGTCCTGCTGACGGACGGGACGGCCTGGTACACGTACCGCATCGCCAGGAAGCCCTACCGGACCGTGCCGAGCGACACCGCGGTCATCGACCCCGTACCCCGCACGTCCGGATTCGACGGTCCGGGCCGCTATCTCACGCTGACCACGTGCGAACCCGAGTGGGGCAGCAGTCACCGGCTGATCGCCTGGGCCCATCTGGACGCGACCCAGCCTGTGACGGACGGCAAACCTGCCGCTTTCCACAGCTGACCCACGCCTGAGCCCCGGCCCTTTAGTCTGGTGCCGTACCGAATGGAGGGGACAGCATGTACGGCTGGATCTGGCGGCATCTGCCGGGCAACGTGTGGGTGCGGGCAGTCATCTCGCTCGTGCTGATCCTGGCTGTCGTCTATGCGCTCTTCCAGTACGTCTTCCCCTGGGCGGAGCCGCTGCTTCCGTTCGGCGACGTCACGGTGGACGGCCAAGGCACCAGTGGAGCGGGGACCGGTCAGTGAGCGCACGCATTCTCGTCGTCGACAACTACGACAGCTTTGTCTTCAACCTCGTGCAGTACCTCTACCAGCTCGGCGCCGAGTGCGAGGTCCTGCGCAACGACGAGGTGACCACGGCGCACGCCCAGGACGGCTTCGACGGAGTCCTGCTGTCGCCGGGTCCCGGTGCTCCCGAGCAGGCCGGGGTCTGCATCGAGATGGTGCGCCACTGCGCCGACACGGGCGTTCCGGTGTTCGGCGTCTGCCTCGGAATGCAGTCGATGGCCGTCGCGTACGGCGGTGTGGTGGACCGCGCCCCGGAGCTGCTGCACGGCAAGACCTCTCCCGTGAACCACGAGGGCAAGGGTGTCTTCGCCGGTCTCCCTTCCCCCTTCACCGCCACCCGCTATCACTCGCTCGCGGCCGAGCCGGACACGGTCCCGCCCGAGCTCGAGGTCACGGCGCGCACGGCGGACGGCATCATCATGGGGCTGCGTCACCGTGAACTGGCGGTGGAGGGCGTGCAGTTCCACCCCGAGTCGGTGCTCACCGAGTACGGTCACCTGATGCTCGCCAACTGGCTGGAGCAGTGCGGGGACACGGGGGCCGTGGCGAGGTCCGAAGGGCTCGCGCCGGTGGTGGGCAAGGCCGCCGCGTGAGCGGACTCCGCCCCGAACGAGGTGCCGGAGACCAAGGCCCGTACGCGCAGGGAGCGTACGAGGCCGACGGCACGTTCGTGGCGGCGGTGGACCAGCTGGCGGACCCGCTGACGGATCCCCTGCCCGGTCAGCACGCCTCGCCGTGGTTCCGGGCGGGCAACATCCCGGCGGGCGGGACGGCGCCCCTGGCGCAACAAGCTCAACAGGGGCCCCAGGAGGCCCAGGAGGCCCCGCAGGAGTGGTACGACCCCGAGGGCTATCAACGGGACTGGTACCGCCAGCAGGAGCCCGTCCAGGGCCCTGTGCGGGTGCAGGACCCGGCGCCCGTTCAGGCCGCCCAGGAGGCCGCCCACCGGCGGCCCGCCGCCCCCGCTCCCGCCGACGACGAGACCGTCGGCCTGCGGACGGCCGATACGCGGATGATGGCGGAAGCGGGTGAACTGTCGGACGCGCGGCCGGTGCCGCCGTCGGCCGGGGCGGACGAACCCCGTACCGGAGGGCGGGCGGAACGCCGCAGGGCGGCGAAGGGGCGAGGCAGGCGACGTACGGAAGCCACGCCCGAGGTGGAACCGGAAGCAGTTCGTCCCGCCGCCCCGCTGTCCCGCGTCGAGGCGCGGAGGGCGGCCCGCGCGGCCAAGGACAGCCCCGCGGTCGTCGCCAGCCGTGTCGTGGGTGAGGTGTTCATCTCGCTCGGCGTGCTGATGCTGCTGTTCGTCACGTACCAGCTCTGGTGGACCAATGTCCGCGCCGACCTGATCGCCGGCAAGGAGACGAACAAGATCCAGGACGAGTGGGCGAACGGGGAGCGCAAACCGGGCGCCTTCGAACCCGGGCAGGGCTTCGCCATCATGCACATTCCGAAGCTGGACGTCGTCGCCCCGATCGCCGAAGGCATCGACAAGGAGAAGGTCCTCGACCGCGGGATGATCGGCCACTACGGCGAGGGCAAGCTGAAGACCGCGATGCCGTCGGCGAAGCAGGGCAACTTCGCGGTGGCGGGTCACCGCAACACCCATGGGGAACCGTTCCGCTACATCAACAAGCTGCGGCCCGGTGACCCGATCGTCGTCGAGACGCAGGACACGTATTACACGTACGAGATGACCACGGCCCTTCCCCAGACGTCGCCCTCCAACGTCTCGGTGATCGCGCCCGTCCCTGTCGGTTCGGGGTTCAGAGGGCCGGGCCGCTACCTCACCCTGACGACCTGTACGCCGGAATTCACGAGTACGTACCGATTGATCGTCTGGGGCAAGATGGTCGATGAACGGCCGCGCAGCAAGGGGAAGCCCGACGCGCTCGTGGGCTGAACATCATGACGACAGGGGCGGTGCGGTGGCAGCGAGGACCGAGCACGAAACGCGGACCGGCGAGCCCGTGTCCCCGGAGCGCCGCGGAGACCGCCACCCCGTAGCCGCCGTCGTCAGCGTCTTCGGCGAGCTGCTGATCACCGCCGGTCTGGTGCTGGGCCTCTTCGTCGTCTACTCGCTGTGGTGGACCAACGTCCTCGCCGACCGCGCGGCCGACAAGCAGGGCGACACGGTGCGCGGCCACTGGGCGGAGGGACGCGGACCCGGAGCCCTGGACACCAAGGACGGCATCGGCTTCCTGCACGTCCCCGCCATGAAGAACGGCGAGGTGCTGGTCAAGAAGGGCACCGACACCAAGTCGCTGAACGACGGCATCGCCGGCTATTACACGGACCCGGTGAAGTCGGGCCTTCCCTGGGACGAGAAGGGCAACTTCACGCTCGCCGCGCACCGGGACGGGCACGGCGCCAAGTTCCACAACATCGACAAGCTGAAGACGGGCGACGCGATCGTCTTCGAGACCAGGGACACCTGGTACGTCTACAAGGTCTACGAGAAGCTCCCGGAGACCTCGAAGTACAACGTCGACGTGCTCCAGCCGGTGCCGAAGGAATCGGGCGTGAAGAAGCCCGGCCGCTACATCACCCTGACGACCTGCACTCCGGTCTACACGTCGAAGTACCGCTACATCGTGTGGGGCGAGCTGGTGCGTACGGAGAAGGTCGACCGGGACCGCACCAGGCCGGCGGAGCTGCGCTGAGCAGGCCGGCCTCCTGACGCGGTCCGGCAAAAGGGCCCCGCCCACCTTCCGGTGAGCGGGGCCCTCTGGCGTGTGCGGGTCGTGCGGTCAGCCTCCGAGGCCGGAGGGGCCGCCGAAGATGTTGCCGTCCCCGCCCCCGCCGTCGACGGTGAAGAGCGCTACCGAGCTGCCCTTCGCCACCGGGGTGTTGGGCGCCGGGTTGCTGTTGGCCACGATGGCGTTCGGCTTGTCCACGGCTCCGGGGCCGAGCGTGACGACCAGACCGAGGCCCTCCAGCTGGCCCTTCACGTCCTGGTACTTCTTGCCGTAGATGTCGCCGGGGATGGTGACCTGTTCCGGCTGCGGCGGGCCCTTGGAGACCTTCAGGACGATCTGGACGTCCTTGGCCTGCTTGCTGGGCCCGGTCGGGGTCTGCTCCAGGACCGTGCCCACCGGCTCGTTCGAGTCGATCTCGGCCTTCGAGACGTTGCTGAAGCCGATGGCGTTGAGCTGGGCCAGTGCCGCGTCGTACGTACGGGTGCGTACGTCGGGCAGGTTGAGGGTCGCTTCCTTGGCCACCGAGATCGTGACCTCGGACTCCTTCTCGGCCTTCGAGCCGCCCTCGGGGTTCTGCTCGACGACCGTGTCCGGGGTCTTCTCGGACTCGACCGACTTCACGTTCACCGTGAAGCCCAGGTCCTCCAGGGTCTTACGGGCGTCGGACTCGGTCTCGTCGGTGACGTCCGGAACCTCCACCTTCGGCGCTCCGGTGGAGACGACGACCGTGACGGTCTCGTTCTCCCCCATCTTGCCGCTCTCCGGCGTCTGGCTGCAGATCTTGCCCTTCTCCTGGGCCTCGCAGGGCTCCTTGCCGCCGACCTTGAGGGTCACACCGGCGTTGTCCGCGAGTTTCTGCGCTGCCGGCACGGTCGAACCGACCATGTTCGGCACGGTGACGTCGCCGCTGCCACCGCCGTTGGAACCGAAGACGGACTTGCCGATCAGGATGGCGCCGATCAGTACCAGAATGCCCGCGACGACCAGGAGGATCGTCGAGGTGTTGCTCTTCTTCTGGCGCCGGCGGTCCGGGCGGTCGTCGTATCCGTAGCCGTCGTCCGCGTTGACCGGCGGCAGCATCGACGTCTGGGCGCTGTTCGGGTCGGCCTGGCGCAGAGCCGTGGTGGGCTGGTCCTGGTTGTAGCCGCCGTAACCGCCGTAGCCGGCCGCTCCCATCGCCGCCGTGGCCGCGACCGGCTGACCGTCGAGGCACGCCTCGATGTCGGCCCGCATCTCGTCGGCGGACTGGTAGCGGTAGTCGGGGTCCTTGGTGAGGGCCTTCAACACGATCGCGTCCATCTCGGGCGTGATCTCGGGGTCGAAGTTGCTCGGAGGCTGCGGCTCCTCCCGCACATGCTGGTAGGCGACCGCGACGGGTGAGTCCCCGACGAACGGCGGCCGGACCGCGAGCAGCTCGTAGAGCAGGCAGCCGGTGGAGTACAGGTCGGAGCGCGCGTCGACCTGCTCGCCCTTGGCCTGCTCCGGGGAGAGGTACTGGGCGGTGCCGATGACAGCGGCGGTCTGCGTCATGGTCATGCCGGAGTCGCCCATGGCGCGGGCGATGCCGAAGTCCATGACCTTGACCTGGCCGGTGCGCGTCAGCATGACGTTCGCCGGCTTGATGTCGCGGTGGACGATCTGGGCGCGGTGCGAGTACTCCAGCGCCTGGAGGATGCCCACCGTCATCTCGAGGGTGCGCTCGGGCAGCAGTCTGCGACCGGAGTGCAGCAGCTCCCTGAGCGTCGACCCGTCGACGTACTCCATCACGATGTACGGGATGGAGACCCCGTCGACGTAGTCCTCGCCGGTGTCGTAGACGGCGACGATCGCGGGGTGGTTGAGCGAGGCGGCGGACTGGGCCTCACGGCGGAACCGGGCCTGGAAGGACGGGTCGCGGGCCAGATCGGCCCGGAGCGTCTTCACGGCGACGGTGCGGCCGAGCCGGGTGTCGTGCGCGAGGTAGACCTCGGCCATGCCACCACGGCCGAGCACCGAGCCCAGCTCGTACCGGCCGCCGAGGCGACGCGGCTCTTCCATACGTTCCAGCCCTCTCCGTCAGTCCCGACCGCACCCGTGTGTGGTCCGGCGGTGCGCTGTTCGCGCATACGCTACCGGGCACGCGCCAGGTGATCGGCCCGCCCCCGTCAGCTGATATCTGACCGGTATCCCAATGTGCTGGTATGACGGCCGCTGTGACGGTCATCACTGACTGTCGACGACCGCCTTCATCACATTCCTGGCAATCGGGGCGGCCAGGCCGCCACCGGAGATGTCGTCCCGGTTGGCGTTGCCGTCCTCGACCACCACGGCCACGGCGACCGGGGAGCCGCTGTCCGTCTTGGCGTACGAGATGAACCAGGCGTACGGCTTCTCGCTGTTGTTCAGACCGTGCTGGGCGGTACCGGTCTTGCCTCCGACAGTGACGCCGTCGATCCGGGCGTTGGTTCCCGTGCCGCTGTTGACGACGGTCTCCATCATCTGCTGGACCTTCTGGGCGTTCTCACCCGAGAGCGGCTGTCCGAGCTGCTCCTTCTCATGGGTGTAGATGACGTCCAGGTTGGGTGCCTGGCGCTCGGCGACCATGTACGGCTGCATGAGCTTGCCGTCGTTGGCGATCGCGGAGGCGACCATGGCCATCTGGAGAGGGGTGGTGCGGTTGGACGCCTGGCCGATGCCCGCCATCGCGTTCTGCGGCCGGTTGTCCTTGGGGTAGATGCTCGCGTCGGCGCGGACCGGAGTGAAGATCTCCTTGTTGAAGCCGAACTTCTCGGTCTGCTCGATCATCTTCTCGTTGCCGAGATCGTCGCTCATCTTGCCGAAGACGGTGTTGCACGACCAGCGGAGCGCTTCCCGGAGGGAGGCGTTCTCGCACGGGATGTTGCCCTCGTTCTTCAGCGGGACGCTCGTCTGCGGCAGCGTCCAGGGAAGCGGGGAGTCGGTCTTCGCGTCGATGTCGTCGTAGAGGCCGTTCTCCAGCGCCGCGGCGGCGGTGACGACCTTGAACGTCGAGCCGGGCGGGTAGGTCTCCCGCAGGGCCCGGTTGAGCATCGGCTTGTCTTTGTCCTTGAGAAGCTTCTGCCGCGCGTCCGAGTCCTTGAGGGTGTTGCCCGCGAAGACCGAGGGATCGTACGAAGGCGTGCTGGCCAGGGCCAGAATGGCGCCGGTCCGCGGGTCGATCGCCGCGACGGCGCCCTTCTTGTTGCCGAGGCCCTCGAACGCGGCCTTCTGGGCGGCACCGTTCAGCGTGGTGACGATGTTGCCGCCGGTCTTCTTCTCGCCGGTGAACATCGAAAGCGTCCGGTCGAAGAAGAGCTGGTCGTCGTTGCCGGTGAGGATGCCGTCCTCGAGGCTCTCCAGCTGGGAGGCGTCGAACGCCTGGGAGGAGTACCCGGTGACGGGCGCCCACATGGGGCCGTTCTTCCAGACCCTCTTGTACTTGAAGTCGCTTCCGGTGGTCTCGACGGAGCCGGTGACCGGATTGCCGTCCACGATGATGTTGCCGCGCTCGTGCGCGTACCGCTCGATCTGGACGCGTCGGTTGTGCTTGTGGCTGTTCAGCTCGTCGGCGCGGACGTACTGGAGCCAGTTGTCCCGGATGAGCAGGGCGAGGACGAGGACGCCGCAGAAGATCGCGATCCGGCGCAGAGGCTTGTTCACGGCCGGACCACCTGGGTCATTTCGGCATCCGGGGAGGGAGCGGGGGCCGGCGCGGGGCGGCGGGCGGTGTCGCTGATCCTGATCAGGATCCCGATCAGCGCCCAGTTCGCGATCACGGACGAACCACCTGCCGCGAGGAACGGCATGGTCATGCCGGTCAGCGGGATGAGTCCCATGACGCCGCCGGCGACGACGAAGACCTGGATGGCGAAGGAGCCGGAGAGACCGACGGCGAGGAGCTTGCCGAACGGGTCGCGGGCTGCGAGCGCCGTACGGACACCTCGCTCCACGATCAGACCGTAGATGAGGAGGACGGCCATCATGCCGGCCAGCCCGAGCTCCTCGCCGACGGTGGCGAGGATGAAGTCGGAGTTGGCGGCGAAGCCGATCAGGTCGGAGTTGCCCTGGCCGAGGCCGGTACCGAGGGTGCCGCCCGAGCCGAACGCCATCAGGGACTTGGCCATCTGCTCGCTCGCGGCCACCTTGTCCCAACCCGCGAAGGGGTCGAGCCATGCCTCGACGCGGTCCTGGACATGCGGTTCGAACGAGGCGACGCCGACTGCGCCGGCCGCGGACATCACGAGGCCGAACACGATCCAGCTGGTGCGCTCGGTCGCGACGTACAGCATGACGACGAACATGCCGAAGAACAGCAGGGAGGAACCGAGGTCGGTCTCGAAGACCAGGATCAGGATCGAGAACGCCCAGACCATCAGGATCGGTCCGAGGTCGCGGCCTCGCGGCAGGTACATCCCCATGAAGCGGCGGCTGGCCAGCGCGAGGGCGTCGCGCTTGACCATCAGGTATCCGGCGAAGAAGACCGTGATGATGATCTTGGCGAACTCGCCGGGCTGGATCGTGCCGACACCGGGGATCTTGATCCAGATCTTGGCGCCGTTCACGGCCGGGAAGAACATCGGCAGGATCAGCAGGAACAGCGCCACGACCATGGAGATGTACGTGTAGCGCTGGAGGAGCCGGTGATCCTTGAGCGCCACCAGCACGACCACCAGCAGCCCCACACCCACTGCGGAGAACAGCAGCTGCTTGGAGGCCGCGGGGACGAAGGTGTCCAGGGCCTGGAAGCGCTCGGACTGGTCCAGGCGCCAGATGAGCGCCAGCCCCAGTCCGTTCAGCAGGGTGGCCAGTGGAAGCAGCAGCGGGTCCGAGTACGGCGCGAACTTGCGGACCGCCAGGTGTGCCACGCCACCGAGCAGTGCGAGCCCGATTCCGTATCCGAGCATGCCGGAGGGCAGCTCGCCGTTGAGGGCGAGGCCCACGTTGGCGTAGGCGAACACCGAGATGGCGACGGCGAAAACGACAAGCGCCAGCTCGGTGTTGCGGCGGCTCGGTGCGTCGATCGCGCCGATGGTGGTCGTGTTGGTGACAACGCTCATGGTGCTGAGGCCCCCTACGGCTTACTGCTTACCGCACTGCGGGACCAGCTTTTTCTCTTCCTCCGAGAGGCTGGGGCCGGGAGTGGGAGTCGCTGCGGTCGGCTTGGTCCCCGTCGCGGAGGACGTGGCGGAAGTCTTGTCTGCGGGAGCACCGGCGGTGCCCCCGGCCTCGCCCTCGCCGGTGCGGGCACTGCTGTCCGCCTCGGCTGCGCGGCGCTGGGCGTCCTTCTTGCAGGCGGACGCCTGGGCGGCGAGTTCGCCGACCTTCTTGCGGGCGTCGGCGAGGCTGCCCTCGGCGATGGTCGCCTCCACCTGCTTGCGCTGGTAGGGCGGGAGGTACTTGAGCTCGATCTCGGGGTGGTCCTTCTCGACCTTCGAGAGGGACACCCAGGCGAGGTCCTGGCTGATGCCGCGGTACAGCGCGACGTTCTCGTCCTTCGCGCCCACGTAGTACTGCGTCTGGGTCCAGCGGTAGCCGCCGTACAGACCGCCGCCGATGACGGCGAGCGCGAGGACGGTGTACAGGGACCGCTTCAGCCACTTACGGCCGCCGCGCGGTTTGACGAAGTCGTCGTCGGTGTACGAGTCGAAGGCGCCGTTCGGCGCCCCGTAGCCGTTGTCGTCGCCGCTGCCGGGCGGGCCGAAGCCGCCGGCGGGCGGCGGGACGGGGCGGCCGAGTCCGGCCGCGCGTCCCGCCGGGGTCTGCATGGCCCCGCCGTCGTTGTGCTGGGCGGCCTGGTTCTCGGCGACCGCTCCGACGATGACCGGGGTGTCGTTGAGCTGACCGGCCAGGGTGTCGTTGCTGTCGACGTCCAGGACGTCGGCCACGATGCAGGTGATGTTGTCGGGGCCACCGCCGCGCAGAGCCAGCTGGATGAGCTCCTGGATGGTCTCCTGGGGGCCCTGGTAGCTGGCCAGGGTCTCTTCCATCGTCTGATGGGAGACGACGCCGGAAAGCCCGTCGGAACAGATCAGATAGCGGTCGCCGGCACGGACCTCACGGATGGAGAGGTCGGGTTCGACGTGGTCGCCGCTGCCCAGCGCCCGCATCAGCAGGGAGCGCTGAGGGTGGGTGGTGGCCTCTTCCTCGGTGATACGTCCCTCGTCGACGAGGCGCTGCACCCAGGTGTGGTCCTGGGTGATCTGGGTGAGCACCCCGTCACGCAGGAGGTAGGCGCGCGAGTCGCCGACGTGGACCAGGCCGAGGCGCTGACCGGTCCAGAGCAGGGCGGTGAGCGTGGTGCCCATGCCCTCCAGCTGGGGGTCCTCCTCGACCATCAGCCGCAGCTGGTCGTTGGCACGCTGGACCGCCGTGCCGAGCGAGGTCAGGATGTCGGAGCCCGGCACGTCGTCGTCGAGCTGGACGAGCGTGGAGATCACCTCGGAGCTGGCGACCTCACCGGCCGCCTGGCCGCCCATGCCGTCGGCGATGGCGAGAAGGCGGGGGCCGGCGTAGCCGGAGTCCTCGTTTCCTTCCCGGATCATGCCCTTGTGCGATCCGGCGGCGAAGCGCAGGGACAAGCTCATGCGCACCTCGCCCGTCGGTTCGGGGTACAGCCGGTCTCGAGCCACACTGCCCACCCTCCGGTCGGGAGCCGGGCCGGGTCCGTCGTAAGGACCGCCGCGGCTCGCTCGCTCCGCTCGCTCATTGTCGTACTACTTCCGCAGCTCGATGACGGTCTTGCCGATGCGGATCGGCGCGCCCAGCGGAACAGGCGTCGGGGTGGTGAGTCGGGTCCGGTCGAGATACGTGCCATTGGTGGACCCGAGATCCTCGACGATCCACTGGCCGTCACGGTCCGGGTAGATCCTGGCATGCCTGCTGGACGCGTAGTCGTCGTCCAGCACGATGGTTGAGTCGTGCGCCCGGCCCAGGGTGATGGTCTGGCCCTGGAGCGCCACCGTAGTACCGGTGAGGGTGCCTTCGGAGACGACCAGTTTGGTGGGTGCCCCGCGGCGCTGGCGCCCGGGCTGCTGGCGTTGCTGCGGTGGGGCAGCGGATGGTTGGCGCCCCTGCTGCGGGCGCGTGTCGGTGGCAGTGCGGCGTGAGCCGCGCTGCGTGACGCGCGTTCCGAACAGGTCGCTTCTGATGACCTGGACGGCCACGATCACGAACAGCCACAGAACAGCTAGGAAACCTAGCCGCATGACCGTCAGGGTCAGCTCTGACATTGCCCCCGCTTCACCCTTCGGCTTGCCGGTAAACGATGGTGGTGCTGCCCACGACGATCCGCGAGCCGTCGCGGAGCGTAGCGCGGGTGGTGTGCTGCCCGTCTACCACGATGCCGTTGGTAGACCCGAGATCCTGGATCGTCGAGGGCGTTCCGGTCCGGATCTCACAGTGCCGGCGGGATACGCCGGGATCGTCGATCCGCACGTCGGCGTCGGTGCTTCGTCCCATCACCAACGTCGGGCGGGAGATCTGATGGCGGGTGCCATTGATCTCGATCCAGCGCCGTACCTGTGCGTCCGGCAGGGGGCCGGGTGCGGTCGGAGGGCGCCGGTCGGTCGAGGGACCGCCGGGGCGCCCGGTGCTCGGCGGCGGGGCCGCGGGCATGGGCGGAGCGGCGGTCGGGGGGTAACCGTAACCGCCGGGGCCCTGCGGGGCGGCAGGCCGCCCGGGGCCGGGCCGGTTCGGCTGGGCGTGCTGGGGAGGGCCACCGTGCTGTCCGGGCTGGCCCTGCTGTGACGAACTCGACGCCAGGGTCCGGCTGCGGACACGGTAGAGCCCGGTGTCGAGGTCGTCGGCCTTCTCGAGGTGGACCTTGATCGGGCCCATGAAGGTGTAGCGCTGCTGCTTGGCGTAGTCCCGCACGAGGCCGGACAGCTCGTCGCCGAGCTGGCCGGAGTACGGGCTGAGCCGCTCGTAGTCGGGCGCGCTCAGTTCGACGATGAAGTCGTTGGGTACGACGGTTCGCTCGCGGTTCCAGATGGTGGCGTTGTTGTCGCACTCACGCTGGAGAGCGCCCGCGATCTCCACCGGCTGGACCTCGGACTTGAAGACCTTGGCGAAGGTGCCATTGACCAAACCTTCGAGACGCTGCTCGAAACGCTTCATGACTCCCATGGGGCACCTCCTCCGGTGTCGTCATCCCTGTACTGCTTACTGATCGTATCCACGCGTCGGGAAATCGGCTGGTTCCCCTTGTCTGCCCAGTGGATGAGTGTCACCCCTCACACGGATCGTAGAGGTGGCCTCCTCACAGTGTCCCGCACCCGGGGTGCAGTCAGGAGGAGTGGGGGGCGGAGGCTCCGCGTTCCCGCTTCCCCTCATGTGTTCGCCAAAACAACGGATGTGAATCCACCCAGTCCATCGTGCTAATCTTCCGGATGTCGCCAGGCGCTCACACCAAACGGTGAGAGAGTCTCAAAACATCACTCATGCGCGAGTGGCGGAACGGCAGACGCGCTGGCTTCAGGTGCCAGTGTCCTTAGGGACGTGGGGGTTCAAATCCCCCCTCGCGCACAACGAAGTACCGATGGTTGGTGCTTGGTAGTAACGCAGAAACGGTCGTCATCGTAATCACGATGGCGACCGTTTCGTCGTTGTACGGCAGGTGCCCAGGTCGGGTCGGCCGGGTTGGTGCCGGGTTCCCGGCCAGGTGCTTGTTTCACGTGAAACGCCCGCTTTGAGCCGGGCGGGGCCGCGAGGTGCTGTTCTGCCTCGCGGCCCTCGTGCGTTGCGTACGTCTCAGGCGGCGAGGCGGGAAGCCAGGGCCTTGGCCTTCGTGGCGGCGTCGGTGAGGGCCTTGGCACGCGAGGTCTCGGCGAGGGGGACGAGCTCAGCCATCGACGGCTGGGAGTGGGCCAGCGTCAGCTCGGGGACGATGAAGTCGACCTCGGCGCCGAACATGCCCGTGAGCAGCTTCTCCAGGTAGTTCTGCACGAACTCGAAGGATTCGCGAGGGGTGCCGGGGGCGTACGAACCGCCGCGGCTGGCGACCACGGTGATCGGGGTGCCGGTGAGCGGGCTGTCGGGACCGGCGTTGTGCCCGACGATGATCACCTGGTCCAGCCACGCCTTCAGGGTGGACGGGATGGAGAAGTTGTACATCGGGGCGCCGATCAGGACGGCGTCCGCAGCGGCCAGCTCGGCGGCCAGTGTGGCGCGCAGCGGGTCCTCGGCGCCTGCGGCGGCGGCGGAGGCGTCCAGGTGGGGCAGCGGGTCGGCGGCGAGGTCCCGGTACACGACCTGACCGTCCGGGTGCTGCTCCAGCCATGCCTGCACAAAGGTGGCGGTGACCTCGCGCGATGCGGAGCCCTGGGGGAAGACGGCGGAGTCGAGATGCAGAAGCGTGGCCATGGGGGGTCTCCACAGATATCGAGGGTGGGGAGGGCTGGTACGGCCGGTGGTGATGAGTGTCACCGGGCAGCCCGGTTTTCCGTACGTACCTATGAATAGCATAGTCCCTTACTTTTCATAAGTCCCTCACGACGGCGCAGTACTCTGGGGGCATGGCGGATCACGGCGGAGAGGCATGTCGGCGGGTTGACGTGGGCATCAGTCGCGTCTTCGGGCTGTTCGGCAAGCGCTGGACGGGCCCGATCGTCTCGGTGCTCCTGCAGCAGCCGGTTCATTTCGCGGATCTGCGGCGTGCGATTCCGGGCATCAGTGAGCGCATGCTGTCGGACCGGCTGTCCGAGCTGGGTGCTGCCGGACTGGTGGTCCGTGAGGTCGACGAGGGGCCGCCCCTGCGCGTCTCGTACCGCCTTACGGAGGCGGGCGCCGCGATGGAGCCGGCTCTGAAGGAGCTCGGCCGGTGGGCGGACACGTATCTGACGGGCGAGCCGGGCGGCTGCTGACCTGCCCCCCTCCCGCAGGTCGGGAAGCCTGTCCGGACCGGCGGACGGCTACTGCGGCGGTGTCTCGCCCGCGTCGTTGTAGCGCAGGAGGTACTGCGCGAACTGGGAGAGGTCGTCCGCCGTCCAGTCGCCCAGGCGTTGCCGGTAGGCGGCCCTGCGGCTGGCCTTGGTGGAGGCGAGCGCCTGCGTTCCGGCCTCGGTGGGATGCAGCACCTGGATGCGGTGGTCGGCGGGGTCCGAGTGGCGCTCGACCAGGCCCAGTTTCTCCAGGGCTCCGATCTGCCTGCTGACGGTCGACTTGTCGAGCATGTAGTGCGCGGCCAGATCGGCGGCGCGGCAACCGTGCTGTTCGTCGATGTGGGACAGCAGCGTGTACGAGACCAGGGGCAGTTCCGGGTGCAGTCGCGCAGCCGCTGACCGTGCGCGGCGCGCGAAGGCGGTCAGTTCGCGCTGGATGACGTCCAGCGACTCTTCGCGTTCCTCGGGCGTACCTGTCACGGATTCACCTTTCTCGATTGCGGTTGTATAGTACAACGAAAGTTGAGTTGTAAAAGCCAACCATTAGTCGATCATTGGAGCTGTTCTCGATGTCCGCAGGCCCGAACGACGCTTCCGGCTCCACGGCCGCTGCGCTGCGACATGTTCTGAGCCATCTCGTGACGCCGTTGCTGATGTGTGTGGGCATGGGCTTCGCCTACCTGGGGGCCTTCCACGCCCCGGCGCCG
Organism: Streptomyces sp. NBC_00234; assembly: GCF_036195325.1. Classification (NCBI taxonomy): domain Bacteria; kingdom Bacillati; phylum Actinomycetota; class Actinomycetes; order Kitasatosporales; family Streptomycetaceae; genus Streptomyces; species Streptomyces sp. NBC_00234. Next base: position 4,073,276 of record NZ_CP108101.1, on the reverse strand, counting down.
CACGATCTGAGGGTGGACGTGGTCGGCTCGGGTCCGAGCGCCCAGGTGCTCGCGCAGACCTTGCAGGACAAGGGCGACGGCGCGCTGAGCGTGCGCACGGTGGCCGACCGCGCGACGGCCGTGGAACACCTCGGTACGCAGACGAGTTACGGGGCCTACCTGCCGGGGAAGAGCCCGGAGCTCCTGGTGGCCACGACCTCGTCGGACACCAGCGCCATGGTGGTGGAGAAGGTCTTCACCGGGGTGGCGGCCGGGCAGGGTGCCCCGCTCAAGGTCACGGACGTGGCTCCGCCGGCGGACGGGGACCCGACGGGACAGGGCATCTTCTTCCTGCTGGTCGTGCTGAGCATCGGCTCGTACGCGTCGGTCGCGGTGATCGGTGGCGCGGGCGCGGCGCTGGCGCTGCGGATCAGGGCCGCGCTGGCGGTGGGTGCCTCGTTGGTGGTGAGTGTGGTCGGCATGGCGTTCGCGGGGCCGGTCTTCCACCTCGTGGATCACGGGCTCGGCGGGCTCTGGGCGATGGCCTGGCTCTACTCGGCGGGCATTCTGCTGATCGGCGTCGGACTGCACACCTTCCTCAAGCGCTGGACGACGCTCGGCCTGATGGTGCTGTTCGTCATGCTCAACTTCACCAGCTCCGGCGGCATCTTCCGGCCCGAGGTGCAGCCCGGATTCTTCGGTGCACTGCACTCCTTCTGGAACGGTGCCGGTTTCGTCGAGGGCGTACGCAGCCATGTGTACTTCGGCGGCCACGCGCTGGGCGGTCACCTGATGGTTCTCACGCTGTGGTTCGTGGCGGGGCTGGCCCTCATGGGCCTGGCAGGACGGGCCGAGGCGCAGCGACGTCGCGCCGTCGCCGAGTCGGCGCGCAGCGCGGCCGGGATGTCCGGCGCTCCGCGGTCGGAGGCGCGCCCCGACCGGGCGGACCTGTCGAAGGGATCGGACCGGCTGCGGGCAGGAGCCGACGCGGAGGAGGAGATGGAGGAAGCCGTCGGTGTGTGACCGGCGTCCTTCCGGCGGTGGTGCGGCCCTGTTCGGGGTTGTCCACAGGGTGATCCACGACTTGTCCACAGGGACGGACGGCTGTCGGCGAACGGCGGTACCGTCATCGGGAATTGATGGCGGACAGCCGGCAGGCGGGGGAGGCGGCGTTCCATGGGTGAGAGCGATACGACTGCACGGGGGAAGCGGGCTGCGACGGGTGCCGCACGCATTCCGGTCGTGCCCGGGTTCGCGCGGCGCGCGGCTCTGGGCACGCCGGCCGCACCAGGGGCCAACGGTTCGCCGAAGGCGGCCGGCAAGGCGCTGAGAGCCGAGGTGGCGCGGTCGGCGCACAGCTCACTGGTCCTTCCTCCCGGTCGGCCCGATGCCGTCCAGGCGGTCGAGGAGTCCAACCGGGGCCGCGTGCCAGGTCTGACGCCGATCAGGGTGGGTCGGATGGCGGCCACTCCGTTCGCGTTCATGCGCGGCTCGGCGGGGCTGATGGCCCACGACCTGATGGGCACGCCGGTCACCGGAGTGGGCGCGCAGATCTGCGGAGACGCGCATGCGGCCAACTTCGGTCTGTACGGGGACGCGCGGGGAAACCTCGTCATCGATCTGAACGACTTCGACGAGACCGTCTTCGGCCCGTGGGAGTGGGACCTCAAGCGGCTTGCCACCTCTCTCGTGCTCGCAGGCCGCGAGGCGGGCGCCGACGAGGACACCTGCCGGAAGGGCGCGTACGACACCGTGGGCGCGTACCGCCGGACGATGCGGCTGCTGGCCGGACTGCCCGCGCTCGACGCGTGGAACGCGATCGCCGACGAGGAGCTCGTCTCGCACACCGACGCGCGGGACCTCGTCGGGACGCTGCAGCGGGTCTCGGAGAAGGCGCGCAACAACACGAGTGCCCGCTTCGCCGCCAGGTCCACGGAGGACTCCGGGGACGGAGGACGCCGTTTCATCGACGCGCCGCCGGTGCTGCGCCGAGTGCCCGACGAGGAGGCGGCGGCCGTCGCGGCGGGGCTCGGCGACTACCTGGGCACGATCTCCGAGGACAGGGTGCCGCTGCTGGCCCGGTACGCGATTCACGACGTGGCGTTCCGGGTGGTTGGCACGGGAAGCGTCGGGACGCGGTCCTACGTGGTGCTGCTGCTGGATCATCGGGGCGAGCCGTTGGTCCTGCAGGTGAAGGAGGCCCGGCCCTCCGCGCTTGCGCCGTATCTTCCGCAGGTCGGCTTCGATGTGGCCGAGATCGCCCACGAAGGGCGCCGGGTGGTGCTCGGGCAGAAGCGGATGCAGGTCGTCAGCGACATACTGCTCGGCTGGGCCGAGGTCGACGGGAGGCCCTTCCAGGTCCGCCAGTTCAGGAACCGCAAGGGCAGCGTCGATCCGGCCGCGCTCGCGGCCGATCAGGTCGACGACTACGGGCGGATGACCGGTGCGCTGCTGGCGCGCGCGCATGCCCACAGCGCCGACCCGCGACTGCTGGCTGCCTACTGCGGCAAGAACACCGAGCTGGACGAGGCGATGGCGGCCTTCGCGGTGACGTATGCCGACCGGACGGAGGCGGATCACGCCGAGCTGGTGCGGGCCGTCGCGGCCGGGCGAATAGCTGCCGAGCTCGGCGTCTGACGGAGATCGCGGAGGCCGGGGCGTCCCCGGGGTGCCTGTCCTGGCCATACGCTGGACGGGTGACCCACGAAGCCGCCGGGGTGCCGACCACCCGGAACGATGATGACCGGCAGGACAACGACCGGCAGGACGAGCTGCATCACGCGCAGGACGCGTCGCAGGGCGACCGGCAGGACGGGCCGTCCGATGCCCAGGGCGAGCCGCAGGCCGGTCCGTCCGGTGCCGCGGACGGCGCCGCCTCGGCGCAGGGAGGCGCGGCTTCGGCCTCTGACTCGCCCTCTGCCTCTGCCTCTGCCTCTGAGGAGGGTGCGGCGCCTCGTCCCGAGGAGCGGCTCGCGAAGGCGGTGCGGGTGGCCGAGCAGGCGTTGATCGAGTTCGAGATCGCGGTGGAGACCTTCCGGGTCGAGGTCGAGAACTTCTCCCGGCTGCACCACCAGAAGCTCGGACCGATGTACGCCCGGCTCGACGAGCTGGACGCGTTGATCGCCGAAGCCCGTGCGAACCGGACCGGGGATCCTGAGGATCTGCGCAAGGCCCAGGAGGCGCGGGCGATCGTCATGCCGATGCCAGGGGTCGAGGAGCTGTTCCACGACTGGATGGACTCCGACGGTCTGTCCCCCGAGGCCGCGGCGATGCTCACCGAACAGCCCGTCCGGCCGCCCAAGCGGGTCAGGCCCAGCGAGGAGGCCCGCAAGCTCTACCGCGAGCTGGCACGCAAGGCGCACCCGGACCTGGCGCCGGACGAGAAGGAGCGGGAGCGCCGCGACGAGTTCATCACCCGTGTGAACGCGGCTTACGGGCGTGGGGACGAGGCACTGCTGCGGGAACTGGCCCAGGAGTGGGAGGCGGGACCGGTCGCCCCGGAGGCCCGCTTCAGCGAGAGCGAAGAGCTGTACGCCCGGCTGGACTGGCTCAGCCGGCGCAAGGAACTGCTGACGGTGCTGGCCCAGGAGCTGGAGCAGAGCGCCATCGGATCGATGCTGCGGATGGCACCGGAGGATCCCGACCGGTTGCTGGAGGACATCGGCGAGAAGCTGCTGGCCGAGGTTTCTCAGCGGGAGGCCGAGCTGGCGGGCCTGGTGCAGTAGCGTTCCTGGTGTCCCTGCCGCGTACGTACGAGAGAAGGCATGACCCATGAATTTCGCCCCGCTGCCCTCGGTGGATGTCTCGGCGGTGCCGTCGGACGGCTTCGTGCTGGACGTCCGGGAGGACGACGAGTGGGCGGCCGGGCATGTCGAGGGCGCGCTGCACATTCCGATGAGTGACTTCGTGGGCCGTTTCGGCGAGCTGACCGAGGCGGCCGAGGACGGTCGGCGCGTGCACGTGATGTGCCGCGTCGGCGGCCGGTCGGCCCAGGTCACGCAGTACCTGGTCCAGCAGGGCATCGACGCGGTGAACATCGACGGCGGGATGCACGCCTGGGACGGTGCCGGGCGGCCGATGGTCGCGGACGGCACGAGCCCGGCCTTCGTCCTCTGAGAGTTCGTTCCCCGGGAGATCAGCCGAGGGGGTGGGCGGCCAGCAGGTCGCCCAGTGCCTCCTCGTGGGCCGCTGCCGGTCCCAGGGAGAGCTCGATCTGCTTCGCCCAGGCGTGGAAGCGGTGCAGGGGGTAGTCGGTGTCCGCGCCGATGCCGCCGTGCAGGTGCTGCGCCGTCTGTACGACGCGGCGGACGCCTTCCGAGGCCCAGATCTTCGCCACGGCGATGTCCCCGGCAGCGGGCAGGGCTCCGTCGGCCTCGGTGGAGATCCGCCAGGCTGCCTGCCAGAGGGTCACTTCCATGGCCCGCAGATCGATGTAGCGGTCGGCGGTCTGTACGGCGACTGCTTGGAACGTGGCCACGGGAAAGCCGAACTGTTCCCGCTTGCCCGTGTACGCGCTCGTCATGGCGAGCACACGCTCGCCCAGGCCGAGTGCCAGTGCGCAGGTCCCGGTCGTGAGCACGTTCCGCAGCCCTTCCCAGGCGTCCGCGGCTTCGATCAGCTCGTGTTCGGCGATGCGGACCGCGTCGAGCCGGACCTCGGCGAAGCGCTCGCCGCTGGTGGACACCTGCTCGTCGAGGACGACGCCCTCGTGCGTACGCCGGACCAGGGCCAGGACGGTTCGTCCCTCGGGCGTGTGGGCGGGCACCGCGATCCAGTCCGCGCACTGAGCCCACGGAACCGCCGACTGCACTCCGTCGAGCACCCATCCCGCCCCGGCTGCGGTCCCCGTCCCTGTCCCGCTCTGCGGGGCCCGGCGGGCCACGACCGCGAGCTCTGCCGGGTCGTGGCCGGTGCGGCCGTTGGCCCCCGCGGTGAGGACCAGCTCGCCGCGCCCGAACGCCGGCAGCAGCTCCGCCGCCAGCGCGGGGGCGCCGTACCGCTGAACGGTCATGGCGACCGCGCTGCCCTCCAGCAGGGGCACCCGAGCCAGCACCCTGGCCGACTCCCGCAGCACCAGGCAGAGCGCGACCAGGTCGAGACCGGCCCCGCCGTGTCCCGGTGCCAGCGTGAGGCCGAGCAGATCGGTGCGGGCGAGACCGGCCCACAGCGGCCGGTCCATGTCCTCGGCCACCGCCCCCGGAGTCAGGGCCGGGCTGGGGACACCGTCGGGTGCGACGTCGGCGAAGACCGACTTCGCCGCCTCGACGACCGCCTGCTGTTCCTCGGTGAAGGTGAAGTCCACTGTTCCGGCCTCCCGCGAACCGTAGTGTCCCTGAACCGTTGGGCCCACAGCAGGACCTGACGGCTCGTCAAGATAGAACAGGTTCTAGGAGAAGGGAACAGTGCGGTGCCCCGGCGCCGCGGCGGTCAGCGGTCGAAGTCGAGCTCCACCTCCGGGGTGACCGGGTGCGACTGGCAGGCCAGGACGAAGCCCGCCTCCGTCTCCTCCGGCTCCAGCGCGAAATTGCGGTCCATCCGCACCTCGCCCGACACGAGGAACGCGCGGCATGTGCCGCACACCCCGCCCTTGCATGCGTACGGGGCGTCGGAGCGGCTGCGCAGCACCGTCTCCAGCAGCGATTCGGCGTCCTGCACCGGCCAGCTTCCCGAGCGGCCGTGGAGGGTCGCGGTCAGGGTGCTGTCCGCAGGCGCGTCGATCCGTGCGGCAGGGGCCGGAACGTCCTCGACGTGGAAGATCTCCTGGTGGATCCGGGCACGGTCCACGCCCAGCTCCCGCAGCGCCTTGTCGGCGCCCTGCACCAGTCCCAGCGGCCCGCAGAGGAACCAGCCGTCCACGTCCGCGACGGTCAGCAGCGCAGGCAGCAGACCGGTGAGACGCTCCCGGTCGAGGCGGCCTGCCGGAAGGCCGGCCGACTGCTCCTCCCGGGAGAGTGCCGTGACCAGCTGGAAACGGCCGGGATAGCGGTCCTTGAGGTCCGCCACCTCGTCGAGGAACATCGTCGAGGCCGCGGTCCGGTCGCTGCGGATCAGACAGAACCGGGCCAGGGGTTCGCGGGCCAGCACGGTCGCCGCGATCGACAGCACCGGGGTGATACCGCTGCCGCCGACGACGGCGGCGAAGAAGCCGGGGCGTGGCCGAAGCACGAAGCGGCCCATCGGAGGCATCGCCTCCACCTGGTCACCGACGGCCAGTTCCTTGAGGGCGTACGTGGAGAACGCCCCACCGTCGACCATGCGGATGCCGACGCGCAGCACCGGGGCGTCCGGTGCCTCGGTCGCGGGCGCGCAGATCGAGTACGACCGGCGGATCTCCTCGCCGCCGAGGGTGTAGCGCACGTTGAGGTGCTGGCCCGGGATGTGGCGGAAGGTCTCGCGCAGTTCGGGCGGCACGGCGAACGTGACGGCCACCGCATCGTCCGTGATCCGTTCGATCGCGCTGACCCGGAGCGGATGGAACATCTACAACTCCTTGAAGTGGTCGAACGGTTCGCGGCAGGCCACGCAGCGGCGCAGCGCCTTGCACGCGGTGGAGGAGAACCGGCTCAGCAGTTCCGTGTCGGTCGACCCGCAGTGCGGGCAGCGGACCGCCAGTGTCAGAGGCACCGGACCGCCCGCCGCGCCCTGGGGGCGCGGGGGCGCGATACCGAACTCGGAGAGCTTGCGCCGCCCCTCGTCGCTGATGTCGTCCGTCGACCACGCGGGGGCGAGGACGGTGACCACCGAGACGTCCTTCACTCCGTGGTCGTGCAGCACGCGCTCGATGTCGGCGGACATGGTCTCGATCGCCGGGCAGCCCGTGTACGTCGGGGTGAGCCGCACCGTGACGCTGTCCGGGCCGTCCACCTGGACACCGCGGAGCACACCGAGCTCGTCCAGGGTCAGGACGGGAAGCTCGGGGTCGGGTACGGCGCCCGCGAGCCTGTGCAGCTCCGCTTCCAGACGGGTCTCGGTCACCATGACGCCCCCGGGTGACTGCGGTGCAGGTGCTGCATCTCGGCGATCATCCTGCCGAAGGGCTCGGTGTGCAGCCCCTGCCGTCCGGCCCCGGCCTGCCACGCGCCGGACCGCGGTCCTTCCGGGACGGTGAGAGTGGCCCGCTCCACCACGTCCGTCACGGCCGCGAGCCAAGTGGCCCCGAGATCCTGCCAGTCGAGGTCGATGCCCTCCACGGGCTGGAAGAGCTCGCCGGTGAAGCGCCACAGGGCGTCGAGTCCGCTCTGCATGCGCTCGTGGCTCTCGTCCGTCCCGTCGCCGAGGCGCAGGGTCCACTGCTCGGCGTGGTCGCGGTGGTAGGCGACTTCCTTGACCGCCTTCGCCGCGAGGTCCGCGAACTCGCCCTCCCCGGCGGCCAGCCGCTCGTACAGCAGGTGCTGGTAGACGGAGAAGTAGAGCTGCCGGGCGATGGTGTGGGCGAAGTCGCCGTTCGGCTGCTCGACCAGCTGCACGTTGCGGAAGGCGCGCTCCTCGCGGAGGTAGGCGAGTTCGTCCTCGTCGCCCACGAGCGAGAGCAGCACACGTGCCTGCCCGAGCAGGTCCAGGGCGATGTTGGCGAGAGCCACTTCCTCTTCCAGGACAGGGGCGTGGCCTGCCCACTCTCCCAGCCGGTGCGAGAGCACCAGCGCGTCGTCGCCGAGGGCGAGGGCCGCGGTCACAGGTGCTTCACCCCTTCCGGGATCTCATAGAACGTGGGGTGCCGGTAGGGCTTGTCGCCGGCCGGTTCGAAGAAGGAGTCCTTCTCGTCCGGCGACGAGGCCGTGATCTCCGTGGAGGGCACCACCCAGATGGAGACGCCCTCGGAGCGGCGGGTGTACAGGTCGCGTGCGTTCCGGAGGGCCATTTCGGCGTCCGGGGCGTGCAGGCTGCCTGCGTGGGTGTGGGACAGTCCGCGCCGTGAGCGCACGAACACCTCCCACAGCGGCCAGTCGGTCGAGCTGCTCATGCCGTCGCCTCCCCGGGCTGTGCGGTCGTTCCGGTGTGCCCGGGCCGTCCTGTGGTGTGTTTCGTCGCGTATGCCGCGGCCGCGTCGCGGACCCAGGCACCTTCTTCGTGAGCCGTGCGCCGCTGGGTGAGGCGCTGCTCGTTGCAGGGCCCGTTGCCCTTGAGGACCTCCTGGAACTCCGTCCAGTCGATGGCCCCGAAGTCGTGCCGGCCCAGCTCCTTGTTCCACCGGATGTCCGGGTCGGGGAGGGTGAGCCCGAGTGCCTCGGCCTGCGGGACGCAGATGTCCACGAAGCGTCTGCGCAGCTCGTCGTTGGAGTGGCGCTTGATCTTCCAGGCCATCGACTGCTCCGAGTGCGCCGACGCGTCGTCCGGCGGGCCGAACATCATCAGGGACGGCCACCACCAGCGGTTCACCGCGTCCTGGGCCATCTCGTGCTGGGCCGCGGTCCCCCGGCTGAGGGCGAGCAGCAGCTCGTACCCCTGCCGCTGGTGGAAGGACTCCTCCTTGCAGATCCGGACCATCGCGCGGGCGTACGGACCGTAGGAGCAGCGGCAGAGCGGCACCTGGTTGGTGATCGCGGCGCCGTCCACCAGCCAGCCGATCGCGCCGACGTCCGCCCAGGTCAGCGTCGGGTAATTGAAGATCGACGAATACCGCTGGCGCCCCGCGTGGAGCTTGTCGAGCAGCTCCTCGCGGCTCGTGCCCAGGGTCTCCGCCGCGCTGTACAGATACAGCCCGTGTCCCGCCTCGTCCTGGACCTTGGCCATCAGGATCGCTTTGCGGCGCAGCGAGGGCGCGCGCGTGATCCAGTTGGCCTCGGGCTGCATCCCGATGATTTCCGAGTGGGCGTGCTGGGCCATCTGGCGGACCAGCGAGGCCCTGTACGCCTCCGGCATCCAGTCACGCGGCTCGATTCGGTCGTCCGCCGCCACCGCGGCGTCGAACACCGCGGTGCGTGCCGCGTCCTGCGCCGTGTCCGCCGCGCCTGCTGCCCTGTGCTTCTGCTGGTCCGCAGTCACTGCCGCCATCCCGGGCTCCCTACCGACCGATCGTTCGGTTCAATGACTTCAATGGTGAGTCGGCGGCCCGTAGGGTGTCAACCCTGTGGATAACTGAGTGGTGATCGACGGTGATCGGGGCGGGATGGTTGCGGACCACGGCGGGGGCGCCGAGAGCGAGCGGAAGGCGGCCTGGCCGGAGGCGGTGAGCCACCGGGCGGACGGGCCCGGCGAGGGTGAGACCACCGGAACGGGCCAGGTCGGAGGCCAGGAGACCGTTCGGGCGACCGGTCAGGTCCCCAGGCAGGACACCCGGCGGGAGGCATCCCCGGATGCTTCGGCGGATGGGCATGCCGGCTCACCGGATGCTTCCGCGGACCGTACGGCGGATTCGCCGGATGCCTCGCCCGAAGCCGATTCGGACGCCGGAGATGTCGTCTCCGGAGCCGCTGGTGCCCGCGGAGGCGGGATAGCCGCGCTCTCGCGTCCGTACCAGGTCATTGCCGCCCTGGCGCTGTCCGTCATCGGGGTGCTGGGCGCCGTACACCTGGCCATGGTGTTTCTGCACGTCGCGCCGTCCAACACCCTCACGAAGCAGCACGGCGAGGCGATAGACGACTGGATCTACCCGGAGTTCGAGCAGAACTGGAAACTGTTCGCTCCCAATCCGCTCCAGCAGAACATCGCCGTACACGTGCGCGCCGACGTGGCAGGGGCCGACGGCCGCCGCACCACTCCCTGGATGAGCCTGTCGGGTGAGGACGGAGAGGCGATACGGGGAAACCTTCTCCCCAGCCACGTCGACCAGAACGAGCTCCGCCGCGCGTGGGACTTCTTCCTGAACTCCCACGACAGCGAGAACCGCTCCACCGGCATGCGTGGAGACCTCTCCGAGCGCTACATCCGCCGCATCGTGATGCTGCGGCTCGGCGAGCACGACTACGGCGGCACCGTCGAGCGCATCCAGGTCCGCTCCTCCGTACGCTCCGTTCCGGCACCGCCGTGGAGCGAGGAGAGGATCAGCACCCGGCCCAACTACCGCGTGCTCCCCTGGTGGACTGTCGACCCTGCCGATCTTCCCGAGAGCGACGGAGCGGCGCGGGCGTCGCACGGTGAGGAGACGGACAAGTGAGCACTCCCACCGAGATGCGGGACACCGGCCGGAACCCCGGGCCCGACAGCAAGCTCGCCCGCGGGATCCAGCGCGTCACGGCCGCCGCCCTGGGGCCGTACCAGAGCGCCGTCATCCGGATCGGTTTCTCCGCCACGTACCTGCTGTTCCTGCTGCGCGAGTTCCCGCACCGCCACGAGATGTACGGCCCCGACGGGCCGTGGCAGTGGGGCATGGCGGAGCAGCTCATAGCGAACAACGGCGCTTTCAGCGTGCTCATGTGGTCGGACAGCACGGTGTGGTTCGAGATCGTCTACGCGCTCGCGCTGGTCTCGGCCGTTCTTCTCCTGGTCGGCTGGCGCAGCCGGACCATGTCCGTCCTCTTCATGGTCGGCGTGCTGTCCCTCCAGAACCGCAGCATCTTCATGGGTGACGGCGGCGACAACGTCATCCACCTGATGGCGATCTACCTCACGCTGACCCGGTGCGCACAGGTGTGGTCGCTGGACGCGCGGCGGGCGGCGCGCAACGCCGCGCGTGCGGCCGACGGGCTCGTGCCGGTACGGGACGTGGCGGGTCCGGTTCTCTGGGCCGTGCTCGGCCCCGTCCTGCTGGTGAGCACGTTCATGGGCGGACTCGGCGACACCGTGTGGCTGCCGGCACTCCTGTGGGTGCTGTGGGTGGGGCACGGCGCCTGGTGGGCCGTGAACCGGTTCGCACCGGCCGGTGAGCCGCGCACGCTGCTCGACGTCCTGGCCAACCTGGCCCACAACGCCACGCTCGTCGTGATCATGGCCGAGGTCTGTCTGATCTACGCGACGGCGGGCTGGTACAAGATCCAGGGTTCGCGCTGGCAGGACGGTACGGCGCTCTACTATCCGCTCAAGCTGGACTACTTCACTCCGTGGCCCTGGCTTTCGGATCTCCTTGCGGCCAGTGGGCTGATGGTGATGGTGCTGACGTACGGCACGGTCATCGTGCAGGTCGCCTTCCCGTTCACCCTGTTCAACCGACGGGTCAAGAACGTGCTGCTGGTCGCCATGATCGGTGAGCACGCCGGAATCGCCCTGCTGCTCGGACTGCCCTTCTTCTCGATGGCGATGATCGCCGCGGACGCCGTGTTCCTGCCGACGGTCTTCCTCGTGTGGCTCGGCGGCCGGGTCACGCTCACGCGCGAGCGGCTCTTCTCCCGCCGTGTGCGCAAGGGTCTGGTACCTGGCCAGGTACGGGCCGGAGACGGCGAGGGGGAGGTCCCGCAGCACAGCGGCGGCGGGGGCCATACGCTCGTCGGGTGAGCAGCGAGAACGGCAGTACCGAAGAGCGCCCCCTGACGCCGGCCTCCGACCCGTCGGCGGAACCGATCCAGTACGACGACGGGTACGGGCCGGAGATCGGCGTCGGGCCGCATCCCCTGCCGTGGCCCGAGGGCGAGCGGTACGACCCCGAGCTGCTCGCCCATGGAGACCGGCGCAACGTCGGCGACGCGTACCGGTACTGGACGCGGGAGGCGATCGTCGCCGATCTCGATCTGCGGCGGCACGACTTCCACGTGGCGGTGGAGAACTGGGGCCACGACTTCAACATCGGGTCGGTGGTGCGTACCGCCAACGCCTTCCTCGCGAAGGAGATCCACATCGTGGGGCGGCGGCGGTGGAACCGGCGGGGCGCCATGGTCACCGATCGCTACCAGCACGTGCGGCATCACCCCGACACCGAGGACCTGACCGCCTGGGCGGCGTCCGAGGGGCTGCCGATCATCGGGATCGACAACCTTCCCGGTGCCGTGCCGCTGGAGCGGACGGAGCTGCCGCGACGCTGTGTCCTGCTCTTCGGGCAGGAAGGGCCGGGGCTCACGGAGGAGGCGCGCAAACACGCCACGATGGTGTGCTCGATCGCGCAGTTCGGCTCGACGCGGTCGATCAACGCGGGGGCCGCGGCGGCCATCGCGATGCACGCCTGGGTACAGCGGTACGCGGATGTTCCGGCGGCCGGGGAGCCCGGGTAACCGAGAGCCCCCGGACCCCCGCTCCCCGAACGCCGAGAGGCGTACGGGGGCGGGGTCCGGAAGGGCTGACGGGAGGGGCCGCCGGGGGCGGGGTGCCGCTTACGCCTGGCGGCGGACTTCCACCACTCGGAAGCGGTTCGAGACGAACGCGCCGTCGCACAGGGCCGCGTTCGCCGCAGGGTTGCCGCCCGAGCCGTGGAAGTCCGAGAACGCCGCGGTCTGGTTGACGTACACCCCGCCGGTCAGGTTCAGCGAGAGCTGGGCCGACTCCTCGAAGCAGACGTTCTCGATGTCGCGCTCGACCTCCGGCGACGTGGTGTACGCGCCGACCGTCATCGCTCCCTTGTCGCGCACCGTGCGCCTCAGCAGCGCCACCGCGTCCTTCGTCGAGTCGACCGCGACCGCGAACGAGACCGGGCCGAAGCACTCCGACAGATAGGCCGCACCGTCGTCGGGCTTGGTGCCGTCGAGCTTGACGATCACCGGCGTACGGACCACCGCGTCGGGGAAGTCGGGGTTGGCCACCGTCCGCGAGGGCAGGGCCACGTCGCCCAGCTCCGCGGCGCCTTCCACCCTGGCCTTCACGTCCGGGTTGACCAGGGCGCCGAGCAGGGCGCCGGCCCGGGCGTCGTCGCCGAGGAGGCCGGTGACAGCGGCGGCGATGTCCGTGACCACGTCCTCGTAGGACTTGTCGCCCGCGTCCGTCGTGATGCCGTCGCGGGGGATCAGCAGATTCTGCGGGGTGGTGCACATCTGGCCGCTGTAGAGCGAGAGCGAGAAGGCCAGGTTGGAGAGCATGCCGCGGTAGTCGTCGGTGGAGTCGATGACGACCGTGTTGACGCCGGCCTTCTCCGTGTAGACCTGTGCCTGGCGGGCGTTGGCCTCCAGCCAGTCGCCGAAGGCGGTGGACCCGGTGTAGTCGATGATCTTGACTTCGGGGCGCAGCGCCAGGGTCTTGGCGATGCCCTCCCCCGGCCGCTCGGCGGCCAGGGCGATCAGGTTCGGGTCGAAGCCGGCCTCGGTGAGGACCTCGCGCGCCAGCTGCACGGTGAGCGCGAGCGGAAGCACCGCGCGCGGGTGCGGCTTGACCAGGACCGGGTTACCGGTGGCGAGGGAGGCGAAGATGCCGGGGTAGCTGTTCCACGTCGGGAAGGTGTTGCAGCCGATCAGCAGCGAGATGCCACGGCCCGCCGCGGTGAACGACTTGCGCAGCTGGAGCGGGTCGCGCTTGCCCTGGGGCTTGGACCAGTCGGCGTTCTGCGGGGTGCGGATCTGCTCCGCGTACGCGTACGCCACCGCTTCCAGACCGCGGTCCTGGGCGTGCGGGCCGCCCGCCTGGAACGCCATCATGAACGCCTGGCCGCTGGTGTGCATCACGGCGAGGGCCAGCTCGTGGGTGCGGGCGCTGATCCGGGACAGGATCTCCAGGCAGACCAGGGCCCTGGTCTCCGGACCCGCCTCGCGCCAGGCACCCATGCCCGCGCTCATGGCCGGCAGCAGCACGTCCAGATCGGCGTGGGGGTACTCGACGCCGAGCTCCGGCCCGTACGGCGAGGTCTCGCCGCCCGTCCATCCGTCGGTGCCGGGCTGGCCGAGGTCGAGCCGGGTGTTCAGCACGGCGTCGAACGCGGCCTTGCCCTCGGCTGCTCCCTGGCTGCCGGGGGCGCCGCCCTCGCCGTACGCCTTGGGGTGCTCGGGGTGCGGGGACCAGTAGGCGCGCGTACGGATGGCGTCGAGGGCCTGGTCGAGCGTCGGTCGATGGGTCTCGGACAGCTGCTGGGGGGAGAGCTCGGCGGCCATGACGGACCAACTCCTCATCGAGCTGGGCAGGGACGGGCGGACGGAGTTAGAGTAACCGAACGATCGGTCGGGGCAAGGGCCCCCGGGAAACCTGTGGACAACTCATGGGGGAGGATCGCGGGCATGACTACGGCCAAGCGGGACACGTACACGCCTGAGACGCTCCTCACCGTGGCCGTTCGCGTCTTCAACGAGCGTGGCTACGACGGCACCTCGATGGAGCACCTCTCCAAGGCGGCCGGCATCTCCAAGTCGTCCATCTACCACCATGTGAGTGGCAAGGAAGAGCTGCTGAGGAGGGCCGTCAGCCGGGCGCTCGACGGGCTCTTCGGGATTCTCGACGAGTCCGGCGCGACGCGGGGGCGCACGATCGACCGGGTCGAATACGTCACGCGCCGCACCGTCGAGGTGCTGATGACCGAACTGCCCTACGTCACGCTGCTGCTGCGCGTGCGGGGCAACACGAAGACCGAGCGCTGGGCCCTGGAGCGGCGGCGCGAATTCGACCAGCGGGTCTCGGAGCTGCTCAAGGCGGCCGTGGCGGACGGTGATCTCCGTGCCGACGTGGACATACGCCTGGCCACTCGGCTGCTCTTCGGGATGGTGAACTCCCTGGTCGAGTGGTACCGCCCGCAGCCCGGCGGCTCCTCGGAGGCGGAACAGCTCGCGGACACGGTGGTGCAGCTGGCCTTCGAGGGGATGCGCGTCACTCGCTGATCAGGCCCTGGGCCGGATCCGTGGGGCGGTCGGTCCCCGGACCGAGGTCGGTCTCCTCGAACACCAGGAGGGTGCGGGTCGAGAGCACCTCGGGTATCGCCTGAATCCTGGTGAGGACCAGCTCGCGCAGCGCCCGGTTGTCCGGGGTGTGCACGAGGAGCAGTACGTCGAAATCGCCGCTGACCAGCGCGATATGGGTGGCCCCGGGTAGCGCCTGCAACTGCTCGCGCACCGTGCGCCACGAGTTCTGGACGATCTTGAGCGTGATGTACGCGGAGGCGCCGTGCCCCGCCCGCTCATGGTCCACCCGTGCGCTGAAGCCCCGGATCACCCCGTCCTCGACGAGCCGGTTGATGCGGGCGTACGCGTTGGCCCGCGAGACGTGGACGCGGTCGGCGACCGACCGTATCGAGGCGCGGCCGTCCGTCCGCAGGATGCGGAGGATGTCGCGGTCGATGGAGTCGAGCGGCCGGGCGGGCGGAACGGGGCAGGGCTCCTCGCCCCTCTCGGCCATTTGTTCAGACGCCATCTCCCCGTGCCTCCCTGTGGTGGACGACCTGCCTCTATCCCAGGCTGTGGAGAACCGTTTGTCCACAGGCTGACGGCGCCTGTAGCCAAAATGCCGCCGCGACCGAACAATCGGTAGGTGAGGCACACCACACCCGTGTCTCGTCTACCCCTCGACATTTCGACATATTTCGACACCCCTCGATATACCTCGATGCCAGGAGGTGCTTCTCATGACGGTCCAAGAGCTGCCCGGCGCGGCTGCCTACCGGCCCACGCCGCCCCCGGCCTGGAAGCCGCTGACCGACCCGGCGCCGCTGCTCCCGGACCCCGAGCCGCACCGCGTGCTCGGCACGGACGCGGCGGCAGGCGCGGATCCCGGTCTGCTGCTGCGGCTCTACGCCGAGCTCGTGCGCGGGCGCCGGTACAACGTGCAGGCCACGGCCCTGACCAAGCAGGGCCGGCTCGCCGTCTACCCGTCGAGCACCGGGCAGGAGGCGTGCGAGATCGCCGCTGCGCTCGTGCTGGAGGAGCAGGACTGGCTCTTCCCCAGCTACCGCGACACCCTCGCGGCCGTGGCGCGCGGACTCGACCCCGTCGAGGCGCTGACTCTTCTGCGCGGCGACCGGCACACCGGATACGACCCGCGCGAGCACCGCATCGCCCCGCTCTGCACCCCGCTGGCCACCCAGCTGCCGCATGCCGTGGGCCTGGCCCACGCGGCCCGGCTCAAGGGCGACGACGTGGTCGCGCTCGCCATGGTCGGCGACGGGGGCACCAGTGAGGGTGACTTCCACGAGGCGCTGAACTTCGCGGCTGTCTGGAAGGCGCCGGTCGTCTTCCTCGTTCAGAACAACGGCTTCGCCATCTCCGTCCCGCTCGCCAAGCAGACGGCCGCGCCCTCCCTGGCCCACAAGGCCGTGGGTTACGGGATGCCGGGACGGCTGGTCGACGGCAACGACGCGGCGGCCGTGCACGAGGTGCTCGCCGACGCGGTGGCCCGCGCCCGCCGCGGTGAGGGTCCGACGCTGGTCGAGGCCGTCACCTACCGCATGGACGCCCATACGAACGCCGACGACGCCACGCGGTACCGCGTGGACAGCGAGGTCGAGGCATGGCGGGCGCACGACCCGATCCTGCTCCTGGAGCGGGAGCTGACCGGGCGGGGACTGCTGGACGAGGACGGCATCGTGGCGGCGAAGGAGGCGGCGGACGTGATGGCCGCCGGACTGCGCGAGCGGATGAACGCCGATCCGGTGCTCGACCCGATGAGCCTGTTCACGCACGTCTATGCGGAACAGACCGAGCAGCTGCGCGAGCAGGCGGCCCGCCTGCGTGTCGAGCTGGATGCCGAGCAGGACCAGCACGACGACAATGCGGAGGAACGGCGATGACGACCGCAGCGGCGGTTCCCGGCGCACAGACGGGGAAGCCCAAGCCGGCCACCATGGCGCAGGCCCTCGGGCGTGCGCTGCGCGACTCGATGGCCGAGGACCCGTCGGTCCACGTCCTCGGTGAGGACGTCGGCACGCTCGGCGGGGTCTTCCGGATCACCGACGGCCTGGCGAAGGAGTTCGGCGACGACCGTTGTACGGACACACCGCTGGCCGAGGCGGGAATCCTGGGCGCGGCCGTCGGTATGGCGATGTACGGGCTGCGGCCCGTGGTGGAGATGCAGTTCGACGCCTTCGCCTATCCGGCGTTCGAGCAGCTGATCAGCCATGTCGCCAAGATGCGCAACCGGACCCGGGGCGCCATGCCGCTGCCGATCACGGTGCGGGTGCCGTACGGCGGGGGAATCGGCGGGGTTGAGCACCACAGCGACTCCTCCGAGGCGTACTACATGGCCACCCCCGGTCTGCACGTCGTCACTCCGGCCACGGTCGATGACGCGTACGGGCTGCTGAGGGCCTCGATCGCCTCCGACGACCCGGTGATCTTCCTGGAGCCGAAGCGGCTGTACTGGTCGAAGGCCGCCTGGTCGCCGGATGCCCCGGTGCCGGTCGAGCCGATCGGTCGGGCGGTCGTACGACGTTCCGGGCGCAGCGCGACGCTCATCACGTACGGGCCGTCCCTGCCGGTCTGCCTGGAGGCGGCCGAGGCCGCGGTGGCCGAGGGCTGGGATCTCGAAGTCGTGGACCTGCGCTCGCTCGTGCCGTTCGACGACGAGACGGTCGCCGCCTCAGTACGGCGGACGGGCCGTGCCGTGGTCGTCCATGAGTCATCGGGATTCGGCGGCCCCGGCGGGGAGATCGCCGCACGGGTCACGGAGAGGTGCTTCCACCATCTGGAGGCCCCGGTGCTGAGAGTCGCCGGATTCGACATTCCGTATCCGGCGCCGATGCTGGAGCGACACCATTTGCCGGGTGTGGACCGGGTGCTCGACGCGGTGGCCCGTCTGCAGTGGGAGGCGCAGAGCTGATGGCCCAAGTGCTCGAGTTCAAATTGCCCGACCTCGGTGAGGGGCTGACCGAGGCGGAGATCGTGCGCTGGCTGGTGGAGGTCGGCGATGTCGTCGCCATCGACCAGCCGGTCGTCGAGGTCGAGACGGCCAAGGCGATGGTCGAGGTGCCGTGCCCGTACGGGGGTGTGGTGACCGCGCGCTTCGGCGAGGAGGGGACGGAACTCCCCGTCGGAGCACCGCTGCTGACGGTGGCGGTCGGGTCCGCGGACTCCGGTGCGGCGACGCCCGCCAAGGGTTCCGGGACGGCTGGTTCCGGAGCGGCGGGTTCTGGTTCCGGAGCGGCCGAGGCCGAGTCGTCCGGCAACGTGCTGGTGGGTTACGGGACGGGGGCTCCGGCGGCACGTCGTCGCCGGGTGCGGCCCGAGCAGGTGTCGGCACGGCCTGCGACGCCCGAGCCGGCGCCGGTCGCGGAAGAGGTACGGGGGCCGGTGGCCGTCGTCTCGCCGCTCGTACGCAAGCTTGCCCGGCAGCACGACGTCGACCTGCGCCAGGTGAACGGGTCGGGGCGTGACGGGCTGATCCTGCGGGCCGACGTCGAGTCCGCGATCCGGGCCGTGTCGGAGCGGACGGCCGTCCCGGTGGCGGCAGCGGCACCCCTCGCGGCCACGTTGCCGCGGTCGGCGGCCGGTGCCGCCGGTGAGCGGATTCCGCTGCGTGGCGTACGGGGCGCGGTGGCCGACAAGCTGTCGCGCAGCCGGCACGAGATCCCGGATGCGACGTGCTGGGTCGACGCCGACGCCACCGAGCTGATGGCGGCCAGAGCGGCGATGAACGGCGCAGGTGGTCCGTCCGCGGGCCCCAAGGTGTCGGTGCTCGCCCTGCTGGCGCGTATCTGCACGGCGGCTCTGGCCAAGTTCCCCGAGCTCAACTCGACCGTGGACCCGGCCGCCCGGGAGATCGTGCGGCTGCGCGACATCCATCTCGGCTTCGCCGCCCAGACGGATCGCGGGCTGGTCGTACCGGTCGTCCGGGACGCGCAGTCCCGGAACGTCGAGTCGATCGGCGCCGAGATCGCCCGGCTCACGGAATCGGCACGCACGGGGAGCCTGACCCCGGCCGAGCTGACCGGAGGCACGTTCACGCTGAACAACTACGGGGTGTTCGGGGTCGACGGTTCGACGCCGATCATCAACCACCCCGAGGCGGCGATGCTGGGCGTCGGCCGGATCATGCCCAAGCCGTGGGTGCACGGGGGCGAACTGGCCGTGCGCCAGGTCGTCCAGCTCTCGCTCACCTTCGACCACCGGGTGTGCGACGGAGGCACGGCGGGCGGATTCCTCCGGTACGTGGCCGACTGCGTGGAGCAGCCCGCGGTGCTGTTGCGCACGCTGTAGCGGCTGGACGAGAGCGGTGCGGGACCGGACGGCTGTGGGTGTCCGGTCCCT
The DNA here is from genome assembly GCF_036195325.1 of Streptomyces sp. NBC_00234. NCBI lineage: Bacteria > Bacillati > Actinomycetota > Actinomycetes > Kitasatosporales > Streptomycetaceae > Streptomyces > Streptomyces sp. NBC_00234. The sequence continues at coordinate 4,054,347 of NZ_CP108101.1, read as the reverse complement.
GGGGGATCGGCCGGGGCGGGCTGCACGCATACTCGGGGCATGACCGCCTATGACGCCATCGTCCTTGCCGGAGGGGCCGCCAAACGCCTCGGCGGAGCCGATAAGCCCGGGGTCCGGGTCGGCGGCCGGTCGCTGCTCGACCGGGTCCTCGCGGCCTGCACCGGTGCCGGGACCACCGTGGTGGTGGGCGGCCGGAGGCCGACCGGGCGGCCCGTGACCTGGACACGGGAGACTCCGGCCGGCGGGGGACCGTTGGCGGCGCTCGGCGCCGGGGTGCGTCACACGACGGCGGAGCGGGTTCTCGTACTCTCCGCCGACCTGCCGTTTCTCGGGGCATCCACCGTCGGAGCGCTGCTGGCCGCCGCCGGGCAGGAGGGCCTGGAAGGCGCCCTGTGCGCCGATCCGGGAGGGCGGGACCAGCCGCTGGTCGCGGTCTACCGCGCCGAGCCGCTCCGCCGGGAACTCGCGCTCCTGGCCACCGAGCACGGCAGTCTCGCCGGGCTGCCGCTGCGCCTGCTGACGGCCGAACTGGACCTCGCCCGCGTCGAGGCCGGTCCTCTCGACTCGTTCGACTGCGACACCTGGGAAGACATCGCCACAGCCAGGGCCCGTATCAGGGAGCATGGGACCGTGCTGGACGAATGGATCACCGCAGTCAAGAACGAACTGGGCATCGAGCTGGACGTCGACACCGGCGTACTGCTCGACCTCGCCCGTGATGCCGCGCACGGCGTCGCCCGCCCGGCCGCGCCGCTGACGACCTTCCTGGTCGGTTACGCGGCGGCGAAGGCGAGCAGTGGTGGCGGCCCCGAAGCCGCGGCCGAAGCGGTGGCCGAGGCCAGCCGCAAGGCCGTCGCGCTCGCCCTCCGGTGGGAGGAGGAGGCGGGGGCCACGAACGAGGCCGACCCACAATGACGGGGCATCACGGCACCGGCACCGGCACCGGCGGCCCGTCCCAGGGCGCCACGCACCAGCCCACCGCTACGGACTCGGCGCCGGGCGGCTCGGCAGGCTCCGCGCAGTCCGCTGGTGCCACCGCTGCTCCGGCTGCCGTCCCCACCGCTGCTTCCGCACCCGAAGCCTCGCCCGGTGCCTCGCCCGGTGCCTCGCCCCTCTCCGCGATGACACCGGAGGACGAGCGCGCCGTGGAGGAGGCTCTGGCTCTGGTGGCATCGAATCGCCCGGACCACGGAGCCCGCCCGGACCACGGAGCCCGCCCGGGGGAGCAGGAGCACGCCGTCTCGCCCTCCTCCCCCGCTTCCAGCGGCTCGCCCACCCAGGCCGCCGCGCCCTCCCCGCCCTCCCAGCCCGTACGCGCCCGGCGCCACCGGACCACCTCCTGGAGCGAGGCACGGGCCCTGGCCGCGCGCGCGGGGCGCGCCGCTCCGGTCGCCGCGCACCGGCTCGCCCTCGACCGCGCGCTCGGCCACGTCCTCGCCGAGGCACTGCACGCGCTCACCGACCTGCCGTCCTTCGACACCTCCGCCATGGACGGCTGGGTCGTGGCCGGGCCCGGTCCGTGGACCGTCCGGGAAGGCGAAGGGCTCCTCGCCGGACACAGCGCCCCCGCCGGGTTGCCCGACGGTGCGGCGGTACGGATCGCCACCGGAGCCCGTATCCCGGCCGATGCCACGGCCGTCCTCCGCAGCGAGCACGCGCACGCCGACGAAGCGAAGGGGCTGCTCTTCGCGCAGCGCGAGGTCGTTCCCGGACAGGACATCAGACCGCGCGGCCAGGAGTGCCGCACCGGTGACGAACTCCTGCCCGCCGGGACGCTGGTGACCGCGCCCGTCCTCGGCCTGGCCGCCGCTGCCGGGTACGACGCGCTGGTCGCCGTTCCCCGTCCCCGCGTCGACGTCCTCGTTCTCGGCGACGAACTCCTCACCGCCGGGCTCCCGCACGACGGGCTGATCCGTGACGCGCTCGGCCCCATGCTCGGTCCCTGGCTGCGGGCGCTGGGCGCCGAGGTCGGCGAGCCCCGCCGCCTCGGCGACGACGCCGCGGCTCTGCGCCACGCCCTCACCACCTCGGACGCCGACCTCGTCGTGACCACCGGCGGTACGGCGGCCGGCCCGGTCGATCACGTCCACCCGGTCCTTGCCGAGGTCGGCGCCGAACTGCTGGTCGACGGAGTCGATGTGCGTCCCGGCCACCCCATGCTGCTGGCCCGTCTGACCGCCCAAGGGCCTTACGTCGTGGGGCTGCCGGGCAATCCCCTGGCTGCCGTCTCCGGTCTGCTCACCCTGGCCGAACCCCTGCTCCGGGGCATCGCGGGCCGTCCGGCGCAGGAGGCGTACCGGGCGTTGGTCCACGACGAGGTCCAGGGGCATCCGCACGACACCCGCCTCGTCCCCGTCGTCCATCGCGCCACGCACGAGGGCGGGTTGGACCACGTCGTCCCCCTGCACTACAACGGCCCCGCAATGCTCCGCGGTATCGCCGCTGCTGACGGACTGGCCGTTGTGCCGCCGGGCGGGGTACGGTCCGGCACCGAGGTGGAGATCCTCGATCTCCCATGGGCCTCGGCGGCGCCGTGGGCGGAAGGGTGTTTCACGTGAAACTTCCCGGCCAGGATGCGATGGCCAGGCGCGCCGACGAGCATGTCGTCCCCACCCGGGTGATGCTGCCTCGCCGGGTCATGGACCGGCCGCTGCGGCAGGTCGCCAAGCGGCTGGCGATGGCGCTGATGGTGCTGGCCACCACAGTCCTGATCGTCTACGTGGACCGTGACGAGTACCACGACAATGCCGACGGCAGCGTCGACTTCCTCGACGCCGTCTACTACGCGACGGTGACCCTCTCGACCACCGGCTACGGCGACATCGTTCCGTACGGCGACGGCGCCCGGCTCATAAACGTGCTTCTGGTGACGCCGCTGCGCGTGCTCTTCCTGATCATCCTGGTCGGCACCACCCTTGAAGTCCTCACGGAGCGGACCCGGGAGGACTTCCGGCTGAACCGTTGGAGAAGCAACTTGCGTGAACACACCGTTGTCGTCGGCTTCGGCACGAAGGGCCGCTCGGCGATCCAGACGCTGTGCAGCACGGGCCTGAAGAAGGAACAGATCGTCGTCGTCGACCCGGCCACGAAAGTGATCGAGGCCGCCAACGCCGATGGATTCGTGGGCGTGCTGGGCGATGCGACACGCAGTGATGTCCTGCTGCGCGCCGAACTCCAGAAAGCACGTCAGATCATCATCGCCACCCAGCGCGACGACACCGCGGTCCTCGTGGCCCTGACGGCGCGCCAGCTCAACCGCGGGGCGAAGATCGTCGCCGCCGTGCGTGAGGAGGAGAACGCGCCGCTGCTGCGGCAGTCCGGCGCCGATGCCGTCATCACCAGCGCCAGTGCGGCCGGGCGGCTGCTCGGTCTCTCCGTGCTCAGCCCCAGCGCGGGCACGGTCATGGAGGACCTGATCCAGCAGGGCAGCGGGCTCGACCTGGTCGAACGGCCGGTGATAAAGGCCGAGGTGGGCAAGCACGTGCGGGAGACCGAGGACCTGGTCGTCAGCGTGCTGCGGGGCCACCGGCTGCTCGGTTACGACGATCCGGCGGCCAGCCCGCTGCAACTGACGGACCGGGTGATCACGATCGTGCGGGCCTCCCCGCTCCACACCCCGCCGAGCGGTCTGCCGGGCCATCAGCCGGGCAAGCCGCTGCCGTAGGGCGGGTTCGGCGCGACCGGTCAGCCCGTCAGGCCGACCGGTCCCGTGCAGCAGATGCGGACCCGGAGGAGCCGGTGCGGAGTCCGTGCGCACCGGCCGACCGCATGCCGACGCGCGGCCCACGGAGTAGCCTCGCGGCCATGCATGCGATCACGATCCCCGAACCCGGTGGCCCCGAGGCGCTCGTATGGGCCGAGGTGCCCGATCCCGTACCCGGCGAGGGCGAGGTCCTCGTCGAGGTCGTGTCCAGCGCGGTCAACCGCGCCGATGTGCTGCAGCGCCAGGGCTTCTACAACCCGCCCCCCGGCGCTTCCCCCTATCCCGGCCTGGAGTGCGCGGGCCGCGTCGCGGCGCTCGGCCCCGGCGTCACGGGCTGGTCGGTCGGTGACGAGGTGTGCGGGCTGCTCGCGGGCGGCGGTTACGCCGAGAAGGTCGTCGTGCCGGCCGGTCAGCTCCTGCCCGTACCCGACGGCGTGGACCTGGCAACGGCGGCGGCGCTGCCCGAGGTCACGGCGACCGTCTGGTCCAACGTCTTCATGGTGGCCCATCTGCGCCCCGGCGAGACCCTGCTGGTGCACGGCGGGTCCAGCGGTATCGGCACGATGGCCATCCAGCTGGCCAAGGCGGTCGGCGCACGGGTCGCGGTGACCGCGGGCGGGCCCGAGAAGCTCGCACGCTGTGCGGAGCTCGGCGCGGACATCCTCATCGACTACCGCGAACAGGACTTCGTCGAGGAGATCCACAAGGCGACGGACGGCGCGGGCGCCGACGTCATCCTCGACATCATGGGTGCGAAGTACCTGGACCGGAACGTACGGGCGCTCGCGGTGAACGGCCGCCTCGCCATCATCGGCCTCCAGGGCGGCGTCAAGGGCGAGCTGAACCTGGGCGCACTGCTGAACAAGCGGGCCGCGGTCACGGCCACCTCCCTGCGGGGGCGTCCCCTCAACGAGAAGACGGCGATCGTCGCCGCCGTGCGCGAGCACGTCTGGCCGCTGATCGCCGGCGGGCTGGTCCGGCCGGTCGTGGACCGTATGGTGCCGATGGCGGACGCCGCGGAGGCGCACCGGGTGCTGGAATCCAGCACGCACATCGGCAAGGTGCTCCTGCTCGCGCCCGCGGCCGACTGACCCGCGCCACCCACCCAGCCCGGAAACGGCGGAGCCGGGCAGCAGACACAGGGGCCGGGGCAGCAGACACAGCGGCCCGGCACACAACCACAGGGGCCCGGCACGCAACGGCGAACGTTGTCTGCCGGGCCCCTGCGGTGTCCACGCCCGCGGTGCTTACAGGTACGGGCCGGACCGGATCGGTCCGTGCGGGTCCGAGCCGCCTTCCTCGTCCTCGTGGCCGGAGCCGGGCGGCAGGGCGCGACGCATCTGCTCCAGTTGGGCGCGCGCCGCCATCTGCTGGGCGAACAGTGCTGTCTGGATTCCGTGGAAGAGCCCCTCCAGCCAGCCGACCAGCTGGGCCTGCGCGATCCTCAGTTCGGCTTCCGAAGGCACCGACTCCTCGGTGAACGGCAGGGAGAGCCGTTCGAGCTCCTCCACCAGTTCCGGTGCCAGTCCGTCTTCGAGCTCCTTCACGGAACTCGCGTGGATCTCCTTGAGCCTGACCCGGCTCGCCTCATCGAGAGGAGCCGCCCTGACCTCCTCCAGGAGTTGCTTGATCATGCTGCCGATACGCATGACCTTCGCGGGCTGTTCGACCATTTCCGTCACCGGGACCTCGCGCGACTCGTCGCCACTGTCACCGCCGCCGATAGCCATTCCGTCCTGCCCCACTACGAGGACTTGGGGGTGCTCCTGCGACCGGTCATTCCTCGGCATCTCCATGCCGCCATTGTCTCGCACACGTGGTGTACACCACGGTGGTGCCCCCGGGAACGGATGATCCACCCCATCCGGGGGCACCGAAATCGCCGGTCGCGGAGCCGGAGCCCGGTTCGGCGGGAGGTGATCAGCCCGTCCGCCGGGACAGAACCGTCCGTGAACCGCTGAACGCGGCGGCCAGCAGTCCCGCGAACACGGGCACGATCACGGCCAGCAGCCCGATGGTCGCCCAGGGCAGCACGATCGGTGTGTACGCGGAGTCCATCGGCTGCAGCCGCATGGACTTCATGGCCTCGCGCAGATCGATCAGCCGCAGGGCCACCGCGGGCACGAGCCCGGCGGCCGTCCCCAGCAGGACACCCGTGAGCGCCACCACCACGCACTGGAACCCGGAGAGGGTGCGCCGCACGGCCGGCGGTGCGCCGACCGCGCTGAGCGTGGTCAGGTCGGCCTCCGCGTCCGCCCTGGCCAGACCGGTGGTGATCGCCGAGGCGCCCAGGGTCACCACACCGGCGAACAGGGCGAGGATCAGCAGGACGACGTCCTCGCCCCTGCCGGGCTGATTGCCGGTCATCAGGTAGGCGCCGCCTCCGGCCAGCTCGATCGCCGACGCGGTCGCCTGCTCCTCGGCGTCCGTGGGACGGTGGGCGACGGTGTACACGCTCCCGTAGTCCTGGGTGTGGAGGCCGAGCCGGTCCGCGGTCCGCTGCGGAATGATCATGCGTACGCCGGGGGTGTCGGCGTACGCGGCCGGGGCCACATGGACCGGGAGCCGGTCCACACTGCTCCGCGCCGCGCCCGGGTGCAGCTTCCGGTTCTCGGTGTCGCGGTCGTTGTACCTGTGCACGGCCTTGAGGGTGACCTCGCCGTTCTTCGCGTACGCCGGGTTGAGCAGGACCGGTGTGCCCGCCGTCAGCGCAGCCGCCGCCGCGGGGTCGGTGAGTTTCACGTACGTGGTGAGGAACGCGGCGTCACCCACCACGATCTTGGAGGAGTCCGTGCCCAGCGTGGTCATGAGGAGGAACTCGTCCACGCAGGCCGGTGAGCTCATCAGGTCCTTGTGCGCGTCGGCGGAGAGCTTCCGGGCGAGCTCCTTGGCACCCGCGCCCTTCAGCGGGCAGGCATGGCCTTTGCCGGCCGGTTTGACCAGCTCGACGGTGCCGCAGCCGTCCTCCTCGAAGTAGACGGAGCAGTCGCTGCCCGCCCAGACCCGGCCGAAGTCGGCGCGCCCACCGCTGAGGGAGAGGTGGCCCTCGGTGGCGGCCCGCGCCCGGGGGAGCTGCGGGACGCCGGAAGGGTCGTCGGCGACGAGCGCGGCCGTACCCGAGGTGAGCGAGGGCGTGTAGTCGTAGGCGTGCTCGGCCATCGTGCTGCTCGTGTACGTGGCGATGGCGACGGTGCCGGCGACGGCCGCCATCACCGCGGCGACGGCGGGCGCCGTACGTCCCCGGTTGCGGGCCGCGTCGCGCAGCGCCATCCGCGGGCTGAGCGGCAGCCGGCGGCCGAGCCGGCCGAGGAGCCCGACGAGCACCGGGATGCAGGCGAGGACGCCGAGTTCGGCGAGGACCGAGCCGCCGGCGACCAGCGTCGTATCGCCGCTGACACCGCCGTACGCGGCGATGGAGGCGCCACCCACGAGGGCGATGCCGCCGAGCACGGGCAGGGTGCGGGAGCTGCGGCGGGTGCCGCGGCGGCCGGTCAGGGACTCCAGTACGGACCGCCGGCCGGCCACGATCGCCGGGGCGAGTGCCGCCAGGATGCCGGTGACCAGGCCGATCACGGCGACGGCCAGAAGTTCGGCCGGGCGCACGGACAGTTCGCCGAAGCGGTGTCCGGTCCAGCCCTCGATGATCGGGCGGAACAGCACGGTCAGCCCGAATCCGGCGGCGACGCCGAGCACGGCTCCGACTCCGCCGAGCACCGCGCCACCGGCCAGCACCACGGCCCGGACATGGCTCCGGTCGCCGCCGCACGTACCGACCAGGCCGAGCTGCCTGCGCGAGCGGCGTGCGCCGACCGCGAAGGCCGGTCCGGCCAGCAGCACGATCTCCAGGACGGCCATGGCGACCACGGTCACCACCGCGGCGCTCAGCTCCGCCGAGGACCCGGAGTCCCAGGACGTCCCGTCGGCCATCGGCACCTCGGAGTCCGGCGGCGGGTCGAGGACGACCTGGCGGGACACCACCAGGGCGCCCAGCTCATTGGCCCGGAGCACGTCCGCCCAGGCCACGCCGGCTCCGGCCGGGCCCTCGACCAGCCACTCCGTACCGCTGGGCTGGGGCGGAAGGACCGTGTCGTCGCGGTCGGACGCGGTCTTCCACGGGCCGATGACCGCGCCGGGATCGGCGTACAGCGCCTTCTTGCCCAGCTCGTCGGGCAGTTCCACGGTGCCGGTGAGGGTGTACGTCGTACCGGGGCCGCGCACCGTGACGCGGGAGCCGATGCCGAGGCCCGCCGACGCCATGAAGGGCTCCGTGGCGGCGATCTCGTCAGGTCCGTCCGGGAACGCGCCGTCCACCAGGTCGATCTTGCCCCGGACCAGCGGGTCCGAGGTGCGCAGTTCGACGATCTCCGTGTTCGTGATGCCGTGCCGGGTGGTCACGACCGCGGGCACGGAGCGCTCGGTGAGATGGCGCGAGCCCTTCGGGAACGCGTCCGCGATCCGGACCGGCTCGGGCTCCTTCCCTCGGGAGGGGTACGAGGACTGGCCGCCCCAGGTCGTCGCGTCGGGCATCTGGTGGATCGGAAGCCCGCCCATGCCCGGGTCGCTGTACAGGGCGTCGGCCGAGCCCATCTCTGCCGTCAGCTTCTCGCCCTGGTCGGGCAGCGCGCTGCGGTACGTCACGTCAGCGGCCGTCACCCCGAGCACCGGCAGGGCGATCATCGCGACCACCAGCGCGCTGCGGCCCTTGGACCGCATGGCGTCGCGCCGGGCGATCCGGAGGGCGGCACGCCACCCCGAGAAGACGCTCACTTGGCGCCCTCGGCGGTGAGCAGCGAGTCGGCGCCCGGGACCAGTGTCTGGTCGACGATCGATCCGTCCCGGAGGAACACCACCCGGTCCGCCCAGGCCGCGTACCGCGGCTCGTGCGTCACCATCACCCCGGCCGCGCCCTGGTCGCAGCGGCTGCGCAGCAGGGCGAGGACGGACTCGCCGGTCTCGGAGTCGAGTGCCCCGGTCGGCTCGTCCGCGAGGACGAGGCGGCGGTCCCCCACCAGGGCGCGGGCGATGGCGACCCGCTGCTGCTGGCCGCCGGACATCTCGTCGGGGAACCGGTCGGCGATCTCGCCGAGGTTCATCTCCTCCAGCGCGTCGAGGGCTTCCCTGCGTGCCTTGCGGAGGGAGACGCCGTCGAGTTCGCGGGGCAGTGCGATGTTCTCGGCGGCGGTGAGGGCGGGGATGAGGTTGTAGTCCTGGAAGACGTAACCGACGCTGCGGCGGCGGAGGGCGGCGATGCCCTTGCGGCCGAGTGCGGCGATGTCCTGGCCCTCGATGACCACCTGCCCGCTGCTCGCGGTGTCGAGGCCGCCGGCCAGGGTGAGCAGGGTGGACTTGCCGGAACCGGACGGTCCCATCACGGCGACGAGCTCTCCCGTGTGGACGGACAGGTTGACCCCGCGCAGGGCGTGGACCTGGGCGATGCCGGAGCCGTGGGTGCGCGTGAGCGCTCTCAGCTCCAGGACGGGCGCGTCCACGGACAGGCCGGTGGACGGGGGCGGGACGGACGAGGACATGGTGGGCGTTCCCCCTGGGATGTTCCGGTCGGTGGTGGTCGGACGGAGCCGCGCAGGACAGCGGCGTTCGGTGATGCGGTCGGCCCGGCGTCCGTGGTCAGTGACGGGCGCGGAGCCGGGAGGCCGCCGTGCCGGAGGGGCCGCGCGGGGCGGCCTTGCCGGGCTCGGGCGCCGGGTCGGTGGCGGCGGCCTCGGCGAGGCGTACGAGACGTGATTCGCAGTGGTCCAGCCACCGGGCCTCCGCCTCGGCCTGGAAGATCAGCTGCTCCACCACGAGGAGCCAGGCGACCTCGTCCCGGTTGGCGGGGGCGGCGGTGAGGGCCTGGGCCTTCAGCCGCGTGTACTCCTGCATCGCCTTCACCGTGTGGTGGCGCTGGGCCTGGATCACCGCCCGGATGTCGACGCCCGGTGCGCCGACCGCCATGGCGAGCTTGATGGCCAGCTCGTCGCGGGGCGGGTTGCTGCGGTCGACGGGTGTCCCGAACCAGCTGTGCAGTTCGGTACGGCCGTCGTCGGTGATCGAGTAGAGCGCGTGGCCCGCGTCGTCCTCACCGTCCTGGACGACCATGCCGTCGCGCTCCAGCCGGCTGAGCGTCGTATAGACCTGGCCGACGTTCAGCGGCCAGGTGGAGCCGGTGCGCGACTCGAATTCGGTGCGGAGCTGGGAGCCGTACCGAGGCCCGCGCTCCAGGAGGGCGAGAAGCCCGTGACGGATCGACATACTCAGTATGTATACCGAGTATGTTGCTCCGGGCAAGCCTTTCAGGGGTACGGATCGGCCCCGCGCCGACTCAGCGGGCGCGGCGCATCCGGAACGCCAGGAAGCCCAGACCCAGGCCGACCAGTGCGATTCCCGCGCCGAGCGACACCTGCTGGACCTGCCGCACGGCAGGGCCGTCCATCGCCTGGGGAGCCGACCGCCCCGAGCGCGGCGACGCGCTCGGCGACACCTCGACGGGAGGCACGTCGGCCGCGTCCGGCTCCGGCTCCTCCTCTTCGAGCAGGGCGTCGGCGCGGGCGAGTTCCAGCGGCGACAGCGACCGGCCGGGCCGGGTGCGGCCCTCTCCCGCCGGCCTGCCCGCGAGGGGCGACCGGTCGGCGGAGGCGGAGGGGCTCGCCGACGAACCGGCGGGCGGGGCCGAGCTCCCGGACGGCGCCCCGGCCGGGCCGGAGGCGCCCGAGGGGTGTGCGGACGGCGTACCGGAGGCGACGGCGGACGGTGACCCGGAGGGCGGGACCGAGGGGCTCGCGGAGGGCCGGGAGGTCGGCACGGGGGCCGGCGGCGGCGTCGAGGGACGGGGCGAGGGAGCGGCCGGAGTGCCGGTTGTCGGCACGGACGACGGGCCGTCCGTGGCCGTGCCCGGCAGCTCGGCCGAACGGGGGGCGGGAGCAAGAGGTCCCCGCGCGCTCGCGTGCGCCGCCGGGGGGCCGGCCTGGCGGTGCGTCACCCCGCCGTGTGCCCGCTCTGCCGCGTACGTCCAGCTCGCGGGGCCCAGCACCGCCGCCGCTGTCACCGCAAGGCAGAGCGCGCAGCGCGACGACCGGGACCGCCGAGACGGGAGGAGTCCTGGAGCCATGCGCTCAGCGTCACACGGGCCGATATGTCCGGCATCCCGGACCGGGCGTCAGGACGCGCACCCGGCAACGCGACGGCCCGGAACGCTTGGTGCGTTCCGGGCCGTCGGACGGGGTGCCGCGTGGTCAGGCCGGGTCCCCCGTGGAGATCCTCAGTTCGAAGTGGGCACCCTGCTCGGGAATGGCCGTACCCGCGGAGGGGAACTGGTCGACGACCTGGTCCTCGGCGTAGGTGTTGCCGGGCTCGTCGATGGGCTTGATGGTCCAGCCCGCCGCCAGCGCGCAGGCGTGCGCCGACTTGTAGTCCTTGTACATGAAGTTCGGCGCCTGGACCTTCGCCGGGTCGTCCGAGTCCTCGCTCGCGTCCGTGCAGTCCTCTTCGTCCATCGTGCGGTTGCGCTCCGGCGGCTTGTGCTCGCCCGCCACCGCGGACTCCTCGGAACCCGGGTCGCCGTTCTTGCCCGTGTCCGGGTCGCCGTTCAGCGAGATGGCCGCGACCAGGCCGCCGATCGCGAGGAGCGCGACCACGATCGAACCCACGATGACGGGCATGTTCCGTTTGGAGGCACCGCCGCCGCCCTGGCCGTGCGCGCCCTGCGGGGCCATCGTGTACGGCGGCGGGGTCCCGTGCGCCGCGGGGGCGGGGGTCTGCTGGTACGCCTGCGGGTAGCCGTAGCTCGGCGCGGGCGCCGGCGTCGGAGCGCCGTACGGACCGGGCTGCTGGTACGGCTGGTGGGGCTGCGGCTGGTACGGCGTCTGCACGCTCTGCGGTGCGGGCGTGCCCTGGTCGACCGGCGGGAAGACGGCGGAGCCGACCCCCGCTCCGCTGTTCCCCGGGGCCCCGCTGCCACTGATGATCACGGGGGCGCCGGTCCGGCCGCCCGCGTTCAGTACGCGGGTGACCTCGTCCTGCATCGCCGCGGCGCTCGGGAAGCGCTCGTTCGGGTTCTTCTTCAGCGCGCGGGCGACGAGCGCGTCCATCGCGGGAGTGATCGACCGGTTGATGCTCGACGGAGCGACCGGCTCCTCCTGCACGTGCGCGTACGCGATGGCCAGCGGCGAGTCCGCGTCGAACGGAATGCGCCCGGTGAGCAGCTGGAACAGCATGATGCCGACCGAGTAGAGGTCGGACCGCGCGTCCACCCCGCGCCCCAGGGCCTGCTCGGGGGAGAGGTACTGCGGCGTACCGACGACCATGCCGGTCTGCGTCATCGACGTCACGCCCGACTGCATGGCGCGGGCGATGCCGAAGTCCATGACCTTCACGACACCGCGCTTGGTCATCATCACGTTGCCGGGCTTGATGTCGCGGTGGACCAGGCCCATCTCGTGGCTGGTCTCCAGCGCGGCCAGCACGTCGGCCGTGACCTTGAGCGCCTTCTCGGCGGGCATCGCGCCGTACTGCTGGATGTCCGACTGGAGGACGGAGCCGAGCGGCTGCCCCTCGACGTACTCCATGACGATGTACGGCATCAGCGCGCCGCCGAGCTCGTCCTCGCCGGTGTCGAAGACCGAGACGATGTTGGTGTGCTGGAGCTTCGCGACCGCCTGCGCCTCGCGGCGGAAGCGCTCGCGGAAGGACTGTTCGCGTCCCAGCTCCGTGTGCAGCGTCTTGATCGCGACCTGGCGGTCGAGCGCGGAGTCGTACGCGAGATATACGGAGGCCATCCCGCCCTCGCCGAGCAGGTCGCGCAGCTGGTACCGGCCGCCGGCGACCGAACCGCCCGCGTAGCGACCCTGAGCGCCGTGTGCGCCGTCCTGGCTCATGACTTGCTTCCCCCTCGGCGCGAAACTGATGACGTGACGCGAAGATCCGTAGTACGGGCCAAGTCTGCCCGAGGGGTACGACACGTCAAGCCAGGTGCCCGTTCCGTGACCCTACGCACAAGAAGCGTCTCGGAAGCGTTACAGGAACCGCATGGAATTTGCGTGAGCGGCACGCGAGCCGATTGGATGACCCGTCCCTCTCGGAACCGGGGTGTCTTGCAGAGCCTGTAGCGTGACGTGGCAATGCAGCAAGGCACCCGTGACACCCGCGGACGCGCGGACAGAAACGACGGCGAGGACTGATGGCACCCGGACCCGAAGCAAACGGCGGCGGAGTTTCGGATGGCACCGACTCCTGGGGCATCGGCGGTGTCGTCGGTGACGGGCGCTACCGGATGACCCACCGGCTCGGCCGGGGCGGCATGGCCGAGGTCTATGCCGCGGAGGACGTCCGTCTGGGACGCACCGTGGCGGTGAAGCTGCTCCGCTCCGACCTCGCCGAGGACCCGGTCTCCAAGGCCCGCTTCACCCGCGAGGCACAGTCCGTCGCGGGCCTCAACCACCACGCGATCGTCGCCGTGTACGACTCCGGCGAGGACGTCGTGGGCGGCCAGACCGTCCCGTACATCGTGATGGAGCTCGTCGAGGGCAACACCATCCGCGACCTCCTGCTCAACGCGGAGGCCCCGCCGCCCGAGCAGGCGCTGATCATCGTCTCGGGAGTGCTCGAAGCTCTCGCGTACTCGCACCAGCACGGCATCGTGCACCGTGACATCAAGCCCGCCAACGTGATCATCACGCACTCCGGTGCGGTCAAGGTCATGGACTTCGGCATCGCCCGTGCACTGCACGGCGCCCAGTCGACGATGACCCAGACCGGCATGGTCATGGGCACGCCCCAGTACCTCTCCCCCGAACAGGCGCTCGGCAAGGCGGTCGACCACCGCTCCGACCTGTACGCCACCGGCTGCCTGCTCTACGAACTGCTGGCCCTGCGGCCCCCGTTCACCGGTGAGACCCCGCTCTCCGTCGTCTACCAGCACGTCCAGGACATCCCGGTCCCGCCGTCCGAGGTCTCGGACGCGGTGCCGCCGGAGCTGGACGGGATGGTGATGCGCTCGCTCGCGAAGGACCCGGACGACCGGTTCCAGAGCGCCGAGGAGATGCGCGGCCTCGTCCAGTACAGCCTGCAGATGCTCCAGGTCCAGGGCGGCCACACGGGTACGTGGAACACCGGCCCGGTCATGCTGCACGAGGGCGGTCACACCTCCCCGATGGGCGCGGTGGGCGGCGGTACGGCGGCGATGGGGTACCCGACGCACGGGGACACCTCGCAGGGCCCGATCCTGCCGCCGATGAATCCGGACGACGGCGGGTACGTCGGCGGTCAGCACGGCGGCGGTGGTGGTGGCCGCGGCAAGATGTGGCTGTTCATCCTGCTCGCCCTGATCGCGATCGGTGCCGGTGTGGCCATCGCCGTCAACGCGGCGAACGACGGCGGCGGCAAGAAGAGCCCGCCGCCCGTCACCACCCCGGCCTCGCCCACCCCGTCGGAGACGACCGAGGAACCCTCCGAGGAGCCGACGGAGGAGACCGAGGCGCCGGACAGCACCACGGGCGGTCAGTGGGAGCCCACCGAGGAGCCCACCTTCACGCCGTCCCAGACGCCGAGCCAGCCCTCCAACACCCCGTCCGAGCAGCCGTCCTCCCCCGACCCGGGCACCGCGGACGGCGGCACGGGCACGGACGAGGGCACGGGCGACGACGGCGGCACGGGCGACGACGGCGGCACGGGCACCACCGAGGGCACCACCGAAGGCACCACGGAGGGCACCACCGAGGGCACGGCCGAGGGCGCGTCGACAGGGGCCGGCGAGACCGCCGGATCCGTCGCGGGCACCACCCCGTAAGGCACTCCGTACGGTCCGCGGCCCTCACTCCGTGAAGGCCGCGCACACCGCCTCGTACTCGCGCGTCCACCACACCGCCAGGGCCGACACCGCAGGGAACTGCGGGTCGGCCCTGCGGTCGTGCAGGCGGTAGCGCCAGCGCAGTATCCAGAAGTCGTTGAGCCGTTCCCACCAGACCCGGTGCACCGCCGCGGCCAGTTCCGCGGCGCCCGCCCCGGCCGCCCGGCGGTAGGCCCGCGCGTAGGCCCGCACCTTCTCCAGGTCCAGTTCCCCGGCCGGCCTGACGAAGAAGATCGCCGCGGCCCGTACCGCCTCTTCCGCGCGCGGCTGCACGCCCAGCCGGTCCCAGTCGACGATCGCGACCGGATCGGCGCCCCGGTAGAGCAGGTTCAGCGGGTGGAAGTCGCCGTGCACCCAGCCCGTGGCCGGTCCGTCCGGGGTCGGCGGCCGGCGGTGGGCGTGCCGTTCGAGCAGGGCGCGGCGCTCGACGAGGCGGTGTACGGCCAGCTCGTCGAAGGCGTCGCGGGGGCGGAGCCCGCGTGCCGCGGCCAGCAGTTCGTCGATCAGCTCGAAGGTGTCCGCGGGATCGGGGCTCCCGTACCCGGGCCGGGGCGGAAGGCCGCTGCCCGGCCCCATGACCTGCTCCAGACCGGTGTGCACGGCTCCGAGCAGGGCGCCGAGGCGCCGCGACTGGACGGTGGTCAGCTCGGCGCCCACCCGGTGGAGGCCGTCCACCCAGGGGTGCAGGGCGTAGCAGCGGCCGTCGATCACCGTGACGGTGTCACCCTCCGTGTCCGTGAGGGGAGGGGCGACGGGCACGCCGAGCGAGTGGAGCCGCTGGGTCGCCCGGTGCTGACGGACGATCGTGGCGCGGTCGCCGGTGGCGTCGTCGAGGTGGCGCTTGTCCAGGTGGTGCTTGAGGAAATACGCGCCGCGCGTGGTGGATACGCGGTATCCGTGGTTCAGGAGACCTTTGGTGAGGGGCTCGCAGGCGAGCGGCTCACCCGCCTCGGGATAGCGGCGCAGCACCTCGCCGACCGGGGGAACAGGCGGGCGGGTTACATATGAGCGCGGCACTTACCACATGTTAGATCACGCTACGTGGCCGATTCGCTGACTTGCGTGGAAGCCCAGAGTGTGCATGGTGACGAAGCGGGGTTCGAGCCGGAGATAGACCGGATCGAAGGGCTCGTCGTTCGCCGTCAGAGGCACAGGGCCGAAGAGTTTCTGCTGCTCGGAGCAGGGGCGGACGATCTCGGCGGGCCCGGTGAACTGCACGGACCAGGGATCGTCGCCGCCGTCGGCCGCGGTGTTGAAGTTGTCCGCCCCGTACGCGATGACGCTCCCGTCGCACGAGGTGTGGTGGCCGAGCCCCCGGTGCATCCGCAGGAGCACACGGCCTTCGGCCACGACGTGGCGGGCCACGGCCAGGATGGGGAGGGCTCGCATACTCGTCGCCAGGCGGCCGTACGGCACCCGGCCGAGCAGCTCGATCGCATGGAGTTCCTCAGAGGCCATGCGTCCACTGTCCGCTACAGGTAGGGGCCGGGTAAGGGTCTGCGGCCCCGGTTGACTCAGGACCAAAGTCCCGGAATCGCCCGGAGCCGCAGGGGGCGCGCGGCGGATGCGGCGGTCAGCGCCGTTCGGCCTGGAGCCGGGCCACGTAGGCCGCGGCCTGCGAGCGGCGCTCCATGCCCAGCTTGGCGAGCAGGCTGGAGACGTAGTTCTTGATCGTCTTCTCGGCCAGGTGGAGCCGCTCGCCGATCACCCGGTTCGTGAGCCCCTCCCCGATCAGGTCCAGGATCTTGCGCTCCTGGTCGGTGAGGCCGGCCAGCTTGTCGTCGCCCTTGCCGTTGGCGCCGTCGCGCAGCCGCTCCAGCACGCGGGCGGTCGCTGCCGGGTCCAGCAGGGACTTCCCGGCCGCCACGTCCCGTACCGCGTTCAGCAGCTCGTTGCCACGGATGGCCTTCAGTACGTAACCCGAGGCACCGGCCATGATCGCGTCGAAAAGTGCCTCGTCATCGGCGTACGAGGTGAGCATCAGGCACTTGATGTTCTCGTCCAGGGAGCGGACCTCGCGGCACACCTCCACCCCGCTGCCGTCCGGCAGCCGTACGTCCAGGACCGCCACATCGGGGCGGGTCGCCGGGATGCGGACCAGGGCGTCCGCTGCCGTACCCGCCTCTCCGACCACCTCGATATCGGCTTCGGAGGAGAGCAATTCATGCACTCCACGGCGGACCACTTCATGGTCGTCCAACAGAAATACGGTGATTTTTCCATCTTCGCGCACAAACGCAGTCTCACACATTCACCCCTTCCCTGCCGCCGTTGGCCGGGATAACGTGCCGTTGTTCCGGCGGCCTGCAAGGCTGTTACCAGTGCTGTGACCAGCGAGAGTTCCCGATTTTCTCGATTTACTTGGAAATCCAAGCAAAATCGCAGGTCAGAGAGGGTTTCGCAGTTATGCGATGCACTGGGTAACGTGCTTTTGACAGGGTGCTCGCCGGGGCACCTGTCACGCCTGTTCCCGGCCGAGCGGCACCCACCCCGTGCACGGGTCCGGACACAGGCGAGCCGCACTGGTTCCCGGCAGACCCCGGGGGCCGGACCGACGGAGGAGCACGCACGTGACCGTGGAGAGCACTGCCGCGCGCAAACCGCGACGCAGCAGCAAGCGGACCAGCGCCGCGAAAACACCACAGACTTCCGAGCCCCAGCTCGTACAGTTGCTGACGCCCGAGGGCGAGCGCGTCCAGCACCCGGAGTACGAGATCGACCTGACCGCGGACGAGCTCCGCGGCCTGTACCGGGACATGGTCCTGACCCGGCGCTTCGACGCCGAGGCCACGGCCCTCCAGCGCCAGGGCGAGCTGGGCCTGTGGGCCTCGCTGCTCGGCCAGGAGGCCGCGCAGATCGGCTCCGGCCGGGCGCTGCGCGACGACGACTACGTCTTCCCGACCTACCGGGAGCACGGCGTCGCCTGGTGCCGGGGTGTCGACCCGACCAATCTGCTCGGGATGTTCCGCGGTGTGAACCACGGCGGCTGGGACCCGAACACGAACAACTTCCACCTGTACACGATCGTCATCGGCTCGCAGACCCTGCACGCCACCGGCTACGCCATGGGCGTCGCCAAGGACGGTGCGGACTCGGCCGTGATCGCGTACTTCGGTGACGGGGCCTCCAGCCAGGGCGACGTCGCTGAGGCGTTCACCTTCTCGGCCGTCTACAACGCCCCCGTGGTGTTCTTCTGCCAGAACAACCAGTGGGCGATCTCCGAGCCCACCGAGCGACAGACCCGGGTACCGCTCTACCAGCGCGCCCAGGGCTTCGGCTTCCCCGGCGTCCGGGTCGACGGCAACGACGTACTCGCCTGCCTGGCCGTCACCAAGTCGGCACTGGAGCGCGCCCGCCGCGGCGAGGGCCCGACCCTCGTCGAGGCGTTCACCTACCGCATGGGCGCCCACACCACCTCCGACGACCCGACGAAGTACCGGGCGGACGAGGAGCGGGCCGCCTGGGAGGCCAAGGACCCGATCCTGCGCCTGCGGACGTACCTGGAGAAGGAGAAGGCCGCCGACGAGGCGTTCTTCACCGCGCTCGAAGAGGAGAGCGAGACCCTCGGCAAGCGCGTACGGGAAGCGGTCCGGGCCATGCCCGACCCGGACCCGATGTCGCTGTTCGAGCACGGCTACGCCGACGGGAGCAGCCTCGTCGACGAGGAGCGCGCCCAGTTCGCCGCCTACCAGGCATCGTTCGCAGACTCTGCCGAGGAGGGCAACTAGCCATGGCCGTGGAAAAGATGTCCATCGCGAAGGCGCTCAACGAGTCGCTGCGCCTCGCCCTCGACACGGACCCGAAGGTCCTCATCATGGGTGAGGACGTCGGCAAGCTGGGCGGTGTCTTCCGGATCACCGACGGGCTCCAGAAGGACTTCGGCGAGGGCCGGGTCATCGACACCCCGCTCGCCGAGTCCGGGATCGTCGGCACGGCGATCGGCATGGCCCTGCGGGGATACCGGCCGATCGTCGAGATCCAGTTCGACGGCTTCGTCTTCCCCGCGTACGACCAGATCGTCACGCAGCTGGCGAAGATGCACGCCCGTGCGCTGGGCAAGATCAAGCTGCCGGTCGTCGTGCGGATTCCGTACGGCGGCGGCATCGGCGCCGTGGAGCACCACAGCGAGTCGCCGGAGGCCCTGTTCGCGCACGTCGCCGGGCTGAAGGTGGTGTCCCCGTCCAACGCGTCCGACGCGTACTGGATGATGCAGCAGGCCGTGCAGAGCGACGACCCGATCATCTTCTTCGAGCCGAAGCGGCGCTACTGGGACAAGGGCGAGGTCGACACCGAGTCCATTCCCGGGCAGCTGCACAAGGCGACGGTGGCGCGTACGGGCACCGACCTCACGCTCGTCGCCTACGGGCCGATGGTGAAGGTCTGCCTGGAGGCAGCCGCCGCGGCGCAGGAGGAGGGCAAGTCGGTCGAGGTCCTGGACCTGCGGTCGATGTCCCCGATCGACTTCGACACGATCCAGACCTCGGTGGAGAAGACCCGCCGGCTCGTCGTCGTCCACGAGGCCCCGGTGTTCTACGGCTCGGGCGCCGAGATCGCCGCCCGCATCACGGAGCGCTGCTTCTACCATCTCGAAGCACCGGTGCTGCGCGTCGGCGGCTACCACGTCCCGTATCCGCCGGCCCGTCTCGAGGACGAGTACCTGCCGGGACTCGACCGGGTGCTCGACGCCGTCGACCGCTCGCTGGCGTACTGAGGAGAGGGTTCGTGACGACGATGACCGAAACGTCTGCTCGCTTCCGTGAGTTCAAGATGCCCGATGTGGGCGAAGGACTGACCGAGGCGGAAATCCTCAAGTGGTACGTCCAGCCCGGCGACACCGTCACCGACGGCCAGGTCGTGTGCGAGGTCGAGACGGCCAAGGCAGCCGTGGAGCTGCCGATCCCGTTCGACGGGGTCGTGCACGAGCTGCGCTTCCCCGAGGGCACGACCGTCGATGTCGGCCAGGTGATCATCGCGGTGGACGTGGCGCCGGGCAGCGGCGACGCGGCCCCCGCCCCGGTGGCGGAGCCCGTGGCGGCCGCGCAGCCGGCCGCCGAGGACGAGGCGCCGAAGGGCCGCCAGCCGGTCCTGGTGGGCTACGGCGTGGCCGAGTCCTCCACGAAGCGGCGCCCGCGCAAGGGCGCCGAGGCGCCGGTGCAGGCAGCCGCGGCGATACAGGGTGAGCTCAACGGCCACGGCGGCGTGGCCCCCGAGAGCCGCCCGCTCGCCAAGCCGCCGGTCCGCAAGCTGGCCAAGGACCTGGGCATCGACCTGGCGACGGTGACGCCGACCGGCAAGGACGGCATCATCACCCGCGAGGACGTCCACGCGGCGGCTGCCCCGGTGGCGGCGCCCGTCGTGGCCCAGCCCGTGGCGTCGGCGCCGGTGGCTCCCGCCGTCGAGGTCGTCCCGGGTGCCCGGGAGACGCGTATCCCGGTCAAGGGCGTACGCAAGGCCATCGCGCAGGCGATGGTGGGCAGTGCCTTCACGGCTCCGCACGTCACCGAGTTCGTGACCGTCGACGTGACGCGCACGATGAAGCTCGTGGCGGAACTCAAGGAGGACAAGGACATGGCGGGGGTGCGGGTCAACCCGCTCCTGATCATCGCCAAGGCCCTCCTGGTCGCGATCAAGCGGAACCCGGACGTCAACGCCGCCTGGGACGAGGCCAACCAGGAGATCGTCCAGAAGCACTACGTGAATCTGGGGATCGCCGCGGCCACGCCGCGCGGTCTGATCGTGCCGAACATCAAGGACGCGCACGAGCAGACCCTGCCCCAGCTCGCCGCCTCGCTGGGCGAACTGGTCTCCACCGCGCGCGAGGGCAAGACGTCCCCCGCGGCGATGGCGGGCGGCACGGTGACGATCACCAACGTCGGTGTCTTCGGCGTCGACACGGGAACGCCGATCCTGAACCCGGGCGAGTCCGCGATCCTCGCGGTCGGTGCGATCAAGCTCCAGCCCTGGGTCCACAAGGGCAAGGTGAAGCCCCGCCAGGTCACCACGCTGGCGCTGTCGTTCGACCACCGCCTGGTCGACGGCGAGCTCGGCTCCAAGGTCCTCGCGGATGTCGCCGCGGTCCTGGAGCAGCCGAAGCGGCTGATCACCTGGGCCTGATTACCTGGGCCCGACAGACAGAAGGGTGCGGTCACCGTTGGTGGCCGCACCCTTCTGCTCGTG
The DNA here is from genome assembly GCF_036195325.1 of Streptomyces sp. NBC_00234. Classification (NCBI taxonomy): domain Bacteria; kingdom Bacillati; phylum Actinomycetota; class Actinomycetes; order Kitasatosporales; family Streptomycetaceae; genus Streptomyces; species Streptomyces sp. NBC_00234. Next base: position 4,033,627 of record NZ_CP108101.1, on the reverse strand, counting down.
TTCGGCTGCTTCTGTCCGGTGCCGGATCAGTCGCGCTGCGCGCCCTGGGGCAGCGTACGCAGCTGCATGGTCGTCGCGGTGGAGGAACCGAAGCCGTAGTCCAGCAGCTTGGCCGCGTCGTTGTAGCGGTCGGTGCCGTTCAGGATGACGCCGACGTACGTCTTGTCGCCCCGGGTGGCGGCGAAGATGAGGCAGGGACCTGCCGCCGTGCCGGAGCCGGTCTTGATGCCGACGGCGCCGCTGTAGGAGCCGAGCAGCTTGTTGGTGTTGTACCAGGTGTACGTGCGAGTGGCGCCGGTGCTGGTCGTCACGGGGGTGACGTACTTGGTGGTGGCCATGATGCCGCGCAGCGTCGAGCCCCGCATCGCGTAGCTGGCGAGCTGTGCGAGGTCGCGCGGGGTCGAGAGGTTGTTCCCGGTCGACGAAATGCCGTCGAACGAGTCGAACGTGGTGTTGGTCATCCCGAGCGAGGCGGCCTTCTTGTTCATCTGACCGATGAACTGCTTCGTCCGGGCAGCCCGGGTGGTGCCCACGCCGTAGGCGTCGGCGAGCGCGTACGCCGCGTCACAGCCGGACGGAAGCATCAGAGCGTGCAGCAGCTGACGGACCGTGGGCTTGTCACCGGTCTTCAGGTCCGCTGTGCTGGCGCCCTTGGCCGTGACGTAGTCGCGGTAGGTCTGCGAGATGGTCACCTTGCGGCTCAGATCGACGCCGGGGGTGTTGAGCACCACGGCGGCGGTCATGACCTTGGTGGTGCTGGCCATCTGTCGCTTGATGTCGGCGGCCTTGCCGTACTTCTTGGCGCCCGTTGTCCTGTCCTGCAGGAACGCACCCTTGGCGCTGAGCGTCGGCAGGGGGACAGCGGCCTGGGCAGACGTCATGAGAGGCGTGACCGCCAGCATCACGCCACCGGATACGACGGCTGCGACGACAGCGTTGCGCAGGCGCTTGCTGCGGGCCTTGTGACCAGCCTTGGGGCGGGCCTTGTGGCTCGATATCAATGAACGCTCCGAGTTCGCGAATGCATTGAGAGGGACCGGGGTGTGAGGGGGGTCCCCACACGAGACTCATGAGCGGCCCGCAAGGATGTACGCAGACATGGCAAAAACTCTGTCAGCCTCGTCCTGCCGTTCGACCAACGCCTGGGAGGGCGGTCACCGCCGTGGCCGCCCTCCCGTATTCCGTAGACCCGTGATGCGTGGATCCGTACAGGTCCTACAGCTTGAAGCCGTAGTCCATGAGCTTCTTCGCGTCCGCGGTCCTGTTCGCCTCGGACGAGGAGGTGAGGACCGTACCGATGACGGTCTTGCCGTTACGGGTCGCGGCGAAGACCAGGCAGTACTTGGCCGTCGGGCCGGAGCCGGTCTTCACGCCGATGGCACCGCTGTAGGTGCTGAGCATCTTGTTGGTGTTGGTCCACGCCATGTAGCGGTATCCGCCGCTCTTCGTGGTCACCTTCTGCTTCGTCGACTTGGTCTTGACGATCGCGCGGAAGGTGGAGCTCTTCATCGCGCTGCTGGCGATCTTCGTCAGGTCGCGCGGGGTGGAGTAGTTGTTCCCACTCCCTATGCCGTCGAACGAGTCGAACTTCGTGTTCTTCAGGCCGAGGCTCTTGGCGGTGGCGTTCATCTTGCCGATGAACGACTTCACGCGGGCGCCGCGCGTGGTGCCGGAGCCGAACTTGTCGGCGAGGGCGTACGCGGCGTCGCAGCCGGACGGCAGCATGAGCCCGTACAGGAGCTGTCGGACGGTGACCTTGTCACCGACGATCAGCCGGGCCGACGAGGCGCCCTTGGAGACGATGTAGTCGCTGTACGCCTTCTGGATCGTCACCTTGGAATCCAGGTTCAGATTCTTCTGCGACAGCACCACCTTGGCGGTCATGATCTTGGTGGTCGAGCCGGTGGAGCGGCGCGTGTCCGCTGCCTTGGTGAAGAGGGTCTTGCCGGTGCCGTTGTTCATCACGAAGCCGCCCTTGGCGACGATCGTGGGCTTCGGCGGTGCGGCTGCCTGGGCCTGCGTGGCGAAGGCGCTGCCCGCGAGAACGGCGCCGGCGGTGAGGGCCACGGTGGCAGTGGCGGTTGCACGATGTCTGCGCGTCATGCCGATTTTCAACTGAACGCTCCAAATACCCCTATATGCGGCTACATAACGGTGCCGCTCGGTGGTGAGACTCCTGGAGGGGGGCGATGGATGTACGGCAACGGGAGTGAATTCAGGGGAATTTCGGAGCCCGGCCGGCGGCTCACGGGATTTCATATCCTGGACGGATCACCACATGCGTCCATGTTGTATCTATGCTGTGCGCATGCCTGTCGCGCCCTCTGCCCCAGCGAAGCCTCCGGCCAAGACCTCCCTCAAGCAGCCCCCCGCCGCCGACCGCGTCTACACCCACATCAAGGACGCCGTCCTCGACCGCCGGTACCAGGGCGGGACGCTCCTCACCGAAGGCGATCTGGCGGAAGCCGTCGGCGTCTCCCGCACCCCCGTGCGCGAGGCACTGCTGCGGCTGGAGGTCGAAGGGCTCATCAAGCTCTACCCGAAGAAGGGCGCCCTCGTCCTCGCCGTCTCCGCGCAGGAGATCGCGGACGTGGTGGAGACCCGGCTGCTGGTCGAGGAGTTCGCCGCCCGCAAGGCGGTACCCGCGTCGCCCCAGCTGATCCGCCGGCTTGAGGACCTGCTCGAGGAGCAGCGCCAGAAGTCCGAGGCCGGCGACCTCGCCGCCGTCGCCGTGAGCGACCGCTGCTTCCACGCCGAGATCGTGCGGAACGCGGGCAACGAGATCCTCTCGCGCCTCTACGACCAGCTGCGCGACCGGCAGCTGCGGATGGGCGTCGCCGTCCTGGAAGCACACCCCGGCCGGATCGCCGCGAACATCACCGAGCACGGTGAACTCCTGGAAGCCATCAGGGCCGGAGACGCGGACGGCGCCGCGCAGGTCGTACGGCGCCACGTCAGCCGGGTCAAGGTGCTGGTCCGGGGTGAGGACCGGTGAGTTCCGGGGCCGCCCCCACCCTCTCCCTGCCCGGCGACCCACCCGGAGGCCGGCGCGCCGCCCAGGTCTGGGGCGTCGGCGTCGCCGTCTACTTCGTCGCCATCATCTTCCGTACGAGCCTGGGAGTCGCCGGACTCGACGCCGCCGACCGCTTCGACGTCAACGCCTCCGCGCTCTCCACGTTCTCCATCCTCCAACTGCTCGTCTACGCGGGCATGCAGATACCCGTCGGGCTGATGGTCGACCGGCTCGGCACCAAGAAGGTCCTCACCATCGGGGCCGTGCTGTTCACCCTCGGACAGCTCGGCTTCGCGCTCTCCCCCTCGTACGGGATGGCGCTGGCCTCCCGCGCCCTGCTCGGCTGCGGCGACGCGATGACGTTCATCAGCGTGCTGCGGCTCGGCAGTCGGTGGTTCCCGGCCCGGCGCGGGCCGATGATCGGGCAGGTCGCCGCACTGTTCGGGATGGCGGGCAACCTCGTCTCCACCCTGTTCATCGCACGCGCGCTGCACGGCTTCGGCTGGACGACCACCTTCGTCGGCAGCGCGGCGGCGGGCGTCGTCGTCCTCGTCCTGCTGCTGCTGTTCCTCAAGGACCACCCGGAGGGACACGAACCCCCGCCCGCCGAGCACGCCGGCGCCGCCTACGTACGCAAGCAGATCGCCGCCGCGTGGCGGGAACCCGGCACCCGGCTCGGCATGTGGGTGCACTTCACCACCCAGTTCCCCGCCATGGTCTTCCTGCTCCTGTGGGGCATGCCGTTCCTGGTGGAGGCACAGGGGCTGAGCCGTGGAACCGCCGGTGAACTGCTCACCCTCGTGGTGCTCTCCAACATGGCGGTGGGACTCGTCTACGGCCAGGTCATCGCCCGGCACCACGCGGCACGCACCCCACTGGCGCTCGGCACGGTCGCGCTGACGGCCACCCTGTGGGCCGCGGCGATCTTCCACCCGGGCGACCATGCGCCGATGTGGCTGCTGATCACCCTGTGCGTGGTGCTCGGCGCCTGCGGACCCGCCTCGATGATCGGCTTCGACTTCGCACGCCCCGCCAACCCCCCGGAGCGCCAGGGCACCGCATCGGGAATCGTGAACATGGGCGGCTTCATCGCCTCGATGACCACGCTCTTCGCGGTCGGTGTGCTGCTGGACGCGACCGGCGACAACTACCGGATCGCCTTCGCCTCCGTCTTCGTCCTGGAGGCACTCGGCATCACCCAGATCCTGCGGCTGCGCGCCAGGGCGGCGCTCAGGGAGCGCGATCACCACGTGGTCAGCAGGGTCGAGGCCGTGCACGTCCCCGCATGACACCCGGCGCGCCCCGGCCGGCGGCGCGCCCGTCTCGTACTCCAGGACGGGCGCCGCCGACCGGTGGGACTACGGCGTCACGGCGAAGTTGTGCAGGATCGCCGCCGCGAGATCCTGGTCGCCCTCGACCTTGATCCGGTCCGCGACGGCCGTCGCCCGCACCCTGCCGCAGGCGAGGCGGTAGTACGTCTCCCAGTCCATCGCCAGCGTCACCGCGGGACCGAGGGACGGCGCCCCGTCGATCGAGCCACGGCCCTCCGCGTCGACGCGGACGGTGCGCAGGAACTCCACCGGCCCGTGCACATCGAGCACGACCGCCGAATTGGCGGGCGCGCCCGCGTTCTTGGCGACGACCTTCGGCAGGGCGGCGAGCAGGGTGTCCCGGGCGACGAGAGCGCCGGGGGAGTCCAGGTTGCCCGGCTGACCCAGCGTCGTACGCAGGTCCTGCTCGTGCACCCAGACGTCGAAGGCGCGCATGTGCAGGGCCAGTTCCAGCGTCTGCTCAGTACCCAGCGGTGCCCGGACCATGGTTTCGGGGGCCCGCGACTCGTTGCGCAGCTGACGGGCGCGGCGGATGACGGTGTACTCCAGCTCGGAGGTCATCTCCGGCGCCGTGTGGTGCCGGCGCACGTCGACCTGCATCTCCATGTACCGGGTGAAGTCGTTCTGCACGTGGTAGAGATCGCGGGGCAGCGTGTGGATCGGGCGGGGGTCGCCGAGCTGTTCGCACTCCATGCCGATGATGTGCGACACGATGTCGCGCACCGACCAGCCGGGGCACGGCGTACGGCGATTCCACTCCCCTTCGACGAGCGGCGTCACCAGCTCGGCTATCGACTCGATGGAGTGGGTCCAGGCGTCGGCGTAGGTCTGGAGGCTGGGATGGACGGTCACGGGACCCCTCGTGCGGTTCTGCGGTGCATGGGCTGGAGAGCAGGGAGTACCGGCGTGTGGGCCGGCACTGACGGCGCTGTCTGCGGGCTACGGCTCTGCGTCTGAGGTTCGCTCGCTAAGTTACGCTGCGAGCAGGCACCCCGGCAGTGCTTTCGTGTGACGATCGTAGGCCCGTGTTGACGGCTCGAATGCCAGGACGGTGGTAGTGTGCGCGCCTCCCTCATCCAGATCGCAGTAGACCCGGACGAATCCGTCAATGCCCGCAGAGATCGCGCGGCTTCCCTGGTCGTCTCCCAGCAGGGCGCGGATCTGGTGGTTCTCCCCGAACTCTGGCCGGTGGGCGCCTTCGCGTACACCGCTTTCGAGGACGAGGCCGAACCCCTCGTGGGCCCGACGCACGAGGCGATGGCGAAGGCCGCGGCCGAGGCCGGGGTCTGGCTGCACGCCGGCTCCTTCGTGGAGCGCGCCGCGGACGGTGCCCTCTACAACACCTCGCTGGTCTTCTCGCCCGAGGGCGAGCGCGTGGCCACGTACCGCAAGATCCATCTCTTCGGCTTCGACAAGGGCGAGGCGGTGATGATGGGCTCCGGCGAGGAACTGGTCACGGCCGCCCTGCCGCAGACCACCCTGGGCCTCGCCACCTGCTACGACCTGCGCTTCCCCGAACTCTTCCGCGGACTCGTCGACGCGGGCGCCGAGACCCTGGTCGTCGCGGCCGGCTGGCCGGAACGCCGCCGCGCCCACTGGACGCTGCTGGCGCAGGCCCGCGCCGTCGAGAACCAGGCGTACGTCCTGGCCGTCGGCAGCGCCGGCACCCACGCCGGTATCCAGCAGGCCGGTCACAGCATCGTCGTGGACCCGTGGGGCGAGGTGCTGGCCGAGGCGGGCGCGGACGAGGAGATCCTGACCGTCGAGTTCGACCCGGCGCGGACCGCCACCACCCGGGAGCAGTTCCCGGCCCTGAAGGACCGGCGCCTGGGCCTCGCCCCGCCCCGCTGACCCGTCAATGGGCGCGACGCGGGACGGTCCCGGCGTTTCACGTGAAACGGACCCCGGCTGCCCCCGCGGCCGGGGCCGGCGGCACTCCTACTCCTCCTTGTCCGCGAGCACGATGACGCACATCGACACGGCGATGAGCAGCGCGGCGTCGGCGTCCTCGCGGACGACGTCGATCCCGTAGGTGTCGCGGACGGTGAGCCAGCGCCGGGAGATCTGGGCGAGCAGCTCCCCGTCGTAGTCGATGGCGAACTCACGGTCCAGAATCCGCCCGCTGACGTCGAGTTCGGTGCCGTCGACCAGGGTGACCCGGTAGTGGTTGCGCAGCAGCGACAGCCGCTTCCGCTTGACCTTGGCGAGCTCTTCGCCGTCGCGTTCGATGACCATCGTGTCGCGCAGGCTGATCAGCTTCTGCCGCAACTCGATGAGAATCCGGCCCTGCGGGTCCTTCAGCTCGAAGGTGTCCCGCAGCCGCATGGCCTTGCCGTCGACATGGAAGACCTTGCGTCCCTCGGTGTCCTCGATCCAGTAGTCGTCACCGACGGCGAACAGTCGCTCACGTACGAGAAGTCTCATGGCTGACAGGGTCCCCGAGCCCCCTCCGGAATGCGCGCAGGCCGAGGTGATGTTGACTGTCGGTATGGCTACACGTGCGCGCGTCCGGGCCCCCGAGCTGATCGGCAAGGGTGGCTGGCTCAATACAGGCGATAAGCAGTACACCCTCGCTGACCTGCGAGGGCGCATTGTGATCTTGGATTTTTGGACGTTCTGCTGTGTGAACTGTCTGCACGTCCTCGACGAGCTGCGCGAGCTGGAGGAGAAGCACCGCGACACGGTGGTCATCATCGGTGTGCACTCGCCCAAGTTCGTGCACGAGGCGGAGCACCAGGCCGTCGTCGACGCGGTCGAGCGGTACGAGGTGCATCACCCGGTCCTGGACGATCCCGAGCTCGCCACCTGGAAGCAGTACGCCGTGCGGGCCTGGCCGACGCTCGTCGTCATCGATCCCGAGGGGTACGTCGTCGCCCAGCACGCGGGTGAGGGGCACGCGCACGCCATCGAGAAGCTGGTCGAGGAGCTGGAGACCGAACACGCGGAGAAGGGCACGCTGCGGCGGGGCGATGGTCCCTATGTCGCTCCGGAGCCGGTCGCCACGCATCTGCGCTTTCCCGGGAAGGCACTCGCCCTCCCCGGCGGTGGCTTCCTGGTCTCCGACACCACCCGGCACCGGCTGGTCGAGCTGGACGAGGACGGCGAGAGTGTGCGCCGGTCCTTCGGTTCGGGTGAGCGCGGGCTGGTGGACGGCGGGCCGGACGAGGTCAGGTTCAGCGAGCCGCAGGGGCTGGCCGTCCTGCCCGACGGGCGCGTCGCCGTCGCGGACACGGTCAACCACGCGATCCGGGCCCTCGACCTGGAGACGGGGCTGACGGTCACGCTCGCCGGGACCGGCCGCCAGTGGTGGCAGGGGGCGCCGAGTCACGGTCCGGCCCGGGACGTCGACCTCTCCTCGCCGTGGGACATCGCCTGGTTCGGCGACCGTCTGTGGATCGCGATGGCGGGCGTGCACCAGCTGTGGACGTACGACCCGGAGACCCTGACCGTGCGGGTCGCCGCGGGTACGACGAACGAGGGCCTGGTCGACGGGCCCGCGGCCGAGGCGTGGTTCGCCCAGCCGTCCGGCCTCGCCACGTCCTTCGACGGGGAGCGGCTGTGGGTCGCGGACTCGGAGACCTCCGCCCTGCGGTACGTCGAGCGGGACGGTTCCGTCCGCACGGCGGTCGGCACGGGGCTCTTCGACTTCGGTCACCGTGACGGCGCCGCGGAACAGGCCCTCCTCCAGCACCCGCTGGGCGTGACCGCGCTGCCGGACGGATCGGTCGCCGTCTGCGACACGTACAACCACGCGCTGCGCCGGTACGACCCCGAGAGCGGCGAGGTCACCACGCTGGCCACGGACCTGCGGGAGCCGAGCGACGCCGTGCTGGTCGAGGGCGATCTGGTGGTCGTGGAGTCGGCCCGGCACCGGCTGACCCGGCTGCGGCTGCCCGAGGAGGCGGTACGCGTCGCGGGCGAGGCCCACCGGACCCGGCGGGCGGCCACCGAGGTCGCACCGGGAGCGCTCCGGCTCGATGTCGTCTTCCAGGCGCCGGCCGGGCAGAAGCTGGACACCCGGTACGGTCCCTCGACGCGGCTGCTGGTCTCCTCGACCCCGCCCGAACTGCTGGCGGAGGGCGCGGGTCCCGGGACCGACCTGTTCCGTGATCTGGTCCTGGCCGACGGGGTCACCGAAGGCGTGCTGCACGTCTCGGCGATGGCGGCGTCCTGCGACGACGATCCGGAGAACGAGTACCCCGCCTGTCACGTCCACCAGCAGGACTGGGGTGTGCCCCTCCGTGTGACCGCGGACGGCGTGTCCCGGCTGCCGCTGGTGCTCGCGGGCATGGACGCCTGACCTCTCCCGTACCCCGCCCAACTCCTCTGCCCCAGAGCGGAATCCTTCCCTTCGGATCCGCTCTGGGGCATTTGTCATGTGGCTGGTACGGCTCTCCCGTGGCGTGTTATATCTCGGACGCTTGTTCGAGGAGGGGCTCGGAACGCCCTCCTTCACCATGCCTTTCTGGGAGAATGTGTGACGAGTCGTCATCTGGTTGCTTCTCACTTCACCTTCAGCCGCGGCGGTGTGGCCGCCGTCGCCGCGCTCGCGCTCGCCACCGGGGCGGTGCCGCTCCTCGCCACCGAGGCCCGCGCCGACTCCGGCGGACTCACCATCACCGCGCCGGACCGCTACACACCGGTCCAGGACACCCTGTACGCGGCCGGGGACACCGGCTACCTGCACCGCCGGGCGACGGAGGACGGCTCCACCGCCCCGTACCGGTGGCGGAGTTACGACGGCACCGAGCGGACCGTGGAGGGCTTCACCGGAACACTCCCCGGCCAGCAGGGCTACTACGGGGCGGGCACCGACATCCTCCCGGTGGACTCGGGCTCGTACGACACCGTGCGGCTCCTCGACCCCGCCACCGGCGAGACCGGTGATCTCACCGTGCCGGACGGGCAGACGGTCGTCGCCTCGTTCGGCAGGACCGTGCTCACGACCTCGTACAACGAGGTGTGGCAGATCGACAAGGTGCACCTCCTCCAGGACCAGGACGGCGTGACCACGGACACCGCCGTCGACCCGCCGGAGGGGCTGGCCTTCGCCGCGTCCCCGGTGCTGGCCGGGGACGGCCGGTCGGTCCTGCTGAAGTTCACCCGCACCCACACGCTCGGCCTCCTCGACCTCACCACCGGTGCGGTCACGGCCGTCCCCACGAGCGCCCGTGACGACTCGAAGCCCCTGCAGGCCGTCCTCTCGCCCACCCACCTCGCCTGGTACCAGGAGGGCACGGGCCAGGCCCGTGTGGTCCGCCGCGACGACCCCACCGGGGCGCAGACGGCCGTGACCGTACCGGAGTCCGAGGAAGGCGCGCCCGTCATCGGGTTGGCGGGCGAGTGGCTGCTGACCTCGTACCGGCCGGAGGAGCCCACCGAGCAGAACCCGCCGCTGAAGAGGGGCGGGCCCCTGAGGGCCACCCCGTTCGACGGCGGACCGGCCCGCACCCTGCTGGACGCGGCGCAGTCCGGCCTCCAGCAGATCCCGGGCGGCGGCGCGATCGCGGTCGGCGGCGCGGACGCCGGTGACTGGGCGGTCCGCCGCGTCGAGGTCGCGGCGGACGGCACCCTGTCCCTCCGTACGCTCGACGAGGTGCCGTCCCGGTCGGCCGAGGTGCGCGGAGTGGCGCTGGCGGGCGGTCAGTTGGTGACCAAGGAGGCGGACAGCGCGCCGCGGCCGGCGTACGTGACCCGGAAGGTCACTCTGACCGGGACGCCCGCCGCGGGCCCACGGGCCCAGGTCACGACCGCTCCCTACGGGGACACCTACGGTCAGCCGCTCGGGGCCGGTGACGGCGCGGTCGTCCACGTCCGGCACGACGCGGCGACGCAGCGGGACCTGCTGGTGCGGGCGACGGCCTCCGGCGAACGCACCGAGACGGTGCTCTTCGACCGCACGACTCCGGAGACCTCGGGCCGGCTGCTGCGCGATGTCGCGGGCCGGTACGCGGTGGTCGGCGGCGGCAACGAGCGGTCGGTCGTCGACCTGGCGGCGCCCGGTGGCGGCGCGGTGATCCAGGAGGTGAACACCTCGGCCGCGGCCGTCTGGGGCGGGCAGCTCTGGACCACGGACGGGACCTGGGGGCGGATCGAGTCACGTGACCTGGTGACCTCGCAGGTCACGTCCTACTCCGTCGACGCCGCCTGCCAGATCCAGGACCTCCAGGCCGTCGGCCGCTGGGTGTACTGGGACTGCATGCCGTCCGGCGGTTCCTCCCCGGACGCGTACGACTTCGGTGTGTACGACCTGGAGACCGGCAGGAACATCGAACTGCCGGAGCGCGGAATGCTCGGCGACGGTTTCGTGGCCGGCCACGACGGGGCGGCGGGGCAACTGCGGCTCACGGACTTCCACACCGGTGCGGCCGGAACGCCCCGGGTGCTCGGTGACCTGCCCGCCGTCTCGACGTGGAAGAGCTACGACGTCGACAAGTTCGGCGGCGGCGTCGCCTGGCTCGACGCGGCGGGTACGGTCCGCGCGGTGGAGAGCGGGGTGCCCACGCAGCCGCTGACGGCGACCGGCGCCGGGGCGGACACCTCGTACGTCCGGGGGGCGGCGGACTGGGCAGCCGCGTGGCAGCTCTCGAAGCCGGCGGCCGGGGCCACGGTGGTCGTCAAGCGCAACAACAAGGTGATCCGCACGTTGGACGCGACCGCGACGGGTGCGGCGCTCTCCGCCGCCTGGGACGGCAGGGGCGCGGACGGTTCCGAGGCCGCGACGGGTACGTACTCCTGGACGCTCACCGCCCCGCCGGAGGACGGCACGGGTGCCGCGCTGGTCCGGACGGGCACGTTCACGGTGACGGACGCGGGCCGCTAGGGCCTGTCGTCCTGGGGCCTCTCGTTCGGATCACGCCGGGCTCGCGGATCCGAACGAAACCTCAGGCCCTGTCGTCGGACTGCCGTCCGCCGCGACCGGCGAGGGCCGGTCGCGGTGGCGGTGTGGGTACGGGGGCCGGGTGGCCGCGTGACGGCGGTGTGCCCGGGTGCGCGGGCGGGCCCGGTGCGGTGGATTCCACCGGACCGGGCCCGCGGGCCGTTCAGGGGGCCGGTCCGCGCCCCGTTCGGGGTGGCGGGCGCCCGCGCTCCGCTCGGGGAGCCGGCGCTCAGAACTCGTCGGCGCCGTTGCGGAGTTCGTGGGTCCAGTAGCCGGTCGCCCAGACGGCCGGGTCGACGGCGATGCCGCCCTCGCCGGGCGCGTTCACGGTGGCCATGCCGTCGCCGCCCTCCAGCCAGAGGGCGAAGGCCGACACCGGCTCGTTCTCCTCGTCGGTGCCGCCGTCGGACAGCTTCACCAGGGCGTAGGCCGGGGCGCCGGCCTCCAGCACGACGGGGGCGGCCGGCTTGCTCTTGGCGACGGCGGGCACGTCCTCCTTGTGGCTCTCCAGGAACTGGATCTTCGGGAAGCCCTTGATCGTGCAGCTGTGGCCGGAGGTGTTCTTCGCGGTCAGGACGAGGTGCGTGTAGGGCGGGCCGTCCTGGCGGGCGGCGCTGATGGCGACGTCCTCGGTGGTGCAGGCCGGCGCGGACGCGGCGGCATCGCCGCCGGTGCTGTCCGCGGTGCCGGAGCCGTTGCCCGTGGTCTTGGCCGCGGTGGTGTCCTTCGAGGTGTCCTTGGTGGCGCCGGCGTCCTGCGAGGAGCCCGCGGCGGCCGGTGCGGAGCTGTTGTCCGCCGGGCCTGCGGACTGCGTGCCGGTGCCCTCCCCACCGCAGGCGGTGAGGGCGAGGGCGAGCGCGGCCGTGGTCGCGGCGGCGAGCAGGGCGGAGCGGTGACGGGACGTACGCATGAGAGTTCCCCCGGGGCGGGTGGTGTGGAGTCCGGCGTGTCCGGTGATCCGGCCCGACGGTCCTGCGGCTGAGTGGAGCCAGGGCCCGGAGCGGCTCCGCGTGCTGCGGGTGCAACGCCCCTGACCTGCTGACATTCATGAGTCTGCCGCCCGGCGGTGACGTTTCGCTGTTGTGCCGCTAACGTCCCGCCGACGTCTGCCGCTGTCCGCCGGTGCGCTCCGCGCGCCCGCGGTCCGGGAGAGGGTGGATCACCCGTCGTCGGAGAGCCGGCGTACCGCCTGCTCGTACCGCCTGCCGTGGTCCGGGTCGGCGGTGACCTGCCACAGCGCGCCGAGGGCCCGTACCGCGCCCTCGCTGAATCCGGTGTCCTCGGCCTCCCGGGCGGCCCGGTCCAGCAGCCGGATGCCGTCGCTCTTCGCGCCCAGCGCCAGATGCGCCTCGCCGCACACGGTCGTGAGCAGCACCCGGCGGGCCGCCTCCTCGTGTTCGGGGCCGAGGTCGAGGGCGGTGCGGGCGGCGTCGAGGGCCTCCTGCGGCCGGTCGGCGGCGAGCTGCATCCGGGCGAGGTGTTGCAGGGCGAGCATCTTGGTGTGGGCGTCCTGCTCGGCGCGGGCGAGCTCGATGGCACGCTCGCAGCCCTCCAACGCCTCGTCGAGTGCGCCCTGTTCGGCCTGGACGATGGCCAGGTTGATCAGTGCGGTCGCCTCGCCGAGCGGGTCGCCGGCCCGCCGGGCGAGGTCCGGGGAGCGTTCCAGGAGGGCGAGGGCCTCGGCGGTGCGGCCCTCCTCGGTCAGGACCCAGCCCAGCAGCGTGGTCACCCGTGACTCGGCGTACGGATCGCCCAGGGCGCGTGCGGCGTCGAGGGCCGTCTCCAGCATCGGGGTCCAGTTGTCCCGTACCCGCCAGACCACTTGGGGCCACTGGAGCAGGGTGATCCGCCAGGACCGGTCGTCGAGTCCGGCGGTGCGGGCCGCGGCGGTCGCCAGGGTCAGGTTCTCGCGCTCGGTGGCCAGCCAGTGCATCGCCTCGGCCCGGTCGGTGAAGTCCCGTACGGCGGTGGGCCGGTGGAAGCCGTCCGGCAGGACGAAGCAGGACTCGCCGCCGGGTTCGGCCGTGTCGGCGGCGGCGAGCGCGGTGGCGATGTAGTGGTCGAGGACCCGGACGAGGGCTTCGTGCGCCGATTCCGGGTCCAGGCCGCGGGCGTACAGGCGTACGAGGTCGTGGAGGATCCAGTGGCCGGGAGCCGTCTCGGTGACGAGGTGGGCGGCGGCGAGGCGTTCCAGCGCGGTCGTCGCGGTGACCGGGTCGCTGCCGGCGAGTGCGGCGGCGGTGTACGGGTCGAAGTGGCCGCCGGGGTGGTGGCCGAGGCGGGCGAACTGGTGGACGGCTTCGGGCGGCAGTTGATGGACGGTCAGCCGCAGTGCGGCGGAGACGCCGGTGTCCTCCCCTTCGAGGTAGGTCAGCCGGTGCTGCTCGTCGGCCAGTTCCGCGGCCGTGCCGGCGAGGGTGCGCTGCGGGCGGCCCGCGAGGCGGGCCGCGGTCACCCGCAGGGCGAGGGGGAGGCCGCCGCACAGCTCGGCGAGGCGGCGGGCGGCCACCGGTTCGGCGAGTACCCGTTCCTCGCCGAGTACGCCGGCCAGCAGGGCCACACCGTCCTGGGGGCCGAGGGTGTCGAGCGCGACGGGCCGGGCGGCGTCCGAGGCGATGATGCCTTCGAGCCGGTGGCGACTGGTGACGACGGTGACGCAGTCGGTGCCGCCGGGCAGCAGTGGCCTGAGCTGGGCGGAGTCGCGGGCGTTGTCGAGTACGACGAGCAGGCTGCGCCGGGCGGTCATGGACCGGAAGAGTGCGGCGGCGGCCTGGACGGTTTCGGGAACCCGGCGCGGTGCGACGCCGAGTGCGAGCAGGAACTCGCGCAGGATCTCCAGGGGTGAGGGGTCCCCGGTGTCGCTGAATCCGCGCAGGTCGGCGAAGAGCCGTCCGTCCGGGAAGGCGGCCACGTTGCGGTGCGCCCACTGGAGGGCGAGTGCGGTCTTGCCCACGCCCGTCGGGCCGGTGACCAGGCAGATGGGGGCTTCGCCCGCCGCGGCCCGGGAGAGCGAGGCCAGTTCGGGCAGGCGTCCGTGGAAGCCGCGGGGTGCGCGGGGCAGCAGGTCGGCGGCGTGGGGGTCGACGCCGGTGTGCGGCGGGGCGAGGGCGCGTGCGGGGGCGAGGGGGGCCGGCACGTCGACGGTGAGGGCCACCGGTGCCGTGCCGGGGCCTTCGTCGGGCTGCTGGCCGGTCCCGGGGTCGCCCCGCAGGATCAGGGCGTACGCGTCGGCGAGTTCCCGCCCGGGGTCGACGCCGAGTTCGTCGGCGAGCAGCCGCCGGGTGCGGTGGAACCAGTCCAGGGCCTCCGACTGGCGGCCCGACCGGTACAGGGCCGTCATCAGTGCCGCCGCCAGCGACTCCCGCATGGGGTGGGCGACGGCCTCGGCCCGGAGCACCGCGGCGGCCCGGTTGTGCTCCCCCAGCCGGGCGTACGCGCCGGCCAGTTGCTCGACGGTGGCCAGCCGTGACTCCTCCAGCGAGTGAGCGGCGGCCTGGAGCGGAGGTCCGGCGAACACGCCGGTGAGCGGGGGGCCCTGCCACAGTGCCAGCGCCTCCTTGAGCATCAGCACGGTGTCGGTGGCGCTGCGCTGTTCCCGCGCCAGCATGAGCAGTTCCTCGAACCGCTGCGAGTCGAGCAGGGACTCCGGCACCCGCAGCAGGTAGGCGTCGCCGAGTGTGGTCAGCTCCACCTCGTACGCCTCGGCGTCGGCCCCGATCAGGAGGGCGCGCAGCCGGGACACGTGTCCCTGGATGACGGTGCGGGCGTGCAGCGGCGGTTCGTCGTCCCACAGGGCGTCCGTCAGCTGGGCTATGGACACCGGGGTGTTGGCGCGCAGGAGCAGGGCTGCGAGCAGGCTGCGGCGTTTGGCGGGCCCGAGCGGGAGGGGGCCGGAGAGGGTGTCGACGGAGACGGTGCCGAGCAGCCGGAACTCCACGAGTGCCTCTCCTTGCGGGACGGACGCACCCGGTGACCAGGGCACGCGTACCCCTAAGAATATCGGGGTCCGCCGTGCCCGGATGCCAGGTCGTCCCGGGCGTGACCGCCCGTCCCGCACCCGGTCACGGGTAGCGGCGCTCGTCCTCCGAGACGACGGTGGTGGGGGGTACGACCATGCGGCGGCGGCGCGCGATGCTCGCGTAGGCGAAGACCCCGATGAGGCCGACGATCATCATGATCCAGCCGACCAGGCTGACGTTGACGGTGTCCATTTTCCAGTCGGTGGCGAAGGCGAGTACCGCCCCGGCGCCGATGAGGATGATGCACCCTCCGAGTCCCATGAGTTCCGCCTCCTCGATGGCCCGGAGGATCCGGGCCGGTGTACGGATCGCGTACCCGGCCGGGCAACGACCATGCCCCGTGCGGCAGTCGGGACCCTTCGTCAGCCGATCTCCTTCTGCGACGGCACGACGACCCCGTAGAGATCGGCGATGGTGGCGAGGGCGCCGGAGTGGACCTGGCGGGCGTCCAGTTCGGTGCCGAGGACCGGCAGTGCGCGGGTGGCACTGGCGTCGGCCACGACGGTGGGCCGGTTGCCCCGCAGGAAGGCGCCCTGGGCGGTGAACGCCACGCACATGTGCGTCATGAACCCGGCGATGACCAGGTCGTTCCTGCCCGCGGCGTCGACGTGTCGGTCCAGGTCGGTGCCGACGAAGGCGTTCGGGGCCTGCTTGACGACGACGGGCTCGCCGTCGGCCGGGGCGACGCTCGGGTGGATCCGGCCGATCTCGGCCCGGATGTCGTACGGGGTGCCTTCGCCACCGTCGTTGATGACGTGGATGACCTTCGCGCCCTCCCGGCGGGCCCGTGCCAGCAGGTGGGCGGCGGCGTCGAGGGCGGCCTGCCAGCCGTCCAGTTCCATCACGCCGGTGGTGTAGGTGTTCTGGTAGTCGATGAGGACCAGGGTCGAGTCGGCGAGCTTCGGAGGGGTGTCGTCGAAGCCGTTGAGCCTGCGCAGGGTCGTCCGGGGCATGGGTGGGTACCACCTGTCGGTTTCGTGGCGGGGAGGCGGCCCACCGGTGCGGCGGGCTGCCCTGACGACGCTATGACCCACCCCGGAGTGTCGGCAATGTCATCTAGCATGCAGATACCGACATCGAGTGCGCCGACCCCGGGGGCCCTGTGAGCACCGTCGAACGACTGGTCGTCATCGTCGTCTTCGGAGGCGTCGACCTGCTGGACGTCACCGGACCGCCCGAGGTGTTCTCCCTCGCGCGGCGCGAGACGGACGAAGCGGCGGGCTACGAGGTGGTCCTCGCCGCCGAGACCATGGACCCGGTCACCACGGCCGCCGGGGTCCGCATCCTCCCCGACGTCACCTTCGACGCACTGTCCACGAGGAGCATCGACACCCTCGTGGTGCCCGGCGCGGTGGAGGTCGACGGCGGTGGCCGCGTGCACCCGCTCGTCGACCCCGCGGTGGTGAGCCGGGTGCGACAGCTCGCCGGGCGGACGCGACGGGTCACCTCCGTCTGCGTCGGGGCGCACCTCCTCGCCGCCGCCGGACTCCTCGACGGCAGGCGTGCCACCACCCACTGGTCGACCGCGCAGCAGCTCGCCGCCGACCATCCGGAGGTCGAGGTCGACGCCGACCCGATCTTCGTCCGCGAAGGGGACGTGTGGACCGGCGCGGGGATCAGTGCCTGCCTCGACCTGTCGCTCGCCCTCGTCGCCGACGACCTCGGCGAGGCCGTCGCGCTGCGGGTCGCCCGGCAGCTCGTGATGTACCTCAAGCGGCCCGGCGGGCAGAGCCAGTTCAGCGTTCCGCTGGAACAGGTCTCCACGACCCGGCGCATCGAGGATCTCCGCCACCACGTCCTGCGCAACATCGGCGAACCGCTCACCGTGGCGGACCTCGCCGCGTACGCCCACATCAGCGACCGGCAGCTCACCCGGATCTTCAAGAACGAGCTCGGCACGACCCCGCACGCCTACATCGAGTCGGTCCGTGTGGAGAGGGCGCGCATCCAGCTCGAAACCACCGACGCCACGCTCGAACGTACGGCGTCCGCCTGCGGGTTCGGCACCGTCGACACCCTCGTCAGGGCCTTCCGCCGAAGGCTCGACACCACCCCGACCGAGTACCGGCGCCGGTTCAGGACCGGCCCGGCATGACTCGGTCCGGTTCCGGGTCCGACTCCGGTTCCGTATCCGAGCGTGCGCTCGCCTCCGTGACGAAAGAGAAACGTGGCGCTACCTAGCGGTAACAAGCCACGGCGTGCCAGATTCCGTATGCCACCGGCCGGCGGCTGTCCCCGCTTCTCTGCACCGACGCAGGAGAACAACAGCCATGCTCTCATCCCCCCACCGCGCCGTTCGCGGGTTTCTCGCTCTCTCCCTCGCCGCCGCGGCACTGACGGCCGCCGGCGCCTCCCCCGCCGTCGCGAGCCCCGGCTCAGGGCCCACCGCTGTCGTGACGATGGGCGACAGCTACATCTCCGGCGAGGCCGGCCGCTGGCAGGGCAACAGCCTTACGAACAGCGGGAGCCGCGACGGGACCGACCGGGCATGGACGGGGAGCGGTTACGACCCGAGCCGCGTCTACGGCACCACGGCGGCGAACGGCTGTCACCGCTCGGACTCCGCCGAGGTCAACGGCGCAGCCGGTGCGGTGGGGGCGTTGATCAACATCGCCTGCTCGGGCGCCACGACCCAGAACGTCTTCCGGGCGGCGAACGGCGGCCGTTCCTACAAGGGCGAGGCTCCGCAGGCCGACCAGCTCGCCGGCATCGCGGCAGCCAACGACGTGAAGCTGATCGTCCTGTCCGTCGGCGGCAACGACCTGGGCTTCGCGGACATCATCAGGACCTGCGCGACCGACTACATCGTCTGGTACTCGTACTGCCACGACGACCAGCAGACCGCCGTCGACTCGAAGATCAACACGGTCATGGCGGACGTGGGCAAGTCCGTCGACGAGGTCCGCGCGGTCATGTCCGGGGCCGGATACGCCGCGGCGGACTACCGGATCGTCCTCCAGTCGTATCCCTCCCCCATCCCGCGCGCCGCCGAGAACCGCTACGCGGAGAGCGGCTGGAGCCGTGTGAACACGGGCGGCTGCCCTTTCTGGAACAAGGACTCCGACTGGGCGCGCGACTCCCTCGTGCCCCAGGTCGCGAGCCGCCTCAAGGGCGTCGCCAGTGCCAAGGGTGTGCAGTTCATGGACCTGAGGGACATGCTCCAGGGCCGTGAGGTGTGTGCGAGGACCAGCAAGCTGGTCAGCTCGACCGTGCCCGCTTCGGCCACGACCAGCGAGTGGGCTCGCTGGATCGACAACAACGAGACCCAGGGGCTGGTGCAGGAGTCCGTACACCCCAGCTACTACGGGCAGTTGGCGCTCGGCCGCTGCCTCACGCTGATCCATGCCCGGCCGAGCGGCAACTACAGCTGCCGCAACACCGCGGGGGCGGGCGCCTCCGGCATGTATCTGACCACGGTCTCGTAGGGACTGGGTGCCCCTGTCCGATGGCATGACCTTCGCCTTCGGACAGGGGTACCAGCGCTTGTCAGCCAGCCAGGAACGCCGCGAGCGCGTTCGCCAGCAGATACGGGTCGTCGGCGCCGCACAGCTCACGGGCGCTGTGCATCGACAGGATCGCGACGCCGACGTCGACGGTCTGGATGCCGTGGCGGGCCGCAGTGATCGGGCCGATCGTCGTGCCGCACGGCATCGCGTTGTTGGAGACGAACGTCTGCCACGGCACGCCGGCCTTCTCGCACGCCGCCGCGAACACGGCCCGGCCGCTGCCGTCGGTCGCGTACCGCATATTGACGTTGACCTTGAGGATCGGTCCGCCGTTGGCGACCGGGTGGTGCGTCGGGTCGTGGCGCTCCGCGTAGTTCGGGTGCACCGCGTGCCCGGTGTCGGAGGAGAGACAGACGGTGCCGGCGAAGGCCCGGGCACGGTCTTCGAGGCTGCCTCCGCGGGCGAAGACGGAGCGCTCCAGGACCGTGCCGAGCAGCGGGCCGTCGGCGCCGGTGTCGGACTGCGAGCCGTTCTCCTCGTGGTCGAAGGCGGCGAGCACGGGGATGTACGGGATCTCGGCGTCCGGCAGCCCGGCGACGGCGGCGAGCGCGGCGGTCGCGGCGTGCACGGAAAGCAGGTTGTCCATCCGGGGGCCGGCCAGCAGCTCCTCGTCCCGGCCCAGGTAGGAGGGCGGTTCGATGGCGTGCGGCATCAGGTCCCAGCCGGTCACGTCCTCGGCGTCGACGCCCGCCTCCTCGGCGACGAACCGGATCAGGTCGCCCTCCTCGACGTCCCCGAGCCCCCAGATCGGCTGCATGTGCTTCTGCCGGTCGAGCTTGAGACCGTCCGTGTTGGCCGAGCGGTCCAGGTGGACGGCCAGCTGCGGTACGCGCAGCAGGGCCCGGTCGATGTTGACCAGCCGGTGCGTGCCGTCCCGCAGGGAGAGCCGGCCGGCGAGGCCCAGGTCCCGGTCGAGCCAGGTGTTGAGGAGCGTCCCGCCGTAGATCTCGACGGCGACCTGGCGCCAGCCGTACGAACCGGTGTCGGGCAGCGGCTTGACGCGCAGGTTCGGCGAGTCGGTGTGCGCCCCGGCGATCCGGAACGGGGTGTGCGCCTCGGCGCCCTCCGGTACGTACCAGGCGATGATCGCCCCGCCCCGCAGCACGTACTTCCCGCCGGTGGAGGCGTCCCAGGCAGCGGTCTCCTCGACCTGCCGGAAACCGGCCTTCTCCAGGCGCGCGGCGGCGGAGGCCACCGCGTGGTACGGGGAGGGGCTGGCCATCAGGAATGCCATCAGGTCGTCGGTGTGCCCGCGGTCGAAGCGGAGGGGAGAACTCATGTTCTTCACTGTAACGACGGTCGGCCCGGACGATTCACGGTTGCCCCGCGGTGGCACATGCCGGTCGTGCGGAGCGTGGTGTTACGCCCGGTTCCTGCCCGTGCGAGCGGGCCGGTCAGAGCGTCGCGGACGGCTTGTCGCCGTTCTGGGCCTGCTGCGCGCGCTCGGAGAACAGCGCCGCGAGGTCCTCGGTGAGCTCCTGGTCGGGTGCTTCCTCGCTCAGGGCGTCCGACCCGAGCCAGAGCACGGCGGTGCCGACCCGTATCTGACCCGTGACGCTGAGGCCCGCGCCGTACTGCGTCCCGAGTCGTGCGTCGCGCTCCGCGCCGACCTGCCCGAGGTCGGCCTTCTTCGGTCCTGTCGTACGCGAGGTGTTCTTCCACAGGGTGTCGTACGCGGCCTCGGCGGCCTTCTCGTCCTTGTACGCGATCATCCAGAACCGGGCCCCGGCCTTCTCCTTCTCGTTCCTGAAGGAGACCGTCCCCATGAACAGGGATTCCTCGCACCCCTTGTTGCCCTTGTTCGCGCAGAGGTTGCTCCGCATGAGGTCGTTCATAGGCGAGGTGGCAGCCTTCTCGGAGCGCTTCCAGCCCGGCATCGCGTCCTGGTCCGGAAGCACCGAGGCGACCTGCGCCTCGTCCAGCGCCGCCGCCTTGTCGTCCGAACCACCGCAGCCCGCGAGCAGCAGCAGCGCTGCCCCCGCCGCCACGCCTCGGGCCGTCCGGTGCAGGGCAGTTGTCCGCGCGGAACTCACGATCGCATCTCCTTCTCGGGCCGGATGCCGATCATAGAGAAGGCCCGCCCCGGTGCGGGGCGGGCCTTCTCACTCACTGTCCTTCGGCGGGACGCGGACCGGGTTTCCTAGAACGCGGCCTCGTCCAGCTCCATGAGCGAGTTGTCGACGGACTCCGCGAGCGCGCGCTCGGCGCCGACGCCCGGCAGGATGTTCGCGGCGAAGAACTTCGCGGCGGCGATCTTGCCCTGGTAGAAGGCGACGTCCTTCGCGGAGGCGGTCGGCAGCTTCTCGGCGGCCACGGCCGCGCCCTTGAGCAGCAGGTATCCGACGACGACATCGCCGGACGCCATCAGCAGGCGGGTGGTGTTGAGGCCCACCTTGTAGATGTTCTTGACGTCCTCGCCGGTCGCGGTGAGGTCGGTGATCATCGTGCCGACGATCGCCTCAAGGTCCACGGCCGCCTTGGCGAGGGAGTCCACCGAGGCGCTGAGCTCCTCGTTGCCGTGGTTCTCGGCGAGGAACTTCTTGATCTCCTCGGAGAGCGTGTTCAGCGAGGCGCCCTGGTCGCGGACGATCTTCCGGAAGAAGAAGTCCTGGCCCTGGATGGCCGTCGTGCCCTCGTACAGGGTGTCGATCTTGGCGTCACGGATGTACTGCTCGACCGGGTACTCCTGGAGGTAACCGGAGCCACCGAAGGTCTGGAGCGACTGCGCCAGCTGCTCGTACGACTTCTCGGAGCCGTAGCCCTTCACGATCGGGAGCAGCAGGTCGTTGAGGCCGTGCAGCGCCTTCGCGTCCTCGCCCGCGTCCTCCTTCTCCTGGATCGCGTCCTGGACGGAGGCGGTGTACAGCACGAGGGAGCGCATGCCCTCGGCGTACGCCTTCTGTGTCATGAGCGAGCGGCGCACGTCGGGGTGGTGCGTGATGGTGACCTTGGGGGCCGTCTTGTCCATGAACTGCGACAGGTCGGTGCCCTGGACGCGCTCCTTGGCGTACTCCAGCGCGTTCAGGTAGCCCGTCGACAGGGTCGCGATGGCCTTCGTGCCGACCATCATGCGGGCGAACTCGATGATGCGGAACATCTGGCGGATGCCGTCGTGCTTGTCACCGATCAGCCAGCCCTTGGCGGGGTGCTGGTCGCCGAAGGTCATCTCGCAGGTGTTGGACGCCTTGAGGCCCATCTTGTGCTCGACGTTCGTCGCGTACACGCCGTTGCGCTCGGCCAGCTCGCCCGTCGTCCAGTCGAAGTGGAACTTCGGGACCATGAAGAGCGACAGGCCCTTGGTGCCCGGTCCCGCGCCCTCGGGGCGTGCCAGCACGTAGTGGATGATGTTCTCGGACATGTCGTGCTCGCCCGAGGTGATGAAGCGCTTCACACCCTCGATGTGCCAGGAGCCGTCCTCCTGCTCGACGGCCTTCGTGCGGCCGGCGCCGACGTCCGAACCCGCGTCGGGCTCGGTCAGCACCATCGTCGAGCCCCACTGCTTCTCGACGGCGATCTCCGCGATCTTCTTCTGCGCCTCGTTGCCCTCGTCGAAGAGGATGCCGGCGAAGGCCGGGCCGGAGGAGTACATCCACACGGCCGGGTTCGCGCCGAGCAGCAGCTCCGCGTAGCCCCAGATCAGGGAGCGCGGCGAGGTGGTGCCGCCGATCTCCTCGGGCAGGCCCAGCCGCCAGTACTCGGAGTCCATGAACGCCTGGTACGACTTCTTGAAGGTGTCCGGGACCGGCGCGGTGTTGGTCTCCGGGTCGAACACCGGCGGGTTGCGGTCGGCGTCGGCGAAGGAGTCGGCGAGCTCGTTCTCCGCGAGGCGGGTGACCTCGTCGAGGATGGTCTTCGCGGTGTCGACGTCCATCTCGGCGAACGTGCCGGTGCCGTACACCTTGTCGCGCCCGAGGACCTCGAAGAGGTTGAACTCGATGTCGCGGAGATTCGACTTGTAGTGCCCCATGGGAAGGCTCCGTAATCAATAGCAGTGGCGCGCAGCGCCCCGGGGAGGGGTGAGGGTCGGGCGACGAGCTGGCGTGGGTATATCAGCTGACCTCTACGATGATGCTACCCGTCAGTAATAAGACGCAACCCCTCAAGGGGTTGATGTGTCCGATTACTCTTTGCGGCATGTACGGCTATGACCAGACCCCGGGCGCGCAGCAGCAGATGGGCGGCGGCTACGGCGAGCAGCCGCTGTATCCCGAACCCTCGCCGCCGTCCCTGGCGGACGCGGTCCGGGCCTTCACCACGGGCTCGCTGGCCGCGGAGGACTTCCAGCAGATCTTCGCGACCTCGAAGGTCTACTGCCCGCGCGGCGACAATCCGGGCTTCCTGGCCCTGCACAACACCCAGCAGCCGGTGATTCCCATGTTCACCACGCTCAAGGAGCTGCGGCTGTACGCGGGCAAGGAGTCCAAGTACTTCGTGATCACCGGGGCCGAGGTGATCGACCTGCTGCCCACCGGCTACGGCTTCGTCCTCGACATGGAGGGCGATCACCGCATGGTCTTCGACGCCAAGGCCGTGGAGCAGATGGTCGACTTCGCGATGCGCCGCATGTACGGCTGACGTGCGGCCGTCCCGACGGGCCTGTACCCCTGGGGTACGGGCCCTTTCTGCTGCCCGGGCACGGGCGGGAATGCATCCCCCCTTGCAGGATGTTCACCATTCAACTAAATTGAAATCAGGACAATCCCGGAGGTGGCTTCCCATGCCCGCAGTGACCGTCGAAAACCCGCTGAGCCTGCCCAAGGTCGCGGCTGCGGGTGACGCCGTGGCACGTCCCGTGCTGGCCGTCACCACCGCGCCCACCGGTTTCGAGGGGGAGGGCTTCCCGGTGCGCCGCGCGTTCGCGGGCATCAACTACAAGCACCTCGACCCGTTCATCATGATGGACCAGATGGGTGAGGTGGAGTACGCGGCCGGTGAGCCGAAGGGGACTCCCTGGCACCCGCACCGCGGCTTCGAGACCGTCACCTATCTGATCGACGGCACCTTCGTCCACCAGGACAGCAACGGTGGCGGCGGCACCATCGAGAACGGTGACACCCAGTGGATGACAGCCGGCTCCGGGCTGCTGCACATCGAGGCCCCGCCGGAGTCCCTGGTCATGTCGGGCGGGCTCTTCCACGGCCTCCAGCTGTGGGTGAACCTCCCCAAGTCCGACAAGATGATGGCCCCCCGCTACCAGGACATCCGCGGCGGCCAGGTCCAGCTCCTCGCGTCCCCGGACGGCGGCGCGCTGCTCCGCGTCATCGCCGGTGAGCTCGACGGGCACGAGGGCCCCGGAATCACCCACACCCCGATCACGATGGTCCACGCCACCGTCCGCCCCGGCGCCGAGGTGACCCTGCCGTGGCGCGAGGACTTCAACGGACTCGCGTACGTGCTGGCCGGACGCGGCACGGTCGGTACGGAGCGCAGGCCCGTCCACAAGGGACAGACCGCCGTCTTCGGCAGCGGCTCCTCGCTGACCGTCCGCGCGGACGAGGCGCAGGACGGCAACACTCCCGACCTGGAGGTCGTCCTGCTCGGCGGCCGTCCGATCCGTGAGCCGATGGCGCACTACGGACCGTTCGTGATGAACACCCAGGCCGAACTGAAGCAGGCGTTCGAGGACTTCCAGGCCGGCCGGCTCGGCACCGTGCCCGCCGTCCACGGAATGTGACACCCCGTCCGCCCGCCGGGCCACGGGTGACGGAACGTCACCCGTACGCCCGCGCGGGCGGGCTCGCGCATCCGTGCCGTGATCGGGTGGGAGGGTGCAGACCCAGAAGCCCCTCCTGCCCGACAATGCGCGCCGTACGGCCGCCTGGTGCGTCGTCGTCCTCCTCGTCGCCGGTGTCGCCGCAGTGGTCGTCTGGCTGTCCATCGTGCTCAAGACGGCCGTCACGCCGGTCATGCTCGCGCTGCTGGGTACGGCGCTGCTCGGCCCCGTCCACCGCTGGCTGATCGCCCGCAAGGTGAGCCGTTCCGTGGCCGCCGGACTCACCTGCTGTGTGCTCGTCGCCGTGGTCGGTGGCGCCGGGTACATCGTCGTCACGGCCCTCGTCGACACCGGCGGCCAGATCGTGGACTCGCTCAAGGACGCGGGCCAGTGGATCATCGACCACTTCGGTATCGCGGACGGCGCGAACGTGGACGACCTCGCCGACAACGCCAAGAACCTCGTCGAGAAGTTCGGGGCCAGCGCAGCCGGCGGCCTGCTCAGCGGGATCAGCCTGCTCGGCTCCCTCGCCACGACCGGCATCCTGACCCTGCTGCTCACCTTCTTCTTCCTGCGCGACTCCGACCGGGCCGCGAAACTCGCCCACACCATCGCCCCGCGCGGTACGGGCGACCTGGTGGAGGCCATGGGGCGGCGGGCCTTCGAGGCCGTCGAGGGGTTCATGCGGGGCACCACGTTCATCGCGCTGATCGACGCCGTGTGCATCACGGTGGGGCTGCTGATCCTCCGCGTGCCCGGGGCGGTGGGCCTGGGGGCGCTGGTCCTCGTCGGCGCCTACATCCCGTATCTCGGCGCGGTCATCTCCGGCGCCGTCGCCGTCCTGGTCGCGCTCGTCGACCGCGGGCTCGTCATCGCCCTCTGGGCCCTGGGGATGGTGCTGGCGGTCCAGTTGCTGGAGGGCCACATCCTTCAGCCGATGATCCAGAGCCGTACGGTCCAGATGCACCCCGCCATGATCATGATCGCCCTGACCGCGGGTGCCAGCGTCGCGGGCGTCCTGGGCATGCTGCTCGCCGTACCGCTGTGCGCGGCGGTGTTCGGAGTGATCGGGGAGCTCCGGCAGGGCTACGGCCACCCGGAGCCCGAAGAGGGCCCGCCCGGCGGCTGAGCCCGCGGGTCCCGCTCAGCTCTGCTCCGTCACCCTCTCGAACAGCTCGAACCAGATCGACTTCCCCTCGCCCCGGGGGTCCACTCCCCAGGCATGGGCCAGCATCTCCATCAGGACGAGCCCCCGCCCGCTGGACGCCATCTCGCCGGGCCTCCGCTTGTGCGGCAGCTCGTCGCTGCCGTCGGCGACCTCGACGTGCAGCCTGCGTTCCCCCCGCTCCCCGCTCACCTCCGCGACCATCAGCGCGTCGCCGTCGGTGTGGACCAGCACGTTGGTGGCCATCTCGGAGAGCATCAGCACCGCCGAGTCGACCTGGTCCGGATCCGCCCAGTCGTGCAGCAGCTCGCGCAGCTGCTGGCGGGCCGCCGCGATCCGTTCGGGCTCGGCCTGGGCGATGGTCATGGCGGTGCGGCGCGGGGGCGCCTGCCGGGTCGTGGGGCCCTGACGGCGGAGCACCAGGACCGCGATGTCGTCCTCCCGCCGGTCCACCAGCGGTCCGGTCGTGTAGTGGGACGTCGGGCCGTGCACGGCCTGTACGAGGGCGTCGGCGAGCTTCTCCAGGTCGTCGGCCGGCTCCTCCAGGACCGGCCTGAGCCGTTCCCAGCCGGTGGCCATGTCGTGCCCGCCGGTCTCGATGAGCCCGTCGGTGCACAGCATGATCGTTTCCCCTGGCTCCAGGGTGACCCGGGTCGTCGGATAGTCCGAGTCCGCCTCGATGCCGAGCGGCAGCCCTCCCGCGGTCTGCCGGATCACCGCGGTGCCGTCGACGCTGATCACCACCGGATCCGGGTGGCCCGCCCTGGCGATGTCCAGGGTGCCGGTCTCCGGGTCGGCCTCCGCGTACAGGCAGGTCGCGAAGCGTGCGGCGGGCTCTTCGCCGTCCACGCCCTCGTACCCCTCGGAGAGCCCGGCCAGGAAGCGCGAGGCCCGGGAGAGCACCGCGTCGGGGCGGTGCCCCTCCGAGGCGTAGGCGCGCAGCGCGATCCGCAGCTGGCCCATGAGTCCGGCGGCCCGTACGTCATGGCCCTGGACGTCGCCGATGACGAGCGCGATACGGCCGCTGGGGAGCGGGATCATGTCGTACCAGTCGCCACCCACCTGGAGGCCGCCGCCGGTCGGGATGTAGCGCGCGGCCACCGACATCCCGGGGATGTCCGGGCCGAGCGACGGCATCATCGAGCGCTGGAGGCCGAGCGACAGCTCGCGTTCGGTCTCGGCGGCCCCGGCCCGGTCCAGCGCCTGGGCGAGCATCCGGGCGACCGTCGTCAGTACGGCGCGCTCGTCCGGCGAGAAGGACACGGGGTGCCGGAACCCGGCCATCCAGGCGCCCATCGTGTGGCCCGAGGAGACGAGCGGCAGGAAGGCCCAGGAGCGGCGCCCGAAGCGGCGGGCGAGCGGCCAGGTGGCGGAGAAGCGCCGCCGGTACTCGTCCGGCGAGGGGAGATAGATCGCCCGCCCCGTCCGTACGACCTCGGCGGCCGGGTAGTCGGTGTCCAGCGGCATGTCGGCGAACGGGTCCTCGTCGCCCACGTTGTGCCCGTGGTGCCCGATGATGGTCAGCCGCTCTCCCGCCACGCCGAAGACGGCCAGCCCGTCCGGGGAAAAGCCGGGCATGGAGAGGGACGCGGCGACCCGCAGGACCTCCTCGGTGGACCGGGCCTCGGCCAGTGCCCGGCCCGCGTCCAGCAGGAACGCCTCGCGGGAGCGGCGCCAGTCCCCGGTGATGGCGGTGTGCTCGGCGGTGGAGTCCGGCTGCGGCTCGGCGACCTCCTGGAGCGTTCCCGTCAGCACATAGCCCTCGGTACCTCCCCCGGGGCGCATGACCGGCTTCGAGCGGCTGCGGACGATGCGGAGCACGTAGCCCCGCTCGTCCACGATCCGCAGCCGGGCCTCGGCCAGGGTGCCCTCGGCGACCGCGAGGTTCACGACCCCGTAGATCTCGTTCCAGTCGACCGGGTGGAAGCGGGAGCGCACCACGTTCTCCCGGAAGACGCCGGGCTCGGCGGGAAGGCCGAGGAGCCGGGCGGCCTCCGCGTCGAGCGTGACCGTTCCGGCTTCGTTGTCCCAGCGCCACAGACCGGTCGCGATCGCGGCCAGGATTTCCTCGGTGCGCATTGCCCCACTTTATGAAGATGTGAGCACCGAACGCCACCGAGGGAGGCGGGGGCGCCGCCCGCCCCGTGCGCCGCCCCGGTCCCGCGCCCGATGTGTCCCGGAAGATCGGATAACGACAATGACAATGCTGCGGTACGGATGCGGGCGGTAGCCTGGGGAAGCTGAATCCACCCCGAACCGCTAAGACTGGATGAACGACGATGCATCGGTACAGGTCCCACACCTGCGGCGAGCTCCGCGCCTCTGACGTCGGCACCGACGTCCGGCTGAGCGGCTGGCTGCACAATCGCCGAGACCTGGGTGGCATCCTCTTCATCGATCTGCGCGACCACTACGGTCTGGTGCAGCTCGTCGCCCGCCCCGGCACCCCCGGCAACGAGGCACTGTCGAAGCTGACCAAGGAGACCGTCGTCCGGATCGACGGCAAGGTCTCCGCGCGCGGAGCCGACAACGTCAACCCGGAGCTCCCGACCGGTGACATCGAGATCGAGGTCACCGAGGTCGAGGTCCTGGGCGAGGCCGCGCCGCTGCCCTTCACGATCAACGCCGAGGACGGCGTCAACGAGGAGCGGCGCCTGGAGTACCGCTTCCTCGACCTGCGCCGCGAGCGCATGCACCGCAACATCATGCTGCGCTCGTCGGTCATCGCCGCCATCCGCTCCAAGATGGTGGCCCTCGGCTTCAACGAGATGGCGACCCCGATCCTCGCCGCGACCTCCCCCGAGGGCGCCCGCGACTTCGTGGTCCCGTCCCGGCTGAACCCCGGCAAGTTCTACGCGCTGCCGCAGGCCCCCCAGCAGTTCAAGCAGCTGCTGATGATCTCCGGCTTCGACCGCTACTTCCAGATCGCGCCGTGCTTCCGCGACGAGGACGCCCGCGCGGACCGTTCGCCGGGCGAGTTCTACCAGCTCGACGTCGAGATGTCGTTCGTCGAGCAGGAAGACGTCTTCCAGCCGATCGAGAAGCTGATGACCGAGCTCTTCGAGGAGTTCGGCAACGGCCGCCACGTCACCTCGCCGTTCCCGCGCATCCCGTTCCGCGAGTCGATGCTGAAGTACGGCAACGACAAGCCGGACCTCCGGGCCCAGCTGGAGCTCGTCGACATCTCCGACGTCTTCGCGGACTCGGAGTTCAAGGCATTCGCCGGCAAGCACGTCCGCGCGCTGCCGGTCCCGGACACCGCGGGCCAGTCCCGGAAGTTCTTCGACGGCCTCGGTGCGTACGCGGTCGAGCACGGCGCCAAGGGCCTCGCCTGGGTCCGCGTCGGCGAGGACGGCACGCTGGCCGGCCCGATCGCCAAGTTCCTCACCGAGACGGACATCAAGACCCTCACCGAGCGTCTGTCCCTCGTCCCGGGTCACGCCGTCTTCTTCGGCGCGGGCGAGTTCGACGAGGTCTCCAAGATCATGTCCGTCGTCCGCGTCGAGGCCGCCAAGCGCTCCGGCCACTTCGAGGAGGGCGTCTTCCGCTTCTGCTGGATCGTCGACTTCCCGATGTACGAGAAGGACGCGGACACCGGCAAGATCGACTTCTCGCACAACCCGTTCTCCATGCCCCAGGGCGGCATGAAGGACCTGGAGGAGAAGGACCCGCTCGACATCCTGGCGTGGCAGTACGACATCGTCTGCAACGGCATCGAGCTGTCCTCCGGCGCCATCCGTAACCACGAGCCCGACGTCATGATCAAGGCGTTCGAGATCGCCGGCTACGAGGCCGAGACCGTCGAGCGGGAGTTCGCGGGCATGCTGCGCGCGTTCCGCCTCGGCGCCCCGCCGCACGGTGGCATCGCCCCGGGCGTCGAC
The DNA here is from genome assembly GCF_036195325.1 of Streptomyces sp. NBC_00234. Taxonomy (NCBI): domain Bacteria; kingdom Bacillati; phylum Actinomycetota; class Actinomycetes; order Kitasatosporales; family Streptomycetaceae; genus Streptomyces; species Streptomyces sp. NBC_00234. The sequence continues at coordinate 4,004,119 of NZ_CP108101.1, read as the reverse complement.
CGCATCGTGATGCTGCTCGCCGACGAGCCCAACATCCGCGAGACGATCGCCTTCCCGCTCAACGGCAACGCCCAGGACCTGATGATGGGCGCGCCGTCCGAGCTGGACGAGACCCGACTGCGTGAGCTGAACATCCAGCTCCGCAAGCCGGTCGCGTCGGTGAAGGAGAAGGCGGAGGCCAAGGACTCCGTGGCGAGGGACACCGGCGCGAAGTAAGCGTCAGCGGTTCCGCTTCGGTTCCACGTGAAACAGCCCCCGGTCGCCAGGCCGGGGGCTGTTCCGCGTCCGGTGTAACGGGCCGACGCACAGGAACACACAGCGCGCGCTCATGTCCTTGCCAGCTCGGCTGCCTAGCCTCACGCCCATGACAGAAATTCAGGGACCCGCACACAAGAAGGACCTGACGCGTCGTCGGGTCATACTCGCCGGCGGTGCTGCCGTGGCCGCAGCCGGGATCGGAGCCGGGGTCGTCGCGAACGCCTCGGCCGATGAGACCGGCGCCACGGCGAAGGAGACGGCCGGGCAGAAGGAGGCGTGCTACCGGCTGACCTCGGAGACCACCGAGGGGCCGTACTACATCGACGCCGACAAGATCCGCCGGGACATCACGGAGGACAGGGAGGGCATCCCCATGACCCTCCGTCTGAAGGTCATAGACTCCGACACCTGTAAACCGCTCAAGCAGGCAGCCGTCGACATCTGGCACTGCGACGCCCTCGGGCTCTACTCCGGTTACGAGAGCATGAGCGGCGGCGGTCCCGGCGGCCCCGGTGGCGGCGGCACCCCGCCGAGCGGCACCCCCACCGGCACCCCCACCGGCACGCCCCCGACCGGGGAGCCCGGCGGCGGCGGACCCGGCGGAGGCGGCGGCCACAGCGAGCCCACCGACGACAAGCGCTACCTGCGGGGCACACAACTCACCGACAAGCACGGCTACGTGGAGTTCAAGACGGTCTTCCCCGGCTGGTACCAGGGCCGCGCCGTCCACGTCCACACCAAGGCGCACGTCGGCGGGAAGATGACCGACGCCGGGTACGAGGGCGGACACACCTGCCACACCGGGCAGTTCTTCTTCTCGGAGCGCGCCGTGCTCGACTCGGCGAAGGTGGCGCCGTACTCGACGAGCACCACCACCCGCACCACCCTCACCGAGGACACCATCTACGACCAGAGCGGGGTCACGGGCGGCCTGCTGAAACTCACCTACGGCAAGGGGCGCATCGCGCGCGGCGTCATCGGTTCGATCACCATGGGCGTCGACCCGGACGAGACGAACGACGGCACCGGGATCTGACATGCGGGTGACGTGTGCAGCCGGATGGCCCGGCTGAGGGTGCGTCAGGGGCGGGCCGGGCGAAGACTGCGCTCTGAGACTGCGTCAGCCGACCTACTCAGGAGCCCTCGCCGTGTCCGCTTCCCGCCGTCCGTACGCCACCCTCGTCGCCCTGGTCCTCCTCGCGCTCACCGGCTGCTCCACGGAGGCCCCCGCACCGCCGGCATCCCCCGCACCCAGCGGCGCGGCGGGCCCCCAGTCCATGCCCGCTGCCGGGCGCACGAAGGCGCCCCGGCCCGTGGAGATCCCGGCACTCGGCCCGCGCACCCGGGCGACGGTCCCGGCCACCGCGCGGCAGGCGGTCGTCGTCACCGGCGATGCCGTCGACTCCAACCAGTCGACCGTCGTCCTCTACACCCGTGACCCCGTCAAGGGCTGGCGGCCGGCGGCCGGACCGTGGCCGGCCCACAACGGTCTGGAGGGCTGGACCGACTACCACGTGGCGGGCGACCTCAGGTCGCCGATCGGTGCCTTCACCCTCTCCGACGCGGGCGGGCTGCTCCCCGACCCGGGCGCGCGGCTCCCGTACGACGAGCATCCGCGTTTCGCGATGAGCGGTGAGGGCTTCTTCGGGGAGCCGCTCGAAGGGTCCTTCGACTACGTCGTCGCCATCGACTACAACCGCACGCCCGGCGTCACCCCCCTGGACCGGGAGCGTCCGCTCGGCGAGGAGCGGGGCGGCGGAATCTGGCTCCATGTGGACCACGGCGGCCCGACCCAGGGCTGCGTCTCGCTTCCCGAGGCCCGGATGAAGGAACTGCTTCTCGCCCTCGACCCGGTGAGCAAGCCGGTGATCGTGATGGGGGACGCGGAGTCGCTGCGGCAGTGAGCCGCACGGCGGAGAACGAGAGGGCCGGGACCGCGTCGCGCGGTCCCGGCCCTCTGTCGTCGCGTGGCGTCGGCTACGCGGGCTTCTCCTCCAGACGCGGGAACAGCACCGCGCCCTTCGTCACCGTCGCACCCGCGGGCAGCAGGCCCCAGGTGCCCGCGTCCTGCACGCGCTGGTCGGCCAGCGCGCCCAGGGACTCCTCGGCGCCCAGGGACTCCCACAGCTTCTGCGAGGTGTCCGGCATCACGGAGTTCAGCAGGACGGCCACACCGCGCAGCGCCTCGGCGGCGGTGTACAGGATCGTCGCGAGGCGGGCCTGGCCCTCGGGCGACTCGTCCTTGGCGACCTTCCAGGGCTCCTGCTCGGTGATGTAGCCGTTGACCTGCTTCACGAAGTCGAAGATCGCCAGGATGCCGGCCTGGAAGTCCACTTCCTCGCCGATCTTCCGGTCGGCCGTGGCGACGGCCTTCGCGAGACCGTCCTGGACCGCCTTCTCGGCCTCACCCGCGGCTGTGGCCTCCGGGAGCGCCCCGCCGAAGTACTTGCCGACCATGGCGGCGAGGCGCGAGGCCAGGTTGCCGTAGTCGTTGGCGAGCTCGGAGGTGTAGCGGGCGGAGAAGTCCTCCCAGGAGAACGAGCCGTCGTTGCCGTACGCGATGGCGCGCAGGAAGTACCAGCGGTACGCGTCCACGCCGAAGTGCGAGGTCAGGTCCTGCGGCTTGATGCCGGTCAGGTTCGACTTCGACATCTTCTCGCCGCCGACCATCAGCCAGCCGTTGGCCACGACCTTGCCGGGCAGCGGCAGACCCTGCGCCATCAGCATCGCGGGCCAGATGACCGAGTGGAAGCGGAGGATGTCCTTGCCGATCAGGTGCACATCGGCCGGGAACGTCGCGTCGAACTTCTCCTGGTTGGCGCCGTAGCCGACCGCCGTCGCGTAATTGAGCAGTGCGTCGACCCAGACGTAGATGACGTGCTTCTCGTCCCACGGCACCGGGACGCCCCAGTCGAAGGTCGAGCGTGAGATCGACAGGTCCTGCAGGCCCTGCCGGACGAAGTTCACAACCTCGTTGCGGGCCGACTCGGGCTGGATGAAGCCGGGGTTGTTCGCGTAGAACTCCAGCAGCTTCGGGCCGTACTCGCTCAGCTTGAAGAAGTAGTTCTCCTCCTTGAGGAGCTCCACCGGCTTCTTGTGGATCGGGCACAGCTTCGTGCCGTCCTCGGACTCGATCAGGTCGCCGGGGAGCTTGTACTCCTCGCAGCCCACGCAGTACGGGCCTTCGTACCCGCCCTTGTAGATCTGGTCCTTGTCGTACAGGTCCTGCACGAACTCCTGCACACGGTCGGTGTGCCGCTTCTCCGTCGTACGGATGAAGTCGTCGTTCGCGATGTTCAGGTGCTCCCAGAGGGGCTTCCACGCCTCCTCGACGAGCTTGTCGCACCAAGCCTGCGGGGTGACGTTGTTCGCCTCGGCCGTGCGCATGATCTTCTGACCGTGCTCGTCCGTGCCGGTGAGGTACCACACCTTCTCGCCCCGCTGGCGGTGCCAGCGAGTGAGCACGTCGCCTGCGACGGTCGTGTAGGCGTGGCCCAGGTGAGGAGCGTCGTTGACGTAGTAAATGGGGGTCGATACGTAAAAGGACTTCACGTCGTTCGCCCCCTGCTTCTCGGATCCAGTGGCCGCCATGGTCGAAATCCTAACGGCCCTCGGGGGATCCCCTCGCACGGATAAACGCGGCAGGGCACCGCCCGCCTGTTGTTCGAGCGCGTGTTCTATTAGGAAGCGTGCCGATACGGCGACGGCGGTACCCGGCCGCTGGGCCGGGCACCGCCGTGACTGCGTGTGCGGGTGGAATCCGCCGATCAGCTGCCGGTGACGGCCTCGCGTGCGGCGGCCCAGGCGGGGAGCGCGGACAGGATCTCCCGGTAGAACGTGGCGTCCGGGACCTCCCGCGGCGCCGGGCCCGCGTGGAAGAACGCGGCGTTCTCGACGTCGAGCCTGCGCAGGAAGTCGAAGCCCTTCGCGTCCTCGTCACCGAAGGCGACGAACTGGAAGAACAGCGGCAGCTTTGCCGCCTCGGCCAGCGCCTGCCTGGCGGCCTGCTTGGCGTCCGGCGGACCGTCCGTCTGGAAGATCACGAGGGCGGGACCGGCGGCGCCCGACTTCTCGTAGTGGGAGACGATCTCCTCGACGGCCCGGTGGTAGTTGGTGCGTCCCAGGCGGCCGAGCCCGGCGTGCAGCTCGTCGATCCGGCCCTCGTGGGCGGTGAGGTCGATCGCCCCGGTGCCGTCGATGTCGGTCGAGAAGAAGACGACGGGCACGGTGGCGGTCTCGTCCAGATGCGCGGCGAGGGCCAGAGTGCGGTCGCCCAGGTGCTGGGCGCTGCCGTCCTTGTAGAACGGGCGCATCGAGCCGGAGCGGTCGAGCACCAGGTACACGGTGGCGCGGAGCCCGGTCAGCCCGTGCTCCTTGAGCCCGGCCTGCGCCGCCTTGTACGGGGCGACGAGCTCGGGTGCACGGGACTTGACCCGGGCGAGGGCGACGGCGGGCTTGGCGGGGGCCTCGGTGGTCTCGGGGGCCTCAGGGGCCTCAGGGGCCTCAGTGACCTCGGCGGCGGGTTCCGCGGCGACGACGGGCTCGGCGGCGACTACGGGTTCCGCGGCTGCGGGCGCCGGGGCTGCGGGCTCTTCGACGGCCGGCGGGATCGCGGCGTCCACGGGCTCGATCACCGGCGCGGCGGCTTCCGCCACCGGCTCGGCGGCGGGCTCGGGGGCTGCCTCCTGGGTCGGCTCCGGTGCCGTCTCGGCCTCGGCAGCCGGGGTCACGGCAGGTTCCGGTTCCGGGTCCAGGTCGATGCTGATCGGTGCCGGCTCCGACTCGGTTTCTGCCTGCGCCTCCGGCTCGGGCTCGCTCGCGGCGACGACCGGCTCGGGCGCGGCCTCGGGCGTGACCTCCGCTTCGACGACGGGCTCGGCCGCTGCCTCGGGTGCGGCCTCCGCTTCGACGACCGGCTCGGGTGCGGCCTCCGTCTTCGGGGCCGGCTTCGTGTCCGGGGCGGAGCCCTGGGCCGGGACGGTCGGCGTGGCGGCCGGGGCGGACGACGAAGCTGCGGCGGCCTTGTCGAAGGCAGCCGCCACCAGGTCCGAGGCCGGTCCGTTCTCGTGCTCGCCGGACCGCGCGGCAGGCGTGGTCGCCGATGCGGAAGAGGCGGAAGAGGCGGAAGAAGTGGAGGAGGTGGTCGAGGGGGAGGTGGAGGGAGAGGAGGTGGCCGGGGCGGGCACCGACGCCTTCACGGCCGGTGCGGGCTCGGCCGCCGAAATCGTCTCCGGCTCCGGCTCCGTGGGCTGGGTGCGCTCGGCCTGGGGCGGGACGGTGGCCGTTGCCGACTCGTCCTGCTCCGTGCGGCCGAACACCTTGCGCAGCAAGCTCCGAATGCCCATGGGCCAAGCCTTTCGCGTGAGTTGGGTGCGGTAAATGTCCGACCTGCGGAAATTGATCCCTGGCCAGGGCGGATACGTAAGGTTAGCGGCCGGATCCGGCCGTTCGGCGGCACGGCCCGCCCCGTGGACAACTGAGCCTCAACCGAGCCCGAACCGAGGCATTGCCGAATTCCGGCCAACCGTGGAGAGCAGCGGTGGCCCGGACTTCACCCCCCGTTCATCGGGAGTCCCTCGTACCGCGTGAATGCGCACCTACCGTCACGCAGGACACACAGATGGAGGGAAACCACGTGCGCAATCTGCTGCCGCTCATCAGCTCGCATCCGGGCGGGCGCTCTGGGCTGACCTGCCGCTATCGCTGCGGCGACGCCTGCTTCCAGGAGATACCGAACACCAGCGACAACGAGTACGCCGGCGATGTCATCGCCGGTGCCCTGTCGCGCCGGTCGATGATGCGCGCCGCCGCCGTGGTGACCGTTGCCGCTGCTGCCGGGACCGCCGCCCTCGCCGGTCCGGCCGCCCCGCAGGCCGAGGCCGCCGCCCTCGCCGGAACGGGCCGTACGCCGAACTACTCGCACAAGCCCGGCGTTTCGGGCGCTCGTGGTCTGCGCTTCTCGCCGGTGGCACCCAACAAGGACGACAAGGTCACCGTCCCGGACGGCTACGACCAGAACATCGTTCTCCGCTGGGGCGAGCCGATCCTGCGCGGCGCCCCCGCCTTCGACCCGGACCGTCAGACGGCGAAGGCGCAGGCGGGCCAGTTCGGTTACAACGTCGACTTCCTCTCGCTGCTCCCGCTCCGGGGTGAGCACGGCCGTCAGGTCCTGGTCGCCAACCATGAGTACACGGACGAGAACCTCATGTTCCGTGGTTATGATCCGGCCAATCCGACCCGCGAGCAGGTCGAGATCGCCTGGGCGGCGCACGGACTCTCCGTGGTCGTGGTCCAGGAGGAGCACCGCACCGGAAAGCTCGGCGCGGTCGGCCGTCACCCGCTCAACCGCCGTCTCACCGCGACGAGCGAGTTCCGGGTCACCGGCCCGGCCGCGGGCAGCCCTCTGCTCCGTACCTCCGCCGACCCGTCCGGCCGCAAGGTCCTGGGCACGCTCAACAACTGCGCGGGCGGCACCACGCCGTGGGGCACCACCCTGCACGGCGAGGAGAACTTCAACCAGTACTTCGCCAACGGTTCGAGCGCCACCGACAAGCGGTACGGCATCGGTTCCACCGCCACCGAGCGCAAGTGGGAGCGTTTCGACAAGCGCTTCGACGTCGCTCAGGAGCCCAACGAGCCGCACCGTCACGGCTGGGTCGTCGAACTCGACCCGTTCGACCCGGAGTCCACCCCCCGTAAGCGGACCGCGCTGGGCCGTTTCAAGCACGAGGCGGCGCAACCCCGGCTGACCGCCGACGGGCGCCCGGTGGTCTACATGGGCGACGACGAACGCTTCGACTACTTCTACAAGTTCGTCTCCAGCAAGCAGATGAAGAAGGGGAACTCGCGGGCCGCCCGCGAGCACAACCTGACCCTGCTGGACGAGGGCACGCTGTACGTCGCCAAGCTGACCGGCGACTCCCCGGCCGAGGAGTTCGACGGCACCGGGAAGCTTCCCTCCGACGGCGAGTTCGACGGCAGCGGTGTATGGATTCCGCTGGCGACGGGCAACACCTCGCACGTGCCCGGCATGACGGCCGAGGAGGTGTACGTCTTCACGCGTCTGGCCGGTGACAAGGTCGGCGCCACGAAGATGGACCGCCCCGAGGACGTCGAGCCCTCGCCGCGCACCGGTCGCGTGTACATCGCGCTCACCAACAACACCGACCGCGGCAAGGCCGGCAAGGCCGCCGCGGACGAGGCGAACCCGCGCAACCTGAACAAGCACGGCCAGGTCCTGGAACTGGCGGAGCACTGGGACGACCCGGCGGGCGACGGTTTCGCCTGGCGGCTCTTCCTCGTCGCGGGCGACCCGAACGACCCGGCGACGTACTTCTCCGGCTTCCCCAAGGAGAAGGTCAGCCCCATCTCCTGCCCGGACAACGTGGCCTTCGACGACCACGGCAACCTGTGGATCTCCACGGACGGCAACCAGCTCGGCTCCCACGACGGCCTATTCGGTGTCGCGACGCAGGGCGAGCGGCGCGGTGAGCTGAAGCAGTTCCTCACCGTCCCGACCGGTGCCGAGACCTGCGGCCCGGTGATCCAGGACCGTCGCGTCCTGGTCGCCGTGCAGCACCCGGGCGAGATCGACGGCGCGACCGTCGACAAGCCGGCGAGCAGCTGGCCGGACGGTCCGGGGAAGATCGTCCGCCCGTCCGTCGTCGCGGTGTGGCGTCGGGACGGCCGGGACATCGGCGTCTGACCGATCCGCGTGGCCTCTGTGTACGGGCGCCGTACCGGCGGACGGAAAGTCCGCCGGTACGGCGCCCCGCGCGTGTGCACCGCATTAGAGTCGGCCCCATGGTTTCCGGTGAGGCACCGCAGGCGGAGGGCAGCGTCCGCGTCGACGCCTGGATCTGGTCGGTCCGGCTGACGAAGACCCGGTCGCAGGCCGCAGCCGCCTGCCGGGCAGGACATGTGCGGGTCAACGGGGACCGGGCCAAGCCCGCCCAGGCGCTGCGCACCGGCGACGAGGTGCGGCTCCGGCACGACGGCCGGGACCGGATCGTGGTCGTGTCGAAGATCGTGAAGAAGCGGGTCGGCCCGCCGGTGGCGGTCGAGTGCTTCGTCGACAACAGTCCGCCCCCGCCGCCCCGTGAGGTCGCCCTCCAGGTTCCCGTACGCGACCGTGGCACCGGCCGGCCCACCAAGCGCGACCGGCGCGAGATGGAGCGCCTTCAGGAGCGCGGCCCCGGGCCGGATCGGTGACCAGGACGTTTCACGTGAAACAGCCGACCGGAAGCCCGCAGGGCCGGGACTACGGCTGAGGCGAGGCGATCGCTCTGGCCGCTGCCACTTCCTGGCGCAGCGGCTCCAGCACGCTGTCCTCGTCACCCGGCAGCTCGGCCCGCACCTCCACCAGCACCTCGCTCGACCGCAGCCCCTCCGACAGCTCCCGCAGCTGCTGCTCGATCGCGGCCACCTCGCCGGGCAGCGGCGCCGGAGCCCCGTGGTTGACCCGGACCCGGGCCGCCGTCGTCGCGTCCACGATCCGTTCGACGGCGACGACCAGGGGCCACCACGCGGCGGCACGCGCGCCGACCGGCGGCGGCTCCGTCAGGGCCCGCTGGAACTCGGACCGCACGGCCGACAGGTCGCGGTAGAGCCGCCGCCGCGCCCGCACCCGTTCCGCCTGGTCGCCTTCCTCGCCGTCGAAGGCGCACGCGACGTAGTCGGCGATGTCCGTGACCGCGCCCGCGAGCCGTGACCCGATCCGGGTGTGCCAGCTCTCCGGCCAGAGCAGATAGCCCGCCACGAGGACGATGGCGCAGCCGAGCAGGCTGTCCAGGAGACGGGGCGCCACCAGGTCGACGCCCTGGTGGTTCAGCAGGTCGGAGAGCAGCAGGATGACCGGGGTGATGGCCGCCGTCTGGAAGGCGTACCCCTTGGCGGTGAGGGCCGGGATGAGCGCGGCGAGGACCATCATGACGGGGACGTCCCACCAGCCGATGGGCACCTCGGCCAGCACCGGGGTCGCGACGACCAGCCCTGCCGCCGTGCCGACCGCGCGCAGGACGGCCCGGGAGAAGACCGATCCGAAGTCCGGCTTGAGGACGAAGGTGACGGTCAGCGCGACCCAGTAGGAGCGCTCCACGTCGACCAGCGAGGTGAGTGCCTGGGCCAGGCCGATGCAGAGGGCCAGGCGCAGCCCGTACCGCCAGGACGTCTCGGAGAACAGCACACTGCGGGTCGTACGCCGGATGCGGACGCCGAGCGCGGCGGGCCGGCCCAGCCGGTCGTCCACGTTGTAGGGGTCGGGCTCGGCCTTGTGGACGACGGCCGCCGTGTGCCGCAGGGCGCTGTCCACCGCCCGGGTGGCGGGCGAGTCGGGGGCCGGGAGTTCGGGTACCGCGGCGCCGGTGCGGCTCTGCTCGATGTCGTCCGCCAGCGCGCGCACCGCCGCCGGGATCGGGTCGGGCAGCGGGCGTCGCGTGAGATGGACCGCGGGCGCGGCCTCGACGAGCGGGATGACGACGTTGAGCTGGGACAGCAGCCGGACCATGGAGGTGCTGCGGCCGTGGTAGCGCGCCCGGCGGGCGAGGATCAGGTCGTAGGAGGCGTTCAGGGACTGGGTGACGTCCTGCCGCCGTTCCTCGTACGCGGGTGTGCCGGCGGCGGTCAGCAGGTCGGCGATGGCCCGGTAGGTGCCGGCCACGGCGGCCCGCTCGGGGAGCTTCCCGCGCAGCGGCCAGGCGAGCAGCGTCAGGACGAGCACCACCAGGCCGCCGAGCGTCAGCAGCAGGGGCGCCACCCACCAGGGGTTCGGCATCGGCAGCCCCGCGCCGACCACCGAGTTGAGCAGGAGCAGCAGTCCCGAGACCGAGGCCACGGCGCCGATCGTCGACATCATCCCGGAGACCAGGGCGACGACGGTGAGCACGGCGACGGCCGCCCAGCCGGTATCGAAGACGAGGGTGCCGAGCATCATGCCCAGCGCGCCGAACAGCTGCGGGACGGCGATGTTGAGGATGCGCATCCGGTACGCGTCGGCCGTGTCACCGATGACACCGGACAGGGCGCCCATCGAGACGAGCGCGCCGTAAGTCGGCCGGTCGACGGCGAAACCGACGGCGAGCGGGGCGGCCAGGGCCACGGAGGCGCGCGCGACGGCGGCCCAGGGGATGGGGGCGGACTGCGGGAGCAGCCCGCTGAGCAGCCAGGGCGGCGGTGCCGCGCGCTTCTGTCCGGCGTCGGCCCCGGCCACTGCGTGCCCCCTCCGTGCGTTCCCCGCTGCTGTCCTGTGCCGCGCGTGCCGCTCAGTCAGCTTTCGTAGTTCTCGACCTCTTCGGCCGGCCTGACCTTCGCCGTCGACGGGTCCTCACCGAATTCGCTGAGGGCGCGGCGCCGGCGCAGGAGGTCCCAGCACTGATCGAGTTCGACCTCCACCGTACGCAGACGGGCCTTCTCCTCGGCGGACAGGCCCATCTTCTCGGTGGAACGGCCGCGCAGGGCCCGTTCCTCGGAAATCAGGCTGTCGATGTTGTCGAAGATGTCCTGGTCGCCCATGACGCCTCTCTCAGCTGTGTCGAGGTGGCCGGATTCGGGGGTCGGTGTCCGGTCAGAGCACGAAGACGGTCTTGCCGCGCGCCCCGCCCGCACGGTTCTCCGCGAGTGCCTGCGGGGCCTTTTCCAGCGGGAGTTCGCTGCCGATCGGCACGTGCAGCGCCCCGCTCGCGGTCGCCTTCGCGAGAGTGGCGAGCAGGACGGCGGTCGGCGCCAGCCGGAAGTCGGCGCACCTGGTGCCGGTGGGGGCGGTTCCCGGACCGGCCGCGCCCCTGGTGCTGAGGGCGACTCCGCCCGTACGCACCAGCGCGGCATGCGCGGCGAAGGCGGCCGGGTCGGTGGAGATGAGATCGACGACCGCCTCGACGCCGTCCGGGCACACCTCCCGTACGGCCGCCTCCAGGGCCCCTTCCCCGGCGGTCGTGTCGATGGTGACCGTGGCCCCCAGGGCGCCCATCCGGGTCTGCTCGTCGCCCCGCACCGCCGCGAGGACCCGCACGTCACGGGCCGTGGCGAGCTGCGTCAGGCAGCTGCCGACGCCGCCCGCCGCGCCGATGACGAGCAGCCGCCCGCCGGGACGCACCGCGACCGCCTCCAGGATCTGGGCGGCGGCCATCCCGGCCGAGGGGAGTGCGGCGGCGGTACGCGGCGGCAGGTCGCGGGGGGCCAGCACGATCGGGGAGTCCTGCGGCACCGAGACGTACTCGCAGTACGTTCCGGTCCCCGGAAGCTTCGTCGTGACCCGGCCGAGGACCGCGTCGCCCACCCGGAAGGTGTTGTCGCCGCTGCCGATCATGTCGACCCTGCCCGCGAAGTCCACGCCGATGATCAGCGGGAACTCCTGCTGGTCCGGATCGCCCCCGGCGCCGTCGGCGGTCTGCCAGTCGAGCGGGTTGAGCGCCGCGTACTCGATCTTCACCCGCACCTCGCCCGCCGCGGGCTCGGGCTTGGGCACCTCGACGAGTCGGGGCTCCGCGCGGAACGTGCGGACGGCGATGGCTCGCATGCGGAAGACCTCTCACTCGCCCCCGGCAGTCACGATTCCCACTCTCGCCCGGCCCGCGCGGGAGCGCATGTCGGGCTCCGCGGGCTCCCGGCCCCTCACGGAACCGGCTGTCCCGTCCGGCGGGGCGGGGTCGCCCGGCGGTTCAGGAGCACCCGGGTCACCACCGCGCCGACCGCCAGCACCGCCCCTGCCAGCAGCACCGCCCACACCGTCGTCCGCAGCGAGTCCGTCAGGGCGTCGAACACCGCCGCCGCCCCGTCCCGGTCGGCGGCCGGCACCTCGTCCAGCACCCGGTCGCGGCCGACCGCGACCACCAGCCGCAGCACCAGCGCGCCGACCACCAGACCCGCCCCCGCGACCGCCGTGGCGAACAGCGCGCCCCGCAGTCCGCTGCGTACCGCCGCCATGCCCACCACCAGGACGAGCAGTACCAGGGTGCCGATCGCGGGCCAGACGCTGGAGTACCGCAGCCATCCGGCGTTGTCGCGCAGCTGGTCCGCGCGGTCGGCGGAGAGCAGGGTGATATCGGTGTGCTGGACGGGAATCTGCTCCGCGAACGGCACCCCGTCCTTCACCAGATCCTGCTTGACCTGCTCGATCACCGGCGCCAGGTCGATGGTCACGGCCTGCCCGCTGTCACCGTCCAGCGCCTCGGTCACCGTCTCGTGGGACGTGCGGTTCGCGAGGTCCCAGGCGTTCTGGAACGACTCCGTCGTGGTGAAGGACTGCACGGCACCGCGCAGCAGCTCCTCGACGGCCTCCTGGAGCGGCCCCAGATCCAGCCGCTTCATCGCCTCGTCCGTGATCAGGTCGGTCACCGTGCTCTGCACGGCGGGATCGGAGGCGAGCGGGGAGAGGGCGGCGACGTACCGGTCGGTGTCGTCGATCTCCAGGTCGACCCAGGCCGACAGCGCGCTCAGGGGCACCAGAACGGCGAGCAGGACGATCAGGACCGCTGACAGGGCCACGGAGAGGTAGGTGCGCACACGCTCAGGGAATCCCGTACGGGACCGGAGCGCCCCGGGCCGTACGCCATTCGAGTTGCCGGGCGGCGCGGTCGGGTGTGATCTGGAGAAACGGGGGCGAGGGAAGGAGCTCTCCGCCATGGCCACACACGCAGCCGTGCCGTCCCGTGGATCCCACGGGTCCCGTACGGGCACGACGGCCCGGCACCACGGCCCGCTCGCCTGGGCAGTGCCCGTGGCACTGGGCGTGATCTTCGGTTTCTACGCGGCGTTCATCGACCGGGACGGCGGTCCGTCCACCGGCGGCCAGGTCGTCCTCGGAGTGGTCTCCGGTGTCGTCTTCGCCGCTCTCTGCTTCGTGCTGGGCCGCTACCGGCACGCGCTGCCGCGTGAACTGCGGGCGGCGGCGTTCGGTGCGCTGACGGCCTGCGCCATCGGATTTCTGACGAGTCTCACCGATACCAGCGTGCTGAGGTCCGCCGGAATGGGAGCGTTGGTGGGAGCCGGTGTGTTCTGCGTCGCCTTCTACGTCTACTACACGCGGGAGGACTGAGCACGGGTGCCCGTCCGACCGTGGTCGCGACCGCCGGATCGCTCTGGCGGTCGCATTTCGCCGTGTCCCCGCCGGTTCCCCGACCCGACAAGGAACGGAACATGACGACGCAACTGGCCATCGAGACCAACGGGCTGGTGAAGGTCTTCGGTGACAACCGAGCGGTCGACGGCGTCGACCTCGCCGTCCCGCCCGGCACGGTCTACGGCGTACTCGGACCGAACGGCGCCGGGAAGACCACCACCGTACGGATGCTGGCGACCCTCCTGCGCCCGGACGGCGGGGAGGCGAGGGTGTTCGGCAAGGACGTCGTGAAGGAGGCCGACGCCGTCCGCGGCCTGGTCAGCCTCACCGGGCAGTACGCCTCGGTGGACGAGGACCTGACCGGTACCGAGAACCTGGTGCTGCTCGCCCGCCTTCTCGGGCACACGAAGCCGGCGGCGCGCACCCGCTCCGCGCAGCTGCTGGAGGCGTTCGGTCTGAGCGAGGCCGCGGGCAAGCAGGTGAAGAACTACTCGGGCGGTATGCGCCGCCGCATCGACATCGCCGCGTCCATCCTGAACACCCCGGATCTGCTCTTCCTCGACGAGCCGACGACCGGGCTCGACCCGCGCAGCCGCAACCAGGTGTGGGACATCGTGCGGGCCGTCGTCGCGCAGGGCACGACGGTCATGCTGACCACGCAGTATCTGGACGAGGCCGACCAGCTGGCGTCCCGGATCGCGGTCATCGACCACGGCAGGGTCATCGCCGAGGGCACGAAGGGCGAGCTGAAGGCATCGGTCGGCGCCGGTTCCGTGCACCTGCGTCTGCGGGAGGCCGCCCAGCGCCCCGAGGCCGAGCGGGTGCTGTCCGTCGCGCTGGGCGCGACCGTGCAGCTGGACCCCGACCCGGTCGCGCTCACCGCCCGGGTCAGCGGGCACGGAACCGAACAGGGCGCCGCGGAACAGGCCGCACGCGCCCTCGCGGAGCTCGCCCGCTGCGGCATCACCGTGGACAACTTCTCGCTGGGACAGCCCAGCCTCGACGAGGTCTTCCTCGCGCTCACGGACAGGAAGGGAGTGGCGGCATGACCACCACGACGGACCGGACCGGCCTGCCGGGGGACGCCGCGCTCGCCGCGCCCGACGCGGAGAGCCTGACGGCCCTGCTGGTCGGCCAGGAGCGACCGCCGAGGCCGAGCGCGCTGTCGGCGTCCCTCACGTTCGGGTGGCGGGCCATGCTGAAGATCAAGCATGTGCCGGAGCAGCTCTTCGACGTGACGGCGTTCCCGATCATGATGGTGCTGATGTACACGTACCTCTTCGGCGGTGCGCTGGCCGGTTCCACCGAGGAGTACATCCAGTTCCTGCTGCCCGGCATCCTGGTGATGAGCGTCGTGATGATCACGATGTACACGGGTGTCGCGGTCAACACCGACATCGCCAAGGGAGTCTTCGACCGCTTCCGTACGCTGCCCGTCTGGCGGCCCGCGGCGATGGTCGGCTATCTGCTCGGTGACGTCCTGCGCTACGTGCTGGCCTCGGCGGTGATGCTGACGGTCGGCATGATCATCGGCTACCGGCCGGGCGGCGGACCGGTCGGAGTGCTGGCGGGCGTGGCCCTGCTGGTGGTGTTCTCGTTCGCGTTCTCGTGGATCTGGACCATGTTCGGGCTGATGCTGCGCACCGAGAAGTCGGTGATGGGCGTCAGCATGATGGTCATCTTCCCGCTGACGTTCCTGAGCAACGTGTTCGTCGATCCGAGCACGATGCCGGGCTGGCTCCAGGCGTTCGTGAACAACAGCCCGGTGACGCATCTGGCCTCCGCGGTACGGGAGCTGATGGCCGGTAACTGGCCCGCGACGGAGATCGCCTGGTCGCTGGGGTGGTCGGCGCTCTTCGTGGTGGTGTTCGGCTCGGTGACGATGAGGCTCTACAACCGGAAGTGACCGGACGCCCGCGTCCTTGACCTTCCCCGTGGGGGAAACCCCAGCATCGGTGGGGCCGGACGGGAACCGCCCGGTACGAGGAGGTACGTGTGGAGCGCGAGGCACCGGTCACGATCGGCGAGTTCGCCCGGATGTCCCGGCTCTCCGCGAAGGCGCTGCGCCGTTACGACGAACTGGGCCTGCTCCGGCCCGCCCTGGTCGATCCGGCGAACGGCTACCGGTACTACGAGCCGGCGCAGCTGGAGACGGCCCGGCTGGTCGCCTGGCTGCGCCGGATCGGGATGCCGCTCGGCCGGATCGCCGAGGTCACCGCGCTCGACGCGGGCGCGGCGGCGGCGGAGATCCGGGCGTACTGGGCGCGGGTGGAGGCCGAGACGGCGGCCCGGCGCGATCTGGCGGCCTTCCTCGTCGACCATCTCTCCACGGAGGACGGCACGATGACAGAGCACGGCAAGCAGGGCCTGGGCACGCTGGGGATCCGGTACGCGGCACTGACGGACACCGGAGCGGTACGGGAGTCCAACCAGGACGCGGCCTACGCGGGGGCCCGGCTGCTGGCCGTCGCCGACGGTTTCGGGGAACGCGGGGCCGGGGCGAGCGCGGCGGCGATCGAGGCCCTGAAGCCGGTGGCGCGGGAGGCGGTCAGTGCCGCGGACCTGCTGAACCTCCTGGAGGACGCGGCGGACCGCGCCTCCGGGGCGGTGCGGGACGCGGTCGCGACGGGCGAGGCCCCAGCCGAGTCGGGGACCACGCTCACCGCGATGGTGTGGACCGGTTCCCGGCTGGGTCTCGTGCACATCGGTGACTCGCGGGCCTATCTGCTGCGCGGCGGTGAACTGGTGCGGATCACGCACGACGACAGCCTGGTGCAGACGATGATCGACGACGGTTCGCTGACCGAGGAGGAGGCGGCCTCGCACCCGCAGCGCGCACTGCTGCTCAGGGCGCTGGCGGGCGGGGAGGCCGACGGGCCGTCCCGGCCGGCGGTGCGGCTGCACGACGTGCGGCCGGGCGACCGCTATCTGCTCTGCTCGGACGGGCTGTCCGCGGTGGTGGACGAGGCGGCCCTGACCCGGTCGGTCATCCTCGCGGACGGCCCCGAAGCGGCCGTCCGCGACCTCGCCGCGCTGGCCGCGGACGCGGGCGCCCCCGACAACCTGGCCTGCGTCGTCGCGGACGTCGTCGCCCTGTGACGGACGGAGTCCGTACAGGTCGCACGGGGCCGGGGCGGGGAACAGACTTGAAGGGGGAGAAGCTCGGGCGCGCACAGCCGACAGGCCCTGGAGGAGTCATGACGGCACTCACACGGACGGACACGCCCGTCGCCATCGAAGGCGACGGTGTGGAACTGCGCATGCGGGACGTCGGGGGAGACATGACGGTCGCCTTCGTGCGGTTCCCGAAGGGCACGGACATGGCGCCGGCTCTCAAGGGCCAGCCCGATGACCTGTGCCAGTGCCCCCACTGGGGATACCTGCTCAAGGGCCGGATGAAGATGCGGACCGCGGCGGGGGACGAGGTCTACGAGGCGGGGCAGGCGTTCTACTGGTCGCCGGGGCACGCCCCCGAGGCGCTGGAGGACTGCGAGTACGTGGACTTCTCGCCGACCAAGGAGTTCAACGAGGTGATCGACCACGTGAAGGCGCAGTCCGCCTGACGCACGGAAGGGGCGGCCCGCACCGCGGGCCGCCCCTCCTCCGTCGTTCCCCCTCAGTCGCGCACGACCGTCACCGGGCACGATGCGTGCTGGGCGACGTGCAGGCTGACCGAGCCGAGCAGCGTCGCCTTGAAGCCGCTGTAGCCGCGTGCGCCGACGACCAGCAGACTGGCGCCCTTGGCCCGGTCCAGCAGGGCCTGTGCGGGATTGCCGATCACCACGACCTTGCTGACGCCGGCCGCTCCCTCGGCGCCGAGGGCCTCCTCCAGCGCCTCGGTGAGCGCCACGGTCGCCACGGCCTGCGGATCGAAGTCCTCCGGCATGCCCGGCATCATGGACGCCCAGCTGGTGGCGGGGTACTCCCAGCTGTTCACGGCCTCGACGGAGTCGCCGGTCAGCTCGGCCTGGCGTACGGCCCAGTGCAGCGCCTTGATCGACGGCTCGGAGCCGTCCACGCCCACGACGATTCTGCCCATGTCTGCCTCCAGCTCGGTTCAGCTTGATTCGACGTTCGGTCCAACTGTAGTCAAACCGGACATTGCGTCCCTCGCGGGTCGGCGTACGGGGGTCAGTCCAGCCGGAGATCGGCGAGCTGCTGCTCGAACGGCACGACCGCGTCCTCGCCGTCGTCCAGGCCGAGTGCCCGCGAGGCCCCGGAGACCGTCCGTCCCAGGACCGCCGAGGCGAGCTCGCCGCCCGCCCGGCGGATGCGGGAGGGCAGGCCCTCGGTGTACTCGTCGCCGGACGAGCCCCAGTCCTCCGACGCCGCGTACACGGACGTCGGCAGGGTGACGGCCCGCAGGTAGGCGAAGAGCGGGCGCAGCGCGTGCTCCAGGACCAGGGAGTGCCGGGCCGTGCCGCCCGTCGCCGCGATCACGACGGGCTTGCCGGTCAGCGCGGTGTGGTCGATCAGGTCGAAGAACGACTTGAACAGCCCGCTGTACGAGGCGGTGAAGACCGGCGTCACGGCGATCAGTCCGTCCGCCTCCGTCACCGCTTCGATCGCGTCCTTCAGGGCGCGCGGCGGGAAGCCGGTGACCAGGTTGTTCGCGATGTCGACGGCCAGGTCGCGCAGCTCGACGACCTGGACGTCGACCCTGCGGTCCTGGTCGGCCTCCAGCCGCTCGCGGGCGGCCTCGGCCAGCCGGTCGGCCAGCAGCCGGGTGGACGAGGGGCTGCTCAGCCCGGCCGAGACGGCGACGATCTTCAGGGGTGCGGTGGCGAACACGGTGTTCAGACCTCCTTGGCGGCAGCGGCCGTACGGGCGGCGGTGACCGCCGGGTGGACGGGGGTTTCCGGCACGCCGGCCGGGCGCAGCCGGGCGAACTCCTTGCGGAGCACCGGCACGACTTCCTCGCCGAGGATGTCGAGCTGCTCCAGGACCGTCTTCAGCGGCAGTCCCGCGTGGTCCATCAGGAACAGCTGGCGCTGGTAGTCGCCGACGGAGTCACGGAAGGACAGGGTCCGCTCGATGACCTCCTGCGGGGAGCCGACGGTCAGCGGGGTCTGCTCGGTGAACTCCTCCAGCGAGGGTCCGTGGCCGTAGACCGGTGCGTTGTCGAAGTACGGCCGGAACTCCCGTACCGCGTCCTGCGAGTTCTTCCGCATGAACACCTGGCCGCCGAGGCCCACGATGGCCTGCTCGGGGGTGCCGTGCCCGTAGTGGGCGTAGCGCCTGCGGTAGAGGGCGACCATCTTCTCCGTGTGCTCCATGGGCCAGAAGATGTTGTTGTGGAAGAAGCCGTCGCCGTAGTACGCGGCCTGTTCGGCGATCTCCGGCGAGCGGATGGAGCCGTGCCAGACGAACGGCGGGACGCCGTCCAGCGGGCGCGGGGTGGCGGTGAAGGACTGGAGCGGCGTGCGGAACTTGCCCTCCCAGTCGACGACGTCCTCGCGCCACAGCTTGTGCAGCAGGGCGTAGTTCTCGATCGCCATCGGGATGCCCTGGCGGATGTCCTTGCCGAACCAGGGGTAGACCGGTCCGGTGTTTCCCCGGCCCATCATCAGGTCCATGCGGCCGTCCGTGAGGTGCTGGAGGGTCGCGTAGTCCTCGGCGATCTTCACCGGGTCGTTGGTGGTGATCAGCGTGGTGGACGTGGAGAGGATCAGCTTCTCGGTGCGGGCGGCGATGTAGCCGAGCGTGGTCGTCGGGGAGGACGGGACGAACGGCGGGTTGTGGTGCTCGCCGGTCGCGAAGACGTCCAGGCCCACTTCCTCGGCCTTGAGCGCGATCTCGATGGTCGCCTTGATCCGCTCGTGCTCGCTCGGTGTCCGGCCGGTCGTGGGGTCGGTGGTGACGTCTCCGACGGTGAAGATCCCGAACTGCATGACGCCCGCCTCCAGATGCTCGAATTGATTTGGTTGAAGATTGAACTATATGAACACACCCTACAACCGGGCACCCCCGCGACCTATTCCGCACCCCCCGGACGCGGCGATTCCCGCTGCTCGGCGACCCACCGCTCGGCCCGCGCGATCGCTTCCCGCTGCGCCCGGAAGATCTCCTCCCGGGCCGGAAGCACCCGGTCCTCCCCCAGCTCCGCCGTGATCCCGGTCCGCCGCAGCACCTGCGCGAGGCCCGGCTCGACCCCCGCCAGATAGAGCCGCCCGCCGTGCTGCTCCAGGTCCCGGGCGTACCGCCGCAGCAGCTTCAGCACCACCGAGGACGGCACGTCGGGCGCGGTGCGGAGCGAGAGCACCACCGCCGCGCCCCGCGCCTGCGACACGTCGGGCCACTGGGCGTCGATCCGGGGTGCCTCCGCGAACAGGCTCGCACCGTCGTAGAAGAGGACGACGACCTCGCCGGGCCCGACCCGTGCCGGCGGCTCGGTGAACCGCCACGCACCCGGTCCCGTGCCGCGCTCCAGTCCGCGCAGCCCGCCCTGCCGGGCCGCCTGCACGCAGTACAGCAGCAGGGACAGCAGCGCGCCGACGACGATGGCCTGCTGGAGGGGGAGCTGGGTCGTGGCGACGAAGGTGACGACCATGGCCGCCGCCGACAGCGGTGACGTCCGCATCACCAGCAGGATGTCCTTGCGGCGCCCCCAGATCAGCTCGCAGCCGATGACGATGATCAGGCCGCCGATCACCGGCATCGGGATCCGCTCCGCCAGCGAGCCGAGCGTCAGCACCAGCAGGGCCAGCCAGACCCCCGCGAAGATCCCGGTCCACCGGGTGCTCGCGCCCGCGCCGACCGCGACTCCGGTACGGGACATGGAGCCGCCCGCCGGCAGGGCGCCGAAGAGCCCGCCGCCGATGTTGCCGATGCCCTGCGCGACGAAGTCGCCGTCGACGGAGGACTTGGTGCCGTCCGGA